>CADBYN010000065.1 GCA_902798835.1 Candidatus Avelusimicrobium bubulum | reverse complement strand
AGCCAAAGTTATAAAACACCATCAGCATCCCCAAATACCGCCCACGTGTTTCGCGCGAAGCAATATTGGAAACGAGCGTCTGCTCTCCGGGCGATACGATGAGCTCCCCCACTCCGGCTAAAAATACCCCCAAGCCAATGAGCCAAAATGAGCCAAAAAACCCGACAGAGCCAAACCCGACTGCATACAGTAAACATCCAATCAGCATCGCTGTAGAAAGGCGCATTTTAGCCATTACCTTGGTGGCCCACACTTGCAGTAAAACCACCACGGCCCCGTTAATGGTAAAAAACCAACCGATAAAATATTCCGGCATGTGCAAATACTGTTTACAATGCACCGAAAGCCCAACTACTAGCTGTGAGTTTACCGCCGTAATCATCACCACATATAAACAAATTTTGGCTAGCCGCGTGTCTTTTAAAGATAAGAGCGTGGAAACAAAACTCGGTTTGCGGCGTACAGCAAGCACACGCTTACGGTCGTGCACCAAGCGCGAGACATACAAGATGGTAACCCCGTACAAGATGGCCGTAAAAAAGAACGCCACGCTATACGAGTAGCGCACTAAAAATCCGCCGACTGCCGGCCCCAATGCCCAGCCGATGTTCAGCCCAATGCGAATAATGCCAAAAGCTTGTACACGGTTTTTGCCGGTGGTGTTATCGGTTACCCAGGCATTGGCCGCCGGACGGAAAAACGCACCCAAAAACGTGGTTAAAAAGTAGGTGAGCAGTACCCAAGCCGCTTGTGCGTGAAACTCAATGCAAAGCCCCAGCGCAAACATGGCAATAATTTGCGAAAAAAGCCCCCACATCATCACGGCTTTGCGGCCAAAGGTATCGGCCAGCTCGCCGGAAATAGCACTGGATACACAGCGCGACAAACCAGCCAGCGCGATAACAAGTCCTGCCAGTGCCGGGGCTAAATGAAGTTGCGTAATTAGATAAATAGTGAAAAACGGCAGCGAGAGCCCGTAGCCAAAAAGCAAAATGCCGTTGGCCACGGAAACGATAATCATACTCTGCCGGGTATATTTATGCATATCTATATTTTATGAAATTTGGATACACAAAAAACGCCCCGATCTTAACCGGGGAGTTCTATGGACAGCTTGTTTAAGATTAGTTATACAGATCAATGGTAGAAAAATTTTTTTGAAAGACTTTTTGGCCCATTACATCCTTGCAAAAGAGACCTGGGTCACAGTTCGCTGATCCACACGCACGATAGTAAATGTCTTCTCCGCAAAATGTTTTATGATTGACCTTCGCATTCCAACGTTCGTCATTGTGATCTAAAATGTGTATAATCCCTCGGCATTTATATTTTCCGTCGGTAAAGTAGGCAAAAATTCTATATCTTTTCCCAACACCACCGTTATATAACGAAATTTCAAAATCATCCCCTTGCAACGTATCTTTTCGAACCATATTAGTACCACATTGAGATGCCCACGTCCCTGTTAACCGGGGAAGGTTAAATTTAAGATCTAATTGATTAAATGAAGTAGGCCACTGCCCATTTCGCAAATAGTAGATATTACTTTCTTTGACGACGGCATCAAGTAGGGTTTGCAACTGGGCTGCACGAGCTCTGGTCACCGCCCGTTGATATTGCGGCAATGCGATGGCGGCCAAAATGCCGATAATAAGAACTACCACCAACAATTCTATGAGTGTAAAACCGCCCGTAGCACAACTTTTCTTTTGCATACATACTCCCCTATTTATACGAAATTATTTTAGCATATAACCCAGTATAAGAAAAAAAAAAAACGATTCAAGCGTTATTTTTTTGATAGTAAATAAACAACACCACCCCTCTCCCGCAAGGGGCGAGGGAAAAATAAGTGGAAGATTCCCGACAGCAACGTACGGGGATGATGTGTGAGAAAGATCCAGGGGAACAAAAAAGTTGTGCAGTTTACAAATACGGCGCAATTACTTTGTGCACTTTGTCGGCTATCTTGGCATAGCCTTGCTCGTTGGGGTGAACTTGATAGCTTTT
>CADBYN010000064.1 GCA_902798835.1 Candidatus Avelusimicrobium bubulum | reverse complement strand
GCCTTGCGCTTACATGGGCACAGTTGGCCAAGAACAGTACGCAGGTTAGCATAAGTGATATTTTACCTATAGCCATAAGGTCTCCTTAAATCCATACCATTTCTAAATATATTGCCAATCTGGCATTTTTTGACAATTCGCATTGGAAATAAGATACAATGAAATTATTATGAATCTAGCCATACCCACAAAACGAGATTTTCAGGAAGATCGCAAGCAAGCAGAATATGCTCTGTTAGAGTATGTTGCATTGATGGTATTCCCATGCAATAAGGAGAGCGATGAAAGGGCTTCCCGGTTTTGTGAATTATGGCAAAGTGGCTCTATCGATTTGCATGAATTTTGGGGTAAATACGGCGAAATTAGCGAACATGAAAGAGAGTTTGCGGACTTTTGCGTATCCAAGATAGGGAAAGGCGAAGATTGGGAACAATGCCCACAAGCGGGAGTTGTTTCAGAATATGTTTCCGACAGAGAAGGCAAATCAGGTAACGAAGAAGTAGATGCGGAATTACCGCAAGAGGCCACAAATGTAGATGACTTTATAGGGCAGTTAAAGGAATTTCTATCGTCATTGCCGAGCAGTACCTTTAACAAATTTTTAGTATTTTTCCTGTCCACCCACAACTTTATAGTTGTAAATGCAGCCAAATCTCCCTCTGATATGCCAAAAGAAGTCCAAAATAGCATGCCGGCTCAAAGCGGACATTTGTCCTATGAAACCAAAAGGCTACACTTAGAACGACTATATCCCTATTGGGCTTGTTTGGATCGGATTTTGGGTAATAAATATATTTTATCCGATCAAAAAATTCAGCAACAACAATACGGGAGACTGTACAAGGCGGCTCATATTACCAATTCAAGCCGCGAGAAGAAAAAACTGGTACAAATTATAAGTTCTTTTTTTGATAAGTTCCCTGGTCAATTTGAGAAGTTACAAGAGCCAATTATACAGTCCATTATGCGTGCTCCGTTGCAAACCAAACTACAGGATTTGCCCAAACAGGCGGTAAGCCGAAGAGACCAAATGCATATCATATTGCCGGAAGTATTTAGGGGATGTTCTCAATACGATAAAGAGCGGCTACTCCTGATAAGAAATGAGTTTAATAAAAACGAAAAAGCGCCCATAAATGATGCTTATTTGGAACATAGACGAACCTGTGCCAAGTGTAAGCAAGCTGAAGAATCTATGCGTGAAGCAATGGGATACCGCTATGGTCGCTTGCAAGAAATAATGAACAAGCCGATTTATCCTATTCATAAACCTAATGAGGGGCAGCTAAGTGCCACAACCCCTAAAGAATTAGTGCAGTATTACGAAGAACGCTATAAGAAAATTCCCTGCGAATTACACAAATATTATTTGGCGTTAGCATACAAACGAAATGGCGCAATTGAAAAAGCCAATGCTTTGCTGATGTCTAATGAAACTATTGCCCCTTCTACAAATCCAACTATGGGGACAGTTGTATCTGTATATTGTGCTTGTGGCAAAGAAGATGAATATCACTTGAATGCGTTGCGTTCCCCTAAAATCGCTATCGGGCGGCTAGATGAAGAAGATCCGCTGGATATTCCGCAAATTAATGTGTGCCAACCGGATGGACTGGCTATGTCGCGTGATATGTTAACGTTTGAATATCAGGCAAACAGGCAAGATTGGTTGGTGCACCCTAAAAAAGAACAAGGAGGAAATTTGTGGTTTTTGTCCCAAGATAAGTTGTTTAATTTATTAGACAGGCAAATTGGCACTTCCGGAGAGCTGAATGTTGATTTTGCGGAAAGTTTTGAGCCGCTAACGCGTGATATTTGGCTATCGGACATTGCCGGGATCGGAGTATTTTGGGAAGGATCGGTATTGTTTGCAGGGCAATTGTTAAAAGGAGCAAAGCACCCCTTGTTAGGGCGGCTGCCGACAGGATGGTACATAGAAGTAAAGGCACAACGCCGCAGCAAAACTATTATGAAGAGCTTTGCCGAGAAATCATTTGTAGAGTAAATTATGCCTAAAACTCAATACATACAACAAAAAAAATCACAG
>CADBYN010000063.1 GCA_902798835.1 Candidatus Avelusimicrobium bubulum | reverse complement strand
CGGTTTTTGCTCTTTAGTGGAAACGGCAGTAGCTAGAATGCGGGTATCCCCCATACTGGCTACCACAGCGCCGTCAGCTTGCTTAGCGATTAAACCGGTTTCCAGTTTAATCGTATCACGACCGACGGTAACTTCCACGCTTTGTATGTCAAAGTTATGGTTAAAGTTAGGCATTTAGTTTTCCCTGTTATTTTCTGAGTTTAAGTTCTTTGGTCACGGCTTGATATTTTTCAAAGTCCGTGCGTTTTAGATAAGTCAACAAGCGTTTGCGCTGGCCAACTAATTTATTAAGGCCGGTTTCACCCGCAAAGTCTTTGGGGTTGGCTTTGAGGTGATTGGAAATGTATTGAATACGTTCCGTAATCAACGCGATTTGTACGGCGGCAGAGCCGGTATCGTTGGCGCTGGATTGGAATTTGCTGATAATGTCTTTTCTGTCTTGGTTTGAAAGTACCATTTTATTGTACACTTAGAGCTGCAACCTGCCGACCAAGCCGCATTTATCCCAAAAACGACCGAGCCGGAGCGGAGCTCTTCTCCTATTATAATTTTATACTTACACTAAGTACCCTTATATTATACAAAAAAATAACGCCCCTGGGGGCGTTATTTACAAATTTTTAACAGTTTTGACGAACTATTTAAGTTCTTCAATTCCATCCATATCTACAAATAACTTCTTATGAATGTCCTGCGACAATTCCCCCTCCGCAAGCAGAGATTTTGGGTTATCTGCCGGGGCAGGACCATATTGATTTTTTTCGGTGGAGCCTTCCGCACTGGCTAATACGGCCCAAAACCGAGGACGTTGAATCAGTTCGCGCAAGGATTCATTGGCAGGGATACGAATATCTAAATCTTGCCAACGGCGGATCGTAGCGCAGACAAAAGAAAGACAAACCACTAATTCAAAAATAGCCAACAAAATCCAACACGCCGTGTCAGAAATCACAAGCCAGTCTCTTACATACAACAGCGCGATTGTATTACGCCACACGCAAATAAAAATACCTGCAAGGGCTAGCAAGATGCTTCCCTTGTAAATATCGCAAAACATCCGTCGACTGTCTCTCCCAGCGGGAGAGCAAAAATGCAACAATGCATATATATTATTTTTGATAAAGTGACCCATATGTATTTAGTATAACATTTGTACGAACATTTGGCAAGAAAAAAAGGGGCGCCCGCTTGGAGTGCGGGCGCTTGGGACTCTTGTAGGAGGTTTGAGTTCACTTATAAAAGGAATAGATCCATATCTTCCAGTAAGTCTTTAAGCCGACCAAATTCTCGATTAAGGCGGCGCAATTTTAGCAACTGCATTGCCTCCGATGAAAAATCTCTTTTTGCTGACATATGGCCACCTCCTTTCCTAATGGAATTAACTGCTTATACCATATAGTAGTGGTGGAAATGCGAAAAAAACAGGGTCATTGTGCCTAGCTACTTGACGTTTAGTGCCTAGATCAAATTTGGGACTTTAGACCTAATTTTATATACTATATCCATGCGCACCTTAATCGAACAAGTTGAAAATAACCATTCGTTGACACAGCAAGAAATAATGGATCTGTTATCGGCTCAGGATGCCACCCTTTTATTTGAGGCAGCGGATCGCGTGCGTAAAAAATATGTGGGAGACGGGGTATATTTACGTGGATTGATTGAGTTTTCTAGTTATTGTAAAAATGACTGCTTTTACTGTGGGCTACGCCGCTCCAATTTAAAAGCACAACGCTATCGGCTTTCTGCCGAGCAATTAATTAAAACGGCTAAACAAGCCGTTAGTTACGGATATAAAACAATCGTTTTACAAAGCGGCGAGGATCTATGGTTTGAGGCGGATAAGATGTGTCAAATTATTCGCGAAATCAAAAAATTAGATGTAGCCGTTACGTTAAGTATCGGTGAGAAAACACGCGAAGAATATGCGGCCTATCGTGCAGCCGGCGCGGATCGGTACTTATTACGTATCGAAACGACTGATAAAATACTTTATGAAAAATTAGATCCCGCCATGAGTTGGGAAAATCGTGTGCGTTGTTTGCACAATTTAAAAGAACTAGGTTATGAAGTAGGTTCCGGCTCGTTGGTGGGATTACCTGGGCAGACGCTGGAAAGTTTAGCCAATGATTTATTGT
>CADBYN010000062.1 GCA_902798835.1 Candidatus Avelusimicrobium bubulum | reverse complement strand
CCATAGTGCGTTCATTCTTGTTCCTTTTGCAAACTTACGCAATTTATTTGGTATTTGCAAAAGCTGATGATGAAAAGTTATCTGTATATCGGAACATGGCTTATCTCCCCAACCATGTATCCACCCAATATAAAAGTAATGTTTAACCGGGTCAACCAACATTAAAAATAAGGCTTAAAATAGTCAACCAAAAGCGTTAAACTACACTCTGTAAAAAATCATGAACTCCCTGCATGGTTAGATAGATACCGTCGTTGTCAGTAGAGGCTACAAGTAGTTTAATTTGTCCAGCCTGTATCATACTGTTTGCATAGACTGTATAGATTCCAATGCCCGAAATGTTGAGCACGTCTTTTAGGGAAACGCAATATTCGCCATCTATGAGCGCAGTGCGGATTTTCCCGAAGGTGGGGTGTGTTAATGTTTTGATTTCCATATAGGCAAAAAAAATAATTTAGATTTCTGTAAGTGAAGTTCAAAATACGGGGTCGAGGCCCTTTAATGAGAGGTAAAGCCTATGCAAATGAATTAATGTCTTAAATCAGTATGTCAAATAACGCTGCAAAAAAATTTACTTTTGCGGTTACAAATATAGTAGTTTTGTAAAGCAATAAAAAATTATTAAGTGTTTTTTTTTTTTGTATTTGGTTAACATTCTTCTATTCAATTATTCAATTAAAATTGTTATCGTTGGGAGAGAATCTAAGCAGTCTTAGCTATATATATAAAGAGGAACATGTATAAACAATATAAAATATAAAGAGGTATTACTAATAACTATCTATAGAATAAGTTTTTTTTTCGTTGCGATAGGCACGTTTTTCATCTGAATAATTGAATAATTGAATGTATGCTTACACCGTTTTTGCTCCCTAACTTCATTGTTTTCTCACCGATTATAGCAGTTGCCCAGCTTAACAAGAAGCCGATTACTCTGAGAAATGTTAAATGAGCCCATTATTGACTTTTTATTTACAGCTGTAACAATCTATAAATGACAAAGTTGCCGTTCTGATGTAAATAATTCGGAATGTTAAACCCCGCTCAAACTCCTTCTAAAAATTTGGGATTAGGCAATTCTGAGCGTATATTTGCAGTAGAATGTTTAACTAAAATATGTTGTTATGACAGTAAAATTTAAAATGGTCGGCAAGAAAATCAAGAAGAAGAACGGAAAGACGTTCTATTTTGCCACGGCAGCTCCACAGGGCGAACTCGATTTGGCGGGGCTTGCAAAGCACATGAGCATGCACAACACACCGTACTCGAAGGGCCAGATCCAAGGCGTATTGCAAGACTTTGTAGGCTGCCTCTCCGAAATTTTGCAAAACGGCTACAAGGTGAAACTCAACGAGCTCGGCACGTTCAAGATCGGTATGTCCGCAGCTCAGGCCGCCAAGCCAGCTGACTTTGAATCTACAAAAAATATCAAGGGCTTTCACTTGCTCTGCAATACTTCGCCCTGCAAGGCCGCCTTCCGCCGCGCGCTTGGCACGCCACAGATATCGCAGTTGCCCTTGTACAACGTCGACCGCAAGAAGAGTGAAACCCCTGCCGATCAGCCGCAGAATCCTTAACTTTTAAAATTTTATCATTATGGCATTGACTTATAAATTGTTTCAAATGAAATCCGGCAACGCCGACGTGAAGGGTATGTGGCGCGCACGGTTGGTATACGAGGGCACTAAAACACTTGCAGATGTGGCCGAGCATATGCACAACCACAACACTCCGTATTCGCAGGGTGCTATCCAAGGCATTCTTACCGACATGGTGAACTGCATTATCGAGCTGACCGCTCAGGGTTACATTATCGACATTCCCAACTTTGCAAGGTTCAAAGCCAAGATCAAAGCCAAGGGCGTTGAGAAGCTCACGGACTTCAAGGTTAACACTTGCATAAAGAGTGTTACCATGACTGTGAGGGCTAAGCAAAACTACAATAAGGCGTGGATGTCTGCCAATTCAAGACAAAGACAAGAAAATCCCGAACATCCCATCGAGGTGGTTATGCAGTCTAACAACACCCTCAAAGGTGGTAAGCAGGATTAAACAATGATGAATCATCTTTAAAACGCATAGCTTATGAAGTTTACAAAAGAAACATGGAAGTATATCATCCAAACGATGATTGCTATCCTCACGGCCATCGGCACTACGTTAGGTGTGACAAGTTGTATGGGTTATTAGGTTTATAGTTGTCTAAGTTTTCGTTGTTTTTTTTGGAAGGGCTGGCTTCGAGAGAAGCTGGCCCTGTTTTATTTTCATTTGCA
>CADBYN010000061.1 GCA_902798835.1 Candidatus Avelusimicrobium bubulum | reverse complement strand
GTTTATCTTGCGGTGACTTGCCCTTGACGTGTCATCCAGACACGCCTATGCGGGCAACTTTTCCCCGCAACCTAAAAGCGGTTTTGAAAAATCATCTTACGTGGCGCAAGTCCGGTGCTAGCCTGCACGGCCAAGGTACACGACATCGCGATGGTACGCTTTACGCTCCCGCGCTCTATAATTACTTGCTGCCCTCATTATGGCGCGGGGTTTCTGGGCCTAAAATGGGTCTTTTTAGTTTTCACAATAATTTTGCGTAGTTCTAGGCGCACCGGAGGAAGGTATACTGGCGGCACGCGCGCGCGTAAGGGGAAAAAATTCCTAGGCCTAAAATGGGTCTTTTTTGTGCTTGACAACACTAACATAACTTGCTAATCTATACCCATAGCGACCGCTATACGTTGTACTATCCAACTAATTTGTAGGAGCATTATGAAAATACCGTATATCAAAATCTATACGTCGGATTTGCTGGCTATATACCGTAGATTAACGGATGAACAACTGGGCAGAGCCATGGTGGGCATTTGCGAGCAAGCGTTTGAAAACGAAACGACCTATGTGCCGCAAACCCCGCAGGAGGAACGGCTATTTACGTTGCTTACACAATGGAAAGACGAGTCCAAAAAGAACTATTTGCAAAACAAAAAAGTTAGCCAAAAAGCCGCAAGAGCGCGTTGGCAAAAAAAGTCTGTTTTAGACGGTGCGTCAAGCATTGGCGCTAGGCATAGTCAATCCAAATGCCAAACAGAAACAGAAACAGAGACAGAAACAGAGACAGAGACAGAGACAGAAACAGAGACAGAAAATATCTCTCTTACTGCGCCGCAAGCCGCGCAGGGAGAAAGAGATTCTTCTTCCCCGCAGGAAGGACAAAAGATGTATCCGTTAGCTTAACAGTTCATCTACGTCGGCGGGAACGTCCGCGAGGGACTTATAAATCTTGAAAGCGTGCTGGCGGACAAACGAGTCGGGCTGTTTAATATTAGGCACCATACAGGTACGCATTTTGGCGTGAATCGCCGCGGTGGCGCCGGCCACGGAGTCCTCAAACACGAGGCAATTTTGCGGGTCCTGCCCCAGTTTAGCGGCGGTGCGCAAATAGACCTCGGGGTTAGGTTTTAAGTGGATTACATCTTCGCACGTGGTAATCACCGGGAAGTATTTTGTTAAGTGTTTTTTCTCAAGGTAAAAATCCACCCAGCGGCGCATATTGGAAGACGCCAATGCCAGCACAAGCCCGCGCTTGTAAAACAGCTCAATAGCTTCTTTGGCACCGGGCAAGAAAGGGATTTCGCCGCCGTCGCGTAAATATTCTTCCACCAGCTCATAGGTGCGGTTTTGCAAATGTTCCACGTCGGTATTTTGACCGAAGTGTTGCTTGATAAACTTGTTGGCTTCTTCGCGGCTGATGCCCACCCCTTGCGCAAAGAGTTCAAAAGTAAAATTTAGGCCCATCTCGGCCGCGGCCTTACGGTAGCACTCAAAATAAATATGTTCGGTATTAAAAATCGTACCGTCCATATCAAAGATGACACTGCGTATCATACCAGGGCGGGCTCCTCGTGCCAGGCGGGTTCAAACGTGTCGGTAAGCCCCAGCGGTTTGGCGGTTTGCAGCGGGTAGGTTAAATATTGATTTAAGAAACGGCGCACCACACTATTGCACTTGGCTAAATAGAGCAAGTCTTGCGGATCTTCAAACGTAAGATTTTCAAAATTATCCTCGTGCATGCGTTGCCAAAACTCCGGCGAGATTTGCAATACCGGGTGATCGAGCCCAAACCCCGCCAGCATCATTAGCCTAAGCGTAAACGCCGCCGAAAAAGCCGGAGTGGGAGCGTGGCTTTCCAGCGACAAAAGCGCCTGCGTTAAAAGCTCGAATTTAGGCGTGCTAACTTGGTGGAGCGGCGTTAAGCGCAGCATCAGTTCGCAACAATGAAGGGCCGCGGTGGTGCGTTTTAAATCCCGATGAATAGCAGGGAAAACGCTGTGAAGTTTGCCGCCGGTAATGGTGCCCATCACACCGCCGCGCTTGACGTAAATGCGCAAGTCGGCAAGCGTAAGCGGCTCACACAAGGCTTTTAGTTTGCCCGTTGTGCGGCTCACACCGGGAACGCGCGCGTTAAGGCGGCCGTGCTCGCGCGTGTAGATGGAAACGACGCGGTCACTTTCGCGAAACGGTTGACGCAGTAAAATAATTCCGGTGTCGGTAAAAATCATAGCTCTATGATAGCAAATTTTGCATGGGTGGTTAATTGGGTCCAAAGGCCCAAAACAAATTAGGTCCAAAGACTCTAGCGCAAACCCGGCGCATTTTTTACAATAGTTTGGTAAGCCGTATTTTAAGGAGCGCCCGCGCGTATGAGAAAACTAGTCGTGTGGAGTAGTGTAGTTGTGCTATTATTTGCTAGCGCAAAAATCAACGCGGGGCCCGTTTGGAAATGGGCCAAGGCACCCATACTGCGGTGAACTATACCTTCAAGGGAAAAGGGGGGGCTGGCGCCCTCAAAGGAACGCAGGTGCTGCAACAACAGGTAGAACGGTCCGTTGCCGCATTCGAACGTTCGCACCCCAACCCGGTTACGATTACCAAGGACTTTTCTACACGAGCACTTCGCAAAGCGTGGCTAGATACCGGCGGCAAGATGTTGTATACCGATCAGATTAAGTTAGTGCGTGATGTCGTCGATTTTTATGAGAAACAAGGCCAAGCGGGGGAACGTGTCGTAGGCCCGAACGAACTTGAGCTTGTTCGCTATGACTTGCCGGCTGAAAAGATGGTTATTTACCGCGCCGGTTATGACAATATAGAGGTATTAAACGCAGACCAGTATTGTATTATATACGATCCGGTCGATAACTACGGGCAGATAATTTCCGTGGGTGCGTTGGAAATGTTTGCACCAACAAAATAAATAAAGGAGAAGCTATGAAAAAACTAGTTGTGTGGAGTAGTGCAGTTGTATTATTGTTTTCGTGTGTCAACTCGTTCGCAGCTGCACCGAAAAAAGCCAAACGTAAAAATCAACGCGGGGCCCGTTTGGAAATGGGCCAAGGCACCCATACTGCGGTGAACTATACCTTCAAGGGAAAAGGGGGGGCTGGCGCCCTCAAAGGAATGGAGGTGTTGCAACGACGGGTGGAACGAGCCATTAACTCAGCCGAACGCAGACGCCTTGCTACGTCTGAAAAATTGACCGCACATTCCGAGCAACCGGCCACGCGTGCCGAGGTGCCCACCCGCACCCAAGCCGCGCAGCGTTACGAGCTTGCCAAAGAACGCAGCGAAAGAGAGAATGATCCCAATATCCTCATTCGTGAAGAAGTAGAAGTTTCTTTTATGCGTTACAAACGGGATCAATTTAGCGAGAAATTGCAAGCGCAGGTCACGCAGTTGCGTAAGCAACATACCCAGCCCGAATTCCAAACAATTGTTGAGTATTACGACGGCTTACGCAAAGAGGAAATCCAACACCACCGCACTATTGAAACGGATATATTAAACCGCCGTATCAACGGGGATACGCACGCCCAGTACGAGCATCAACCCGAATGGAACCGGCACATGGATGAAATGGACCGCATCAATGAGGCGGAAGTGGAAGCGTGGCAACAGGTGGACGCCCAGTAATTAAACCGTTAGCGTAAGTTATTTATGAAAAAATGGATCGCGGGAATTAGCGTATTTGCCGTTATAGTTGGAGCGGTCAGCTCGTTGGGTGCCGTCAAGTTAAAACGCGCAAAATTTTCAAGAAAGACGCCCCTGCTGCGAAGAATTGAGAAACAATATCCGCGTCTGGTGCGTGAAAGAACATACGAAGCGCAAATCCGCGCGGATAGAAAAGCGGAGTCCGTTCTGTCAAGCATGGGCAAAAAGCAAAAATTTGATTATGCGCATGTAGAATTTCCCGAACATCCCACCTATTCAAAAGTGCTCAAAGAAGAAACAAAAACGTCGCTTAAAGAACGCTTGGAGCAGTTTACGGCGTACGCCGAGAAACTGCGCGAACAATCCAAGCCTCAGCCCGTTGAGGTGCCCGCTGGCTGGAAAGAAATGGGCGGCAAAACGCTCTATACTAACTCCGAAGATTTAATCAGCGACGTAGTCAAATTCTATGGCAACCGGGGCGGCCAAGCATATAAGTCCGTTCTGGGGGATGAACTGGTGCTTTACGAACTGCCGCCGGGAATTTCCTATCATCCCCAACGAGCCGTACTTCCCCGGCTATTAAACCCGCAAGAGGAATATGTAATGTATAATCCCTTGCTGGGTAGCGGCAATCTAGTCAAAAAAGACATCTTGTCTTTCTACACCAAAGTGGAAAACGCACCCGCTAAATCTTCTCTTAAACAACGCTGGTTTCAAAGAGGGCGTAAGCGTTAAGCCCCCGATCGGACATTTTTAGTAAGGGCCAAAAGTCCTCTCTTAGCCTGGGTCCAAATACTGGCAAAATATGGGCCTAAGGACCCTGGTATTATCTGCAAATATTCTTTTAGACTGATAGTGTAGCAGTCTGTACCATTATCATAAAGGAGATAAAGAACATGAAAAAAGTACTCATAGCAATGTTCTGCCTATTATTCGCGTTTAGCTCGGCCGACGCTGGCAAAGGTCCTAAACGCCCCAAAGGCGGCAAGAAAGGCGGCAAAATAGAAAAAGTAGAAAAAGTAAAAAGGGAGCGAGAGCGCATGGAACGTCAAACTCCCAGAGGAAAAACGGAACGGGAAGGAATGCGTGATGAACTAAGAG
>CADBYN010000060.1 GCA_902798835.1 Candidatus Avelusimicrobium bubulum | reverse complement strand
AATATCTTTGGCATAAGGGCGTTCTAGCACTTGGGGAGCGGTGGCTTCGTACTGTTCTACCACGCTTTGCAAATAGGAATCATATTCAGAGGCTAGGATCGGTTTGCCATTGACGGTAGCCACGGAAGATTCCATTACTTTGGCTTGGGCACTTACACAGCATGCCGCCAGCAATAACGCAGCTAAGATACTATTTGTTTTCTTCATAAATGTTAACCTCGTATTGTTGTTTCAAGGTATCCAACAGTTCGTCCAAATGCTGATTTTGAAGAATCTGTTTGATACGTGGGGTGGCTTGTTCCAAACTAAGCCGGTTTTCCCCTGTTTTCATTATTATATGAAATCCTTGCGGAGTTTTGAAGAAGCCTTGCACTTTACCGGTGGGAGAGTTGGCCGCTACGGCTTCTAAATTATCTAAATATTCCCCGGGCATAAAAGTAAGCGTTTGCAAAGACGCGGGCGCGATATTATGCTGGCGCGACATTTCCTTCCACCGGGCGGGGGATCCTTTTAAGATGCGTAGTGTTTGGTCGGCCGTTTGCGCGTTATCCATAATGATTTGCTTAATGGTCATTTCATAGGGATATTTTTTATAGTAGGCTTTAATTTCTTGTTCGGAAGGTTCCAATTCCTTCCCGTTTTTTTCATACCAGGTGCGAATCAACGCTTCTTGGGCAAATTGCTCGTAGATGCTATCTAACTGGGCGCGTTTTTGTTTCAGCGCCTCCTGATAATCTTTGTCGTGGGTGAATCCGGTGTCGCGTGCATCTTGTAAAATCAATTTTTCACGCAGTAAAATTTGTAATAGATTTTGCTTGCCAAAAGAAGTTTGGGCAAACTGTTGGTCTTTTTCGTCCAACAGACTTAGCGCGTGCTGCATATCCTGCTGGGTAATGGAAATATCCGCTCGGGAGTGTACCGGGGCCGGATGGGTTGGCTGGTCTTGCTTTTTACAAGCCGCCATACTCAAACAAATCATCCCTAACAGTACAGTAAAATACTTCATATATATACTATATCATTTTTGAGTGGATAATAAGCGATGGAAAAACAGCAGCGCCTCTTGGGCAAACGCGAGAGGCCGCGTTTTAGCGGGACAGTTAATACGTAACCCGTATCCGTTTTTTGATTGCAAAAATTGTACGTTGTCAGCCCCGTACTGCGCAAACAGTTTTTCAGGTAACTGCTCGGGCAGGTGAGTTTGTTTGGTAAATTGAAACTCCAGGGCTGGGTCCATCCAATCCAGCGCGTAAATGCCTAAGGCGCCGGCTTGGTTGGCCAAGGAGATAATTTCTACCAAATGAGACAGTTCCTCGGGGGCGGGGCCGCATTGTTGCGCTAAACGCATTAAAATGGCTTGTGTTTGCGCCCGGTCCGCACTCATGAGTTCTTTATACACTTTTAAGCGTTCGGCTTCGTCAGGCAAATAATCGGGCGGGATATAAGCGGCCAGCGGCAAATTGACCTTGGCTTGCAGTTTGCGTTGCACGGGTTGTCCTTTTAGTTTTTTAACCTCGGCGGCTACCAAATCACAATATAAGGTAAGGCCCACTTCGTTAACGTAGCCGTGTTGTTTAAGGCCTAATAATTCCCCGGCGCCGCGGATTTCCATATCGCGCAGTGCCAAACGAAACCCACTGCCCAGTTCCCCAAATTCCATCAGCGCCGCCAAACGTTCTTTAGCCTCGGCGGTGGGGTCTTTGGCGGGGCGCGGATTCCAGCGTACGGCCGCCAGTTGGGCGTAGGAAGTGTCATCTTCCTCGTGTTTCTTAAATAACCAATCCGGGTGGAACAGATAGCAATAGGCTTTTTGGTCGGCACGTCCAATGCGCCCGCGTAATTGATACAGTTGCGCGAGCCCGAAATTTTGGGCATCTTCTACAATAAGGGTATTGGCGTTGCTGATGTCTATGCCAGATTCTATAATGGTAGAGGCTAGCAGTACGTCATATTTTTTTTGGTTAAAATCCCAAAGCGTTTGTTCCAGTTCTTTCTCGTTCATTTGCCCGTGCGCCATGCAAATACGTGCTTGCGGAACCAGTTTACGCAGAAAGGCCAATCGCTCCTGCATATCGCGCACGCTGTTATACACATAGTACACTTGCCCATTGCGGGCCAATTCTTGGTTAATAGCGGCGGCGGCTAATTCGTCATTCCACGCGGTTACCACGGTTTTAATGGGGGTACGTCCGCGGGGGGGTGTATCAATAAGCGAAATGTCACGCAGGGAAGAAAGCGATTGATTTTCTGCTGGAGCATTCTACAGGCAGGGAAAATCTGGAGGTGGATTTTCTTGATCTGGACATCCGCACGGATCCGGTGTATGTCCGGACATTGAAAAACAGTCTGGAGCACATCCGGCTGCAGAAAAGGGAACTGCAGATCCTGTGGGGTCAGAAACTGCTCGGTCGGAACGTATTTGAAGAAATGATCGAAGGCGGCGCGGGAAAAATCGAAGAGAGGATCCGGCAGAACAGCAGGATCACGCCGTACAGAAAACAGTATGCCGACTGGTACGCCCGCCTG
>CADBYN010000059.1 GCA_902798835.1 Candidatus Avelusimicrobium bubulum | reverse complement strand
GTTCGTTGAAATCTTTCTTTGTTTCTTCGGGAGACCCTACAATAAAATTGGTACGCAGCGAAATATCCGGCACTTCGGTTTTGAGCATATCCAGCGTACGGCGAATTTGTGCGCCGTCGCAATGGCGGTTCATACGCTTGAGCACCGGGTCCGCAATATGCTGCAACGGAATATCAATATAGTGGAAAATTTTGTCAGTACCGGCCATTAAACGCGCGATTTCCTTTGTTACGCGGTGCGGGTATCCATACATAATGCGCAAGCGCCCCAGGCCTTTTAATTTGAGCAGCTTTTCAAGTAGCTCCAGCAAGTGCGGCCTGCCGTACAAGTCCATCCCGTACGACGTAGTATCCTGCGCGATTAACGAAATTTCTTGCACGCCGTTCTCAATCATCAGTTTGGCTTCGCGCACCACATCCGCCATGGGTTTAGAGCGATACCGCCCGCGGATAAACGGAATTGTGCAGTATGCACAACGGTTATTGCACCCGTCGGCCACTTTCAAATACGCCGTGTGCGGCGCGGTAAGACTCATTTTGTATTCGGGCAGGTATAACGAAGACGGCAACGGCTCTAAAATAGTGCCTTTTTTCTTCAAAATTGTTTCTGTGGCATCTTGCGCGGCGATCGAAAACACGGTATCTATCTGCGGAAATTCTTTGGCTACTTGCTCTTTAAAGCGTTCCACCAAACAACCCGTAACAGCAACCCGTTTAACAATACCTTTGGCTTTTAATTCAAGTGCGTAGCGGATTTCTTCTTTGGCTTCTTTGACAGCCGAGGCAATAAAACCGCAAGTGTTAACAATAATCTCATCTGCTTCTTGCGGGGCAAAGACCATTTTATGCCCTTTGGCAATTAACCGAGCAGAAAACTCCTCGCTATTAGTTAAATTTTTGGGGCAGCCTAAACTAATGACGTAAAATTTCATAGATTACACCGCTACGTCTTCTTGAGATACCACTTTCGGTTTTTCGTTTTCTTCATCCGAAGAAAGCAGCGCCATACTAAAGGTAACTACACCGATACGTCCAACCAGCATGGTAGCAATAATAATAAGTTTGCCTAGTGTGGAAAGTTGTGTGGTAGCTGCCATAGAAAAGCCAGCCGTGCTTAATGCGGCCGTTGCTTCAAAAAGCAAGTTCAAAAAAGGCATTTCTTCCGTCCATGTCAGCAAAAATACGCTCACGAATAAAAACACCCCGTAAAGCACTACAGTGGAAGTAGCGGCGTATAGACGCTGTACCGGGATGCGGTGCGACAAAAACGTAACGAGCGGATTGAACCGTAAGCGACTGTAGACAATAGCTACGATACTAGCAAAAACGGTCGTTTTCACTCCACCCGCCGTACCGGAAGGAGACCCGCCAATGCTCATAATGAGAAGCAAAATCAGCACGGAACAAGACGATAACGAACTGATATCCGCCGTATTAAATCCCACCGTGGTAGAAGCACCCATCGCTTGGAAAAAGGCTTCGGCTAGGCTGAGTGACGGAGTCGTTACAAACAACATAAACGTACCAAAGGCAAGTATACAAGCCGTGGTCAACACAATAATTTTAGTAGTAAATGAGATTTCTTTGGTCTTGCGGCGGATGAAATTGAATAAATCAGCCACGACGATAAATCCCATCGAGCCAGCCAACGCCAATAACGACATCACAATGTTAATGGTTTTACTGTCTGAAAAATTTACCAGGCTATTATTCCACAACGTATATCCCGCCGTACAAAAGGCACTGATACTATGGAAAATACTATACCAAGCCGCCTGTAAAATGGAATAGTCATGGTGACGGAAATAATTAAACAAAAATACTGTGCCAATGCTTTCGGCAATAATCGTAAACACAATGGCCGCCCATAAAAAGTCGGACAGTTTAAGCGTATTGGGCAACGTTACTTCAGCAGAGAGGGCATGTTCTTGGCTTTTGCGCAAGCGGTGCTTTTGAGAGAGAGATAAAAACACAAATGATGAGAACGTCATGTATCCCACCCCCCCGATTTGAATCAAAATAAGCACTACTAATTTGCCTAGAAAAGTATAAGAATCCGCAAAGTTGACTGTCTGCAAACCCGCCGTAGAAACGGCCGCTGCAGATGTAAATAAATTATCTAAAAACCCCACACCGCCGCGCGTCATAAACGGCAAAGAAAGCACAATCCATCCCAGTAGCGTATATACAAGCACCGTTTGCGCCACGTTTTGGTGCGGAGTTAAATGCAACAAAAACACGGCATATTTCCTTAGGGAAACATGAATAATATCTTTGATCTTATCTATTGCGGCACGTAGTTTTAAGTTCATATCTACATTATATAAAAAGCAAACGCAGTACTGCAGTGCAATAAAATGAGAAATCTATGTGTTTTATCCTTAAGGAGGGTATAACTATGAAACTGAAAATAATGACAATTTTGTTGTTGGCCGGACTTACAGGCGGTTGTATGGCCACCATTACACCCGACGGGAATATTTATACAGAGGCATTAGTTCCTACATCGACCGTAGTGGTAGAAAGTTATTCCCGCCCTGTATTTGTATCGGCTCCACGTCATCATCACCGCCCCATGGGTCCGATTGCTTTCAAACCTCGCCCGGGACATAGACCCGGCGGGCACCCCGGATATCGGCCACATAACCCACATAGACCGGGACGGCGTTAACAATTAGATCCTCCCTACAAGGACTAATAGTTTCTACTCCTCAGTAAATTATTTACTGGGGAGTATATATATTGGGTGGCTGCCAGTC
>CADBYN010000058.1 GCA_902798835.1 Candidatus Avelusimicrobium bubulum | reverse complement strand
AGAATTTATCGCTACCGGCAAAAAACGCCCGGGCAGTTTAATTACTTGTTCGCGTGATGACGCCAAGTTGGCGCTGGAAGCACTTATTTATCAACTTTCTAAAGCGATTGGCGAAATGGCGGTGGTCTTGGAAGGCAAAGTAGATTTTATTGCGCTCACAGGCGGGCTGATGCATAGCAAATATATTCCACAGCGAATTGGGCAGTACGTGGGGTGGATTGCCCCGATGTACGTGTTCCCGGGCAGCGAAGAAAAAGATGCCCTGCGCGTCGCGGCCACGCGGGCGCTAGATAACCCGGGCATTGTAAAACAATACAACTGATTTTAATTATAACTTAAGGAGATGATCGTATGAAATTTAGTAGTTTTGCAGATTTAATTAACCAGGTAAAGGGGAAGACAAACCGTGTAGTTGTTCCCGGTGCAAACAACAAGGAAGCACTTACCGCTATCAAAATGGCAGATGACAACGGGCTTATTTCCCATGGTATTTTGATTGGGCCGTTGGCCGCTGTAAAAGAAATGGTCAAAAGTGTAGGACTCAACGAATCGAAATTTGAATTTATTGATTGCGAAGATGTTCCCACCATGTGCAAATTGGCCGTTGACCAGATTTTAGCCGGCAAAGGTGACTTTTTAATCAAAGGCCTTGTAGATACCAAGTATTACATGAAAGCCATTTTGAATAAAGAAGCTCACCTCGTGCCGGAAGGGGCGCTCCTGTCGCACTTTGTGCTTTTTAGCACGCCCAAATACAAAAAACCCTTTGCCGTGACCGACTCGGCCGTAGTGATTGCCCCGACGCTCGAACAAAAAGTCAAAATCATCCAAAATGCGGTGAACACCATGCACAAACTCGGCTTGGAAAACCCGAAAGTAGCCTGCGTGTGCCCGGTGGAAAAAGTGAACGAAAAAATCCCCAGCACCGTAGATGCCGCGGCGTTAGAGCAAATGAACAAAGAAGGGAAAATCACGGGATGTGTAGTAGAAGGCCCGTATGATTTCTATATTTCTATGTCGCCCGAACGTGCCGCTGAAAAAGGCATTCAGGGTAAACAAGTGGCCGGAGATGCCGACATTTTAATGTTGCCGGACCTGGATGCGGGTAACCCGCTCTACAAAGCACTTGCGTTCTTTGGTGCCGAAATGGAAGCGGCGGCTGTGCTCGTAGGACCGAAGATTCCGGTCATCTTGCCTTCCCGCGCCGATGACCCGAAAGTAAAGTTGAACGCGATTGCACTTTGTTCGTTCTTAAAAGAGAATTAAGCTAAAGGGGCGGGCTTTGCGCCCCTTTACATGTTATGAAAGAAAGATTTTTGGCCTTTTTGCAACGTCATTATTTGCGGTATCACGATATTGTATTCTATCTCGTGGTGTTGGCGGTTATTATCGGTTGTACGTGGGTGGCTTTGCGCGTAACCAAGGAGCGCCAAATGCAAGAGCAAGCCCTCTTGAAAAGCCAACGCGATATTCCCGTAGCGGAATACACCATCCGGGAAAAACCGATCTACAACGCATTGGTAGAGTCGGGCCTTTCACGCCAAGATGTAGTACAAATTGTGGCCAAACTTTCCAGCGTGGTCAATACGCGTCGTCTGCAAAATAGCGATCAATATACGCTTTCCGTAGAAGATGGGCATTTTATTCTATTGCTACTTAAACAAGGTTTTAAGCGTTATTATGTAGCCAACGTAGACGATTATTTGGTGGCGGGCGTGAGTGAAGTGGAAATCAATACCCGCATTAAAACCGCCGCGGGAACGATTCATAGCTCGCTATTTCAAACCATGGTAGCCGATGGACTCCAGGTGCCGCTGATTTTAGATTTTACGGATGCTTTCTCATGGACGGTAGATTTCAATACCGACACGCGTAATGGGGATGAATATACGGCCTTATGGGAAGAAAATTTTGTTCCGTCCGGCGAAATTGTCAGCCAGGATTTGTTGGCGGCTTCGTACAAAAACGTAAATGAGTCGAAACCCACATACGCTTTTTACTTTGAAGATGATTTCTATGATGAAACGGGTAAAGTCAGCAAAAAAATGTTCTTAAAATCTCCTATTAGTTTTAGGGGATACCGTATTTCTTCGCATTTTAATCCTTCCCGTTTGCATCCTATTTTGAAAATCCGCCGCCCGCATTTGGGGATTGATTACGCGGCCCCTACGGGAACGCCCGTACAGGCGGTGGCCGATGGAACTATTCGCTTTGTAGGATGGAAGGGGGGCTTTGGCAATTTTGTGGAAATCCGCCATGCCAACAATTACACTACCATGTACGGGCACTTAAAAAGTTTTGGTAAAAACGTCAAAGTGGGTGCTAAAATTAAACAAGGGGCTACCGTAGGTTATGTAGGCAGCACCGGGATAGCCACGGGGCCGCATTTGGATTTTCGCATCAAAGAGAAAGAGAAATTTTTGGACTTTTTAAAAATGCGTAACCGTAATTCAGCCGTGCGCGATGTGCCGGCAGAAAAACGCGCCGAATTTGATGAGTTGGTAAAGCTCTATTTGAAAGAATTAAATGCCGCCAAACAAGCGGACAAGCAAACCATTGTCACGGAGGATAAATGAAACACGCTAAAAAGATCGCTCTTACCGGTGGACCTAACAGCGGTAAAACAACGGCCTTGACGATTTTGAAAGAAACGTTTGGTCCGCAAGTAGAAGTAGTACGCGAAGCCGCCACGCTTATTTTTAGCGGTGGTTTTCCTCGTACGGATAATAGTCGCCCGCATATTGAGGCGGCCCAAAAAATTATTTTTGTTACCACGCGCGAGATGGAAGCCCTGGCCGAAGAATATTCGCACGCGGATTTAATTGTGTGTGACCGCGGAACGGTGGACGCTGCGGTATATTGGCCCGGCGGTGTGGATGATTTCTTTAAAACCATGAACACCACGCTCGAGGCCGAAATGGCGCGCTACGATGCGGTCTTGCACCTCTCGCCGCCCACCAACCCGGCATTTTATCAATCTACGCACGTGCGTACGGAAAGTTTAGACGAAGCGTTTAAGATTGATGAGAAAATTATGAAAATTTGGGAAGGCCACCCCAACCGTTTGATCGTGGAAGGTAAAGAACATTTCTTTGAAAAAGCGGAAATTATTAAAAATTTTGTAGAAAAAATTATTAGAGGATAAAACTATGAAAAAAATCGTTTTAACAGGTGGACCTAGCGGCGGGAAAACAACCGCGCTGTCTATTTTAAAAGAAACCTTCGGCAAGAAAATTGCCCTGGTGCAAGAGGCTGCCACGCTCATCTACAGCGGTGGATTCCCGCGCACGGATAATAGCCCTATTCACATCGTGCACGCGCAAAAAATCATTTATTATACGGTCAAACAGCTCGAAGAACTAGCCGAAAAAACTTCGGATGCGAACGTAATGGTGTGCGACCGCGGTACCATTGACGGCGCTGTATATTGGCCGTACGGTCCGGAAGATTTTTTCAAAAATATGGAATCTAGCTTGGAGGCGGAAT
>CADBYN010000057.1 GCA_902798835.1 Candidatus Avelusimicrobium bubulum | reverse complement strand
TAAACTGCACGCTGCTGTACTTGTGCTTGGAACTGAAAGGAAAGATAGAGACCGGCTGACGGCTCCCTCTTCCCCGGAAGTACTCGCGCATCGCCCTCATCGTGATGTTGTCATCCGGCAGCGCTTCCAGATACTCTCCGACAAGCGCCTTGTAGCGGCGCAGCTGGTCATCCGTAAAACGCTGCGCCGGAACAGCATCCGCCACGAGCATGCTGTTATCCGTGATCGTTCCTGTCTTGTCAACGCAAAGCGTATCGACGCGCGCCAAAGTCTCCACGCTCTTCATGTCGTGGAGCATGACCTTGCGCCTTGCAAGCATCACCGTACTGGT
This sequence comes from Candidatus Avelusimicrobium bubulum, assembly GCA_902798835.1. Taxonomy (GTDB): domain Bacteria; phylum Elusimicrobiota; class Elusimicrobia; order Elusimicrobiales; family Elusimicrobiaceae; genus Avelusimicrobium; species Avelusimicrobium bubulum. Next base: position 6,541 of record CADBYN010000057.1, on the reverse strand, counting down.
CGCCAGTGTTACGCTCACCAGGAGGTACAGGCCCTCCGGGATCATTCCGATGACAGCCGCGACCATACCGACTACACTGTCGCTGAAACTGTTTCCCTGCGTCATATAGCTCTGTATAAACAGGGTCAGTCCGATCGGGATGATCAGGATACCGGCCGCAATGACGATCCGGTTGATCGAGCGGACCATCTCGGACTGCTCTCCGACGGGCATCTTCCTCGCCTTGAGCATCAATTTGGAGATATAGGAATCCTTGCCGACCTTTGTCAGCCTCGCCGTGCACCGGCCGGAAGCGACAAAACTGCCCGACATAAGCTTGTCGCCGCTACCCTTGACGATCTCGTCCGCCTCACCGGTAAGCAGCGCCTCATTGACGGCGACTTCGCCGTCCAGAATGACCGCATCCGCCGGGATCTGGTTGCCCGCTTCGAGCACGATGACGTCGTCCAGTACCAGCTTGTCGATCGCCACCTTCGTCTTTGTTCCGTCACGGATGGCAGTCGCATTGGGCTCATGAAGGATACTCAGTCCATCCAGCACTTTTTTGGCATGAAGTTCCTGGAAGATACCGATCAGCATGTTCGCAATGACGACGGGCAGAAAAGTCAGGCTGTTGAAAGCCCCCGCCGCGATCAGGAGAATGCTGATGATCAGAAAGATCAGGTTGAAATATGTAAAGACGTTTTCCTTGATGATATCCTTCGTCGTCTTCGCAGTCCGGTCGATCTGTACGTTGACCTTGCCCTTTGCGATGCGCTCCCACAGAAACACCGCCCCCGCCATGACACACAATGCAGTTTACTTCTTCATAGGTTTTACCGCGCTTTTCAGCAATAAGACGTGCCACGCGTTTTTGACTAAGCGCATGAAAAATGGAAATGCGCGGATTTTCCGGCATGCCGGACAAACGCGCTACAGGCTCTAACTCATCGACGATAACCGGGTTGGCAATAAAACTGGGGCAACCGGCATATTTGGCAATATCTTTGGCTAAAATCCCCCCCAAGTTGCTGGCGTGATTGCCGTATTTGCCAATGGTCAAATCTTGGATCATTTTGGTATTTACCGCATACACGCCGCCTTCTAAGGCGTGCAACAACCCGCCGCGTCCGATAACCGCGTCAATTTCTTTTAACGGAATTTTGTGATCTAAGAGGTAATCTAAAATGAGTTTGCGGCGAAGGGGCAGCTGAGCAGTAACGTTTTGGCCTTCGTAGGGCTCTAAGTCGTTAATGGAGTAGCGCATAGTCACTTCAAACACGGCTTTGTCGCCGCGGTAGTAACCGATATCGTCCGAAGTGGACCCCGGATTGATGACCAGGATGTTATACACTGATTCCCCCTTACTCCTTGTTATATTCTAACAAATTTTACGGACGTTTTTGTTATACCCAAAAACTGTATCCTACAATCGCTGGTTAAGGCGGTCCACCAATGTTTTTAGAAAGAACAACTGCACCGTAGAAAGCGGTTGGCGCGCCAGGGCATGGCGCAAAAAGGCTTTACGTTGCGTGAGGGATAAGTCATTACGCAAATCCGTTTTTTCGCACAATTGCTCCACCGCGCTTAAAAACATTTCGCGTTGCTGATCAGTGGGCTGATCGTTGGGCGCGTTTACCGTGCGAAGCGGCGCAAAATCCGTACGACGCGAGAGTTCATAACACGTTAAAATAACTGCTTGCGCCAAATTGATAGAAGGTTGCTTGGCCACCGTGGGAATGTTCAAAATTGCATCACAACGTTCAATATCTTCGTTGGAAAGGCCCGTTTTTTCGTTGCCAAATACCAGCGCCACTTTTTGCGTGGGTAGTTCTTTAAGACGTTCATTTAAGTGCGGCAGCGTAATTACTTCTTGCACTACGCCACGGTTGCGTAGCGCGGTAGCCGCCAAAGAAAACGTAGTATCTTTGAGTGCCTCATCCAAGCTGCTCAGTTGGGCGGCTTTTTGCATAATGTCCGTGGCACCCACGGCGCTGGTGGCCTCGCGCCAGACGGGCGGGAAAGGTTCCACTACCCGCAAATCACTCAGGCCGAAATTAGCCATGGCACGCGCACAGGCGCCAATATTATTGGGGTCGCGCGGACGAACTAACACAACGCAAAAATCGGTCATTGACGTGCCGCCTCGGCAACTGCTTCGGCCAATGTAGGATGTGCAAAAATTACTTCTTGCAGTTGGGCAAGTGTAAACCCGGCCTGCAGCGCTACACTTATAATATGGATAAGTTCTGCCGCGTTGGCACCTACCAGCGTAGCCCCTAAAATTTTGCCCGTAGAATCGGTTAAAAGTTCGGCATATCCTTCCGTTTGCTCTTGCGCTACGGCACGACCGTTAGCCAACATAAACGATTTATGCACTTTGACTTCGATGCCTTGCGCTTGTGCTTGCGCGCGTGTAAGGCCCACGCAAGCAATCTCCGGGCTGGTATAGATAGCACGCGGGACAGATTCATTATGATACGCCGCCGATTGTCCGCATAAATTGCGCGCGGCCACTTCCCCTTGGCGGGTGGCGGCGTGAGCCAACTGACAAAGGCCGGTTACATCCCCCGCGGCATAAATATTGTTTTTAAGTTGTAACGTTTGCGGGTTTACTTGCACGCCTTTGCGCGTCCACGTTACGCCAATGTTTTCCAAATGTAGCTCTGTTAAATCTACCGCGCGACCAATAGCGGCTAAAATCTTTTCGGCACGGATTTGCTCTCCGCTCGAAAAAGTAAGCACCCATTGTCCGTTCTCCTCTACGGCTTGCGTGGCAGATGTCCCCAAGTGCAGTTTGATCCCGCGCTTGGTAAACGCCTGCGTGAGGGTACGCGAAGCGGTTTCATCTTCCAAAGGCAAGAGGCGCGGCTGCAACGCACTTAAGAAATCGGCCATTTCACATCCAATTACTCCCCCGCCCACAATCGCCATACTCTTAGGCAACGCGGGCATAGAAAACAGGTTCGCGTTATCGTAAATTCGGTCTTTAATTTTATCAAACGGAGCCGGGAAAAACGCCTGTGAACCGGTTGCCAAAATAATGCCGTCGGCCTGTACGGTTTGCGTGCCTTGGGACGTTTGCACAGACACGGTATGCTCGTCGATAAAACTAGCTGTTCCGGCTAGCACCGTTACACCGGCTTTTTTAAGCAAAAACGAAATACCCTGAACGAGCTTGGCCGTGGCTTTTTGCTGGCGGGCTTGAATTTTGGACCAATCTTTTTGAGCAAATAACTGCGCGGCTAGGGTTGAAGCCCCGTCTTGGCTCCACGCCGCTAACGTGGGAAGCAGCGCAAATTTGTGGGCCGCATCTAATAAAGATTTAGACGGAATACACCCACAATTAAGGCACACCCCACCCAACTTATTTTTTTCAATTAACGTGACTTGCGCCCCCAAACGTGCCGCTTCTAACGCGGCCGGATAACCCGCCGGACCGCCGCCAATTACAATTATTTTTTGCATACTCACTCCTCAAATCTAACTATACCTATTGTAGCATTAAAAACAGTATAATAGAAAATATGACGAAACAAGCCAAACCTTCCTTTGTCGGGCACCGCGAACGCTTGCGTCAAAAACTGGCCGAACACGGTTTAGACTCTTTCCTGCCGCATGAAGTATTGGAAATGTTGCTCACTTATGCTATTCCGCGCAGAGATACTAAACCCTTGGCCTGGGCATTACTTAAAAAATTTGGCTCTTTGGCCGGCGTGTTAGATGCCGAAGAAAAACAATTGCGCGAAGTAGAAGGCATCGGTGAACATGCTGCCCAATTTTTAAAACTCATCCGCGCCGTGTTTAAAGTGTATTCGCTTAATCAAGTTCAGCAGAAAACAGCAATCCGCTCGCCCCAGCAAGTGATTGATTATTGTAAAGCTTCGCTGGCTGACAAAACCGAGGAGTGTTTGGAACTGATTTTTCTTTCCGTGCGTAACACGGTTATCGGTACCGAAATTGTAGCTACAGGGCTGCTAGATCAAGTTACGATTTCCCCGCGAAAAATTGTGGAGTGTGCCCTAAAAGCACAAGCTGCCGCGCTTATTTTAGTACACAATCATCCGTCGGGGGATGCCTCGCCGTCTAAAGAAGATATTGCCCTTACGCAAGATGTCATCAATGCCGCGGCTCTTTTTAGCATCCGCGTGCATGACCATATTATTATAGGTAAAGGCGGTACGCATTACAGCCTGCGCACCAACGATGTAATTTAACTTTCCCGCGCAAAGGTAAAGGCCATTACGCGCTTGGCTCCGGCTTTGCGCAAGGCTTGCGCGCAAGCTTCCAAAGTGGCGCCGGTAGTGGCCACGTCATCCATGAGTAAAACGGTTTTGCCTTTGACGGCTTGCGGGTTATTTACCGCAAAAGCATCCGCCATATTTTCCTGGCGTTCTTTGCGCCCCAGATGCGTTTGGCTTTGTGTATCGCGCACACGCACTAAGGAAGTGATATCCAACGCCAGCCCCGTTGCTTTGCAAAATGCACGTGCCAAAAGTTCACTCTGATTGTATCCGCGTTTTTTCAGACGCGCTTTGTATAAGGGTACTGGAATTACCAAATTCGCACCCGCCAACTCTGTAAACATAGAAAACCGCCGGGCCATAAATTCGCCCATGTACGAAGCTACATAGTCGGCCCCTTGATACTTAAGCGCATGCACCAGCCCGCGGGAAAATTCGTTAAAATTACAGGCTGAGCGAATTATTTTGCACTTGAATGTATCTTCTTTACTCCCTCGACAATGGAAACAATGCGCCCCACCCGATTTTAATACCACACCGCACCGCGCACAAATCAGCGGGCCGGGAAGCGTTAGGCCGTTTTCGCACGAAACACATAGCGGAGCTTTTGCATCGTACGGCAAATCTTTGTTGCATGAAAAACACGTGCGCGGGAACAAAATATGCAAAAGATATTTTCCCGTTTTCAGTGCTTGAGTTTTAAAATTGAACGGTGACATTGGCAGCAGCGTGATAGGCGGTATAGTCTTCGTTTTCTACATAAGCGTGATCCATCACGGACACTCCGCCGCTAAGCGTTAAGCGTAAATTTTGAGACATTTCGTAATCTAACGAACTGGTAGCATCAAACAAATGGTAATTATCTCTTACTTCTACCGGTGATTTTTTATCTGTATACGTAAAAGTAGTGTTCCAAATCACACGGTTAGTGGTACGATAAACCCGGTTGAGGAACGGCAATTTAAATCCGCGCGGGAGGTTAAAGTCCCACCGCAAATTAAGGCTGGGAACCCATTGCGTATAACTTTCGCTAATGCGCCCCAAAACCAACCATTTATCGTGCGTGTTATAGAGAACTTTGGGCGTAATGCGCAATGAGCCCACATAGAAAGAAGTCTGCGCCGAAATATCGTCATCTAAAATACGTTCGGAGCTATAATTTCTACGCAAATCCCATTTTTCGGTTTCGTGACGGGAATAGGCAAGTACCGTATCAAAAGAATTAAAGAGCATAAAGCGCAAGTCTGCGCCGTATTGCGTGTTCTTTTGCTCATCAATATCTATGTTCGTTTGCTTTACCTGGCTATAGCGCAGCTTCAAGTTAGAGGTGCTAATCCATCGTCCGCCATAAAAGAACTTTTCCAGGTCCGAGATAGAAACGGTGACGTCCGGCAAGGTCATGCTGGTGGAATCGTACTGCGTGCCGGTTTGTTCGTTGCTTTGGAGCGTTTTGGAAAAATTGTTGATAATCGTTACGGTCTGCAACGGCGCTAACGGGCCGGTCAAATGATACTTAGAAAGCGGGCTCCAACGTTGGGTGGACAAGAACGTATCACGCAAGGTCATACTGCGGCGATATCCAAAAGAGCCCACATCCTTCAAAGAACGGTTACGGATCCACAATTCTTTGCGTGAATCAAACCCACTGTCCACATCATCCCATGTGTCGGCATCTTGTATACGATAACTCGATGAGACAACCAGCGTGCTAAACAACTTATTTTGCGGTAAAATTTCGTTGCCGCTTAAGGTAAGTGTCACACCGCCGTCCGAACTGCGGTTGATCGTTTTTACATCCCCAATGCCAAATTTTTTATTGCGGTCCAGCACGCTTGTCTTTTCGCTCAGGTTATTATTTTCCTGCGTGGAAATATTATAGCTAATTGACGGGGCCAGCCATTTTGTAATTTTCCAGGTACTGTTAAACCCGGTATTTTGATTCATCGCTTTGGGATAATGCCAAGACTTATCGGAAACTTCTTTATACTCTGTGCGGTCTTCCGTGCTTTTGGTTAAACTATAGTTTGGGGTAAAACTAAATTTATTATTCGGCTGATACGTGAACTTGGCATTCATTTTTTGTGTATCTTCATCGGTATTGTGGTACGTACCGTTCGATTCAATATGGCGGATGCGGTCATAATCCACCGAAGACGTTGTATAATGATATCCCGCTTGAATATTCTTAAACGAGCCGGCCGTGTGATTTAACGTAGCCCCGTAAGTTTGGCTATCGTCTTTGCGTTTCATCGCATCGTACGTGGTGCTATCTTGCGTGTATTCTAGGCCGATCGTGGGGAATTTTTCTTTCTTAAATT
>CADBYN010000056.1 GCA_902798835.1 Candidatus Avelusimicrobium bubulum | reverse complement strand
GCCGTCGTGCAGAAGTCAAACAAAAACCAAATCACGGTGGAAATCAAAATCCCTTTTTTGACAATCGCGGGGGATTTGGCTGCAAAACAACGCTGGTAAAAACTCGGGTCGATTAGCGTAGAAAGCGCGATAAATCCCCAAATCAGTGTTGTGAGCCACGAGTTTCCGCCCGTTAAGGTAAAGTGGCTGGCGGGCAAGTTGGTTTTCAAAAACGTCATCCCGCCAAAATTATATACCGAGAATACCACCACCATCGCCACCGCGCTGCACATCACAAAAAATTGCACCAGGTCCGAAAATACCACCGAGCGCAACCCGCCCCACATCGTGTACAAGCACACAAATAGCGTTCCCCAAATCATCCCGCTTAGTACGCTCAGGCCAAAGACCATGTGCAAAAACATCCCCAAGGAAAGCACATACGCCACCGGAGCGATATAGCAAAACGTCAGCACCGCGCTGACTTTGGCTGACTTTTCCCCGAACATCTGCCGCGTTAAATCGGGCAGCGTGTACGATGAGTAACGCGCCAAACGCTTGGCCACAAAAAACGCAAAAATCAAATACGCCACATACCAAAACACCCCTTGCGTAACAAAGTTGAAAATGCCGTAGTTAAACGTAATCTCGTTGACGGCAAAAATGCCGCCGTACCACGTGGCTACCATGGTGACCACAAATAGCGGCAGCGTCAGTTGCCGCCCCATTAAAAGGTAGTCCAGAGCATTGGGGGTTTTGTTTTTATTTTGCTTCAGGCGCCACGAACCGTACACCGCCGCCGCGGCCGTCACGATGAGCACGCCGGCAAAGACCGCCCAATCGAGCGGTTGGAAATAAGTAACGGTTTTCAGTTCGGGTAGCATATATTTATTTTATCAAAAAACATCCCCGGGTTGCCGTTTGCAGGGCCCGGGGGTTTTATTTTCTAAACTTCTTGCGTTTACCAGCCGTTGAAGTACGGCGGAATTAAGAACGCAAAACTCAGCAGATACATCAGCACCAAGAGCGGCAAAATCCACTTAAGCCAGCGGCCAAAACTAATGCGCGCAAAGCCGATAGCCGCGATGGTGACCGGGTCGGTCGGCATGGTGATATTAAGCCAGCTGCCGCCGAGCTGAAACGCCAACACCATCGTCTGGCGCGAAATGCCGATTAGGTCGGCCAGCGGCGCCAAAACCGGCATAGTCAGCACGGCCTTGCCCGAGCCGGAGGGGATGAAAAAGTCGATGACCGTTTGGAGCATCATGGCTGCCCACGAGGCACAAATCGGGTGCAGGTGCTTAATCGCGCTGCTCATCCACTCGAGCATCGTATCTAAAATGTGCCCGTTGTTGGCGATAAGCACAATGGCTTGCGCAAAACAAAGTAACATCGCAATTTCCGCCATGCTGCGCACGCCGTCAAAGAACGCATCGCTAAATTGTTGCATGCTCATCTTGCCCAAAATACCGCAGGCAAATCCCACGCCCAAAAATAGCGCGGCAATTTCGGTAATGTACCAGCCTTCTTCTTCCAGGTTGAGCATCTGCATCAAATCAACGCCCCAGGTGTTGTGAATAAACGAGCAAATCTGCGGTTTAAGTACACCGATGACCAATCCTACTAACCCCAAGCCAAACGCCAAAAGCACCCATTTCTGCCGACGGGTAATGCGTGCGGGCTCTTTTTCTAGTTTGAGTTCTTTGCGTTTTTCCTGGTCAAACTCGTAGGTTAAACTGGCGGTGGGATCTTTGCGGACTTTGTGCGCGTACCACATCATCCAGGTGATGACGACCGCGGTGCACACGCCCCAAATCAAAAAGCGATACCCAAGGCCCGAGTAGAGCGGCACTTGCGCAATTCCTTGCGCGATACCGACGGTAAACGGGTTGGTAAACGCGGCGGCAAACCCGACCCCCGCGCCCACAAACGGAATCGCGGTGCCCAGTGCCGAGTCATACCCCAGCGAAAGTGCCAGCGGGATAAAGATGGGGATAAAGATGAGCGCTTCTTCGCACATGCCGAAGGTGGCGCCGCAGAGTGAAAACACAATAATCCCCAGCGGGATAAACAGAAAACGCAGCTTGGGATTTTTTTGGAAAAACTGGCTGGCCGCGCCGATACCGGCGGTAATGGCGCCTGTTTTTTCCACTACGCATAACACGCCGCCGATTACGAGTAAAAACACAATCACTTCGGCCGTGTTGGCAAAGCCATGGATAGGGGCTTTGAGCACATCAAAAATACCTTGTGGGGCACGTTCCACCGCGTGATACGTACCGGAAACAACCATCATGCGTCCGTCGTGTTCTACGCGGTCATAACTGCCGCTGGGTACAACCCAGGTCATTACCGTGACGACCACGATAATGCCCAAAATCATAGCAAACGTATTGAGTTTGATTTTTTTGAGTATGCGTGACATTTTCTGTAACTTTTCACCTCTGTTTTATGTAAGTTGCAACAGATAAATATTTTATAAAAATATGCAAAAGATGTGGAAAAAATTTCTATAGATTTTTGATTTTCCGGTTGCGCAACGCGGTGCGTTTAATTTGCTATACTGGTACTATGCTATATATTGTGCCTACGCCCATCGGCAATCTACGCGACATCACCTTGCGCGCACTCGACGTGCTCCAAGCGTGCGATGCCGTATTGTGCGAAGACACCCGCCGCACGCAAACCTTGCTCACACACTTTCAAATTCACAAGCCGCTTTACCGCTATAACGAAAATGACGAGCGCAGCGTGGCGCGTTGTTTGCAAGCCCTTGAGGCCGGGAAAAATTGCGCGTTGGTGAGTGATTGCGGCACGCCGTGCATTTCCGACCCGGGGTGGAAATTGGTCAAAGCTGCCGTCGAGCACAACGTTCCCGTAACCGCACTGCCCGGCCCCAGCGCCGTGGCGTGTGCACTTTCCGGGGCGGGGCTCACGGGCGGAGCGTTTACGTTTTTAGGGTTTTTGCCACGCAAAGCCGGCAAGGCCGCCAAGCTCTTAACGCAGGCCGCCGCGCTCAAACATCCGCTGGTGGTGTACGAGTCGCCTTACCGCGTGATTAAAATGCTCGAACTCATCGCGCAGACCTTAGGGGCCGATATCCCCGTCGTAGCGGCGCGGGAGCTTTCCAAAGTGTATGAAGAATACGCCCGCGGCACAGCCACGCAGTTGGCGCAACAATTTAGTAAACAAAAAAAAGTACAGGGCGAGTTTGTGCTGATTATAGATTGCTTCGATGCCCGGGAGGATAGTGATGAAGACGAAAATCTATAATGCCCACCAACTGACCGAAGAGCAAATCGCGCAGCTGGCCGCCGATCTATCAGCCGGCGCAGTAGCTGTTTTTGCCACCGATACCGTCTATGGAATCGGCACGGGTGCGTTGTGCGAGCCCAGCATCGCGCGCATTTACGAGTTGAAAAAACGCCCCGCCTCGCAACCGTTGCAGCTGTTAACCTCGGACTTTTTACACGTGCAACAATGGGTGAAATTTAGCCCGGGTGCGCTGCACGTGGCACAGGTGTTTTGGCCCGGGGCCCTTACGCTGATTGTACCGCCTAGCGAAAAAGGCAAAGTGTTCTTGCGCGGCGGCAAAGCGCTTGGCTTTCGGGTGCCGGCGTATCTGCCGTTGCTGCGCATCTTGGCGCAAATACAGTAAAACACGTACTTTTTTGGTTCATACATTGTTCCTTCCTATGTTAAAATTTTGTCATTATTGCATCAAAAAAAGCAACCACAAAAAGACAGACAATAGTCCATCTATTCATGATTGCTGCAAACGTCTTTGACAAGACATCGTAAGTATTTGTATTCAATTTTCTTTATTGTATCACAGTTCGGAAAACTGTCAAGTATTTTTACTTTACACAACTTACGATTGCAGTTAATCTAAAAACGGATATTTACAATCCAGTTTCTTTAATATGGTTAAGCA
>CADBYN010000055.1 GCA_902798835.1 Candidatus Avelusimicrobium bubulum | reverse complement strand
TACAGGATAAAGAGAACTTCTTCCTTCTGCTTTTACGATGTTAACTTCTTCTACAGGGCTCGGATATGGCACTTGTACCTTTAGCAAGAAGCGGTCTAGCTCTGCTTCTGGCAAACCATAAGTTCCTTCTTGCTCTATCGGGTTCTGAGTGGCCATCACCAGGAACGGGTCGTCGAGGCGGAATGTGTTGTCGCCAATGGTTACTTGACGTTCTTGCATGGCTTCCAAAAGGGCGCTTTGCACTTTGGCGGGGGAACGGTTGATTTCATCGGCCAGTACAAAGTTGGCAAACACGGGCCCGCGTTTGGGGAAGAAGGACCCTTCTTTCGGACTAAAGATTAACGTCCCGGTAATATCCGCGGGAAGTAAATCCGGCGTAAATTGGATGCGGTTAAATTGAGCGTGGATGGCTTGCGCTAAGGTCTTAACAGCTAATGTTTTAGCCAGGCCGGGCACGCCTTCAATAAGTACGTGTCCGTCAGCAAGCAAGGCCACTAACATTTTTTCGAGTAATGCTTCCTGGCCCACAATTACCTTGCTGATTTCGCGTTTTAAATCTTGCAGAAAAATACTTTCTTGTTGCACTTGCTGATTGATAGCAGATATTTCCATAATGCCCCCTTTTTGGTACGGCCAACGCCGCTTACCTATATTATAGATAAATTAGCAGGTTGTGGAAATACTGCACAAGCGAAAAAATTGATTAGTTCTTGCGGGCAACACTTGGGCCTTGTATAGCTGATTTCTATTGCCCAAAAGACCCAGCATGTGATGGGCAAAAAGGCCCTTTCTGTTGTTGCATTTTTTTGTCATAATGTGAATATGAAAAAGGGAATAACGATCCTTTGTTTATTGTGTTCCTCTTTACTTGTCCAAGCGCACTTACATTTTCCGCGGAAAGTAGGGGCGGACGTGGGAAAGGTATGGGAACATTCTTCTCTTGGATGGTCCATGCAACGGATGTTGGCGCGACAAATGAGACAGTATCGTTTTAAACCATTCACCCCTACTTCTTCTAAAATATTGCAACACGATTTGCGGCATTTCAGCCAAGCGCGGCAAGAGAAAATACTTAAGCACTATCGCAGTACTTTACGAGAAACAAACTCACTTGCTAAAGACTTAAATACAAAAATTTTCTATCAAGGAACAACAGAGAGCCGTCTGCTTAGCCCATTTGAGATAGCTAATGATCAGCGCGATATTTTAAGCGCTTTAAAAGAGGTGCGAGCAGCTCAAGTTTTTTTTGAAACCCCCGACGAGACATTAGCCCGAGCGGAAACATATTTGACACGTTTATCCCGCTTTTATCAAAGTTGCGCTACGGGAATACTAGAACCATTAGAATCGGAAATCCTTTCTTCTTTGGAAAAGGCCACACAGACGTTTGAGCCGAATCGTTTCTTTTTACGGTCTCCCGCTTCGGTGGAAAAGGAAAGCGCCTCACTCTCTTTGCCACGGACCTTACGAGTTGCCATTATTACAGATTACGGCATACGGGAAGATTTTGAGCGCATGGCGAAAAACGAAAATTTATCTCATTGGGAATTTGATGGATATGCTAACCCGGAGGAATTTTTGAACGCGCCTAATCATTTGGCGTATGACTTGGTATTGACGGATGTACTGATTAGCCATGGGGGCGGAATGTACCTGGCGAGGCAGCTGCGACATGAGGGTTTTGAAGGCGGAATTATTGCTGCGACGAGTTTTCCTGAGAAAGCAGAGATAGGAATCCGGTTAAAAGCATCTGGGATGGACGGTATGATTATGCTAAGCGATGTAGACCCTTATTTTATTCTCGAACGCCCCTTTACATTTGCCCAAAAATTACGTAATTACTTCTACTACAAGGGCCAACTTTCGCCCGCCACGCAAGAGGTGGCGCAGCCTTTACCCAAATAAGCAGCAGAAGAAGCTGCTATTTTTTGTTATGATATAACTATGACAAAAGCAGAACAAGCCAAACAACTTTTTATTGACGGGCATAATTGTGCACAAGCTGTGTTTTGCACGTTTGCTCCTATGCTGGGCATCGATGAAAAAACAGCGCTTACGCTTTCAGCCTGTTTTGGCGGCGGACTGGGCAGACAACGCGAAGTGTGCGGTGCCGTGAGCGCGATGTGTATGGCACTTTCATTAAAATATGCGCCGAAAGATCCTAAAGATCAAGCAGCCAAAGCCGCGTTTTATGCGCGTATTCAAGAAGCGTGTAATCAGTTTAAGCAAAAAAATGGCTCAATTATCTGCCGGGAATTATTGGGGATTGCCCCCGGGCCGCAAAGCCCCGTTCCGCAGCCGCGCACGCCCGAATATTATGCGCACCGCACCTGCCCGGACAAAGTAAAATGTGCCGCCGAAATTTTAGAGCAATATCTAAAGGAGCACTCTTTATGAAAATTAAAGGGTTTACGCTGCTTGAAGTGCTAATTGTAGTTTTAATTATTGCCATTTTGGCAGCGATAGCTTTGCCGCAATATCAGGCTGCTGTGGAAAAAAGCCGTCTTGCTGCAGTAATGCCCACATTTGTGCGTTTGCGGGATTCTTTGGATGAACAGATTTTAGAAGGTATGAACGAACGACACATGGATTATTTGGGCGGAACGGAGGTTGGACGAAGTTTGTTAATGACGGATCCCGGGTGTAAATTATCGACGGAAGACGAAAAATGCCACGCCCATCATTTTAGATATAATATGTGGTGCTCCGAATTAGGGTGCTTTGTGGTTTTGATCCGGCAAAATGAAGGAGATGAGAACGATTTATATAGTATGCTGTGGCGCAAAGTACTGACTGACTGGAACGATTATCCTATCGGGGTATGGGAAGGAGATTGTATGGCACACAGTAACATTGGATATAAAGTGTGCAAGAGTTTGGAAGACAAAGGATGGATGGTTTCTGATGAGCGGTACTAAAAGAGGTTTGGTTTCCCGGTAAAATTCATTTGCCGCAGTATAAAAAACAGTCCCGCCGAAGCGGGACTATATACGAAAATTTTACAATTTTAATCTTCGCACTCCAGCACGGCACCGTGGTCCATAAGTAATTCAATCATCCAATCATCTTCTGCTAGGGAGATGGCCGTTTCCCCAGATTTATTGACAGCGTTGATATATTGGAGACTTACTTTTTTATAACTAATTAAATAACGCACAATGGCTAAACTGCCTTTTTCAGCGGCAAACATCAAAACAGTATTTCCGTTCTCGTCGGCGGCTTCTAGTTCTGGGCCTGCTTGCTCAATCAAAGAGATAACGCTTCCCCAATTTTCAAACTTGGCGGAGGCTAACATATGACGAGTGGCTTCCTCGGGCGTTAGAGGGGAAATAGTCTCTACGCTGGTAATATCGGCCCCATGCAGGCCAATTAAATCTACGGCACCATCCCAATCTTCATACTCAAAGGCTGAGCGCAATTGGCGGTTGGCTTCCTGTTTGCTCATTGAAGAGGTTTTCGCAAATATCGGAGCGGCAAGTCCTAACACACACAACAACAGTACTATTTTTTTCATGTACTTCTCCTTATAAAGTTTGTTTTCACTTAGTATTATATCTAAAATCAAAATAGTGTATGGGAACTTTTAGACCCAGGGAAAAAATGGGCCTGTCTTGCCTCTAAATTTTTCCCAAACAAAAAACCGTCCGAAGACGGTTTTCTGTTTTAAATGGTCGGGGCGACTGGATTTGAACCAGCGACCTCACGGTCCCGAACCGTGCGCGCTACCATCTGCGCTACGCCCCGTATAAAAATTCCTCAACCAGGATTCGCACCTAGAACTTTCCCTCCAAAGGGGAACGTGATACTATTTCACCATCGAGGAGTAAAACTTCGGGAAGGCGGGAATCGAACCCGCGATCTCTCGCACCCCAAGCGAGCGCTCTACCTCTGAGCCACTCCCCGTCCTGCTGCGACTAATCGCAACACATATATTATATCATTCTTTGATCAAATCCGCTAGTGCTTCTTTGATTTCGGTGAGCAATTTTACATCGGTACG
>CADBYN010000054.1 GCA_902798835.1 Candidatus Avelusimicrobium bubulum | reverse complement strand
TTTAACTCTTCCCACATTTTTTTGATAGTCAATATCGGAATAGGTATATTCGGCAAAGAAGTGCGTTTTAGCGCTCATATTGTAATACAAGCGGGCACCTAAATTTACACGGTTGCGGTTTAAGGTTTGCATTTCAGAATCAAAATAGCGGTCAAAAATGTCGTTGGCAAAGAGGCCCACACCAAACATTTTTTCGTGAGAGGTTACATAAGAGAGGTAACCCTTATTGCGCAAACGTTCGTGACGTTCGGTTTCTTCGTTGTTGGCCGGATCAGAAGTGTAAAGGATGCGGTCGCCAATTTTAAATTGGTCATTGGCAAGTTCCAAGCCACCGGTAGATTCCCAATAATTGTTTTTATCGTGATTCTCGGTATAGGCATTGTAACCCACACCAGCATCAGCAGCAAGTTTTAACCCTGTAGACGGAATGGGAGCTTTATATTCGGCCCCAACCCGCGTTGTACTAATGAAAGAATCTTTTTCGTGATCTTTGGTCAAATAGATGTTATCATCATAAGTGACGGTTTCGGACGCAGTAAAGTGCAAAGGCTTTTCAGCGGCCGCAGGCACAACAAATAGTGCCATTAACAGCAAAAGAACAGATGCTTTTTTCATGATGCGTTTTTCCTTTTACTTTTAATTTTGAGTAGCGTAAATCTACTTACCCGTATATTTTATAATTTTAAACGGGACGAAACAAGAAAAATTTAACGATGGGCTAATTTTGTATAGAGCAAAAAGCAACTATACCCAATACAGGCGCCCAAAGTATTATTGATAACATCATCAATATCGCAACACCCTATTTGGGCAAAATACTGAACGGCTTCAATAAAAATGGATAACAACAGTGCAAGGCAAACGGTCTTCCAAAAACGCAACTTAGGAAATGCATAGGGAAGCAAAAATCCTAACGGAATAAATAAAATGATATTAAGGAATAAATCCTCAACCGGCGTAGCACGAGCAGAATTGAATAAACCCTTACTGTTTTTAAGAAGTGCCTTGCAGACGGTCGTAGATATATCCTTAAAATGGAACCAACAATTTAGCAACCGCCGTGCCACATAGAAAGGTTGAAAACGAGAGTGTGACACTTCCATGCCCCACCGCTTTACTAGTGTAAGCCACAATACACCGCCTGTGTATGAGCCAAGCAAAGAATATTTATAGATAGCTCGCGCTTTGACCGTGCGGAAAAGTTTGGCTCCTTGCGGGATCAAAAATATAACGGCAAGTACCGCCAGTCCATATAATAAACAGATGAACATACTTTATTTTATCAGTTTTTGACTTAAGAAACAGGAGTTTATAAATAAATCCAACGCTGTACACATATAATTATCTATAATATAAATATGGTTAAACGCACTAAAAAGAGTTCTCTTCCCGTCAAAGCGTGTGATGCGTGCGCTGCATTTATCCGTCGTGCTTTGCCCAACTTAACTGGGTGGCTTATTTTGTTAGTTTCACTTTCTTTCTTTACCGCCACGTACGATTCGGCACACGTGAAGCTCACCTTGCTACACATGGGAGCCACCGTGCTACTAACCTTGTGGGCTTGCTTAAAAATTATCGAACGCAAAAATCCGTTCCCACGCAGCACATGGCCTTTTTTAGCTCCTTTGTTTATATATTTGGCCTGGCAAACCCTTTCTTTTCTATGTTTTCCGTATAAGTTGGAAGCAGCGGAAGAATTCATCCGTTTGATGATGTACGGTGGCATCGGCGCATTGATTGCGTGCGAGTTTACCGCGCAGGATATCCGCACCGTTACTAAATTTATCGTGCTTACTGCGTGGATTTCATTTATATACGGGCTGGTGCAAGTGGTGGCCATTTGGTGGCCCAGCGTCGATTTTTTACCGTGGCATAATTTCTTTGCGGGACGCACTTTCTCCACGCACGCCAATCCCAACTTCTTCGGCGCATTTATCGTGTTTGCTTCGGCTATCATCGGCGCAGAATTTTTGCGTACGCGGCAAAAAACCCTACTTGTACTATTAGCAATGGGTTTAGTGGATCTATTTTTTACCGAAAGTAAAGGGGCATGGCTAGCTTATGGCGCTATGGCGGTATTTTTTACATTCGCTTACACGAACTGCCTAGCACGTATAAAAAAACATTTAGTCAAAATCAACGTGCTAGCCGTGGCGTGTTTACTCATTACAACCGTTGGGGCCGGCATTTATTGCGCTAAACGTTTTCAATCCGTTAGTTTCCGCGCATATACGTGGATATCCGCATTTGAAATGGTAAAAGATTCCCCCATACTGGGTACCGGACCGGGAAGTTTTAAACTTGTCTATCCTGCGTATCGCCGCCCGCAAATTTTTTACATTGAAAATGCCCACAACAACGAAACCCAACACGCCGAAAACGAATATTTAGAACAAGCCGCCACGGGCGGAATAATCGGCTTGGCGCTTTTCTTGTGGCTATTCACATTTTTGTTTGCGTGTACGTTTAAAAACCTAAAAGCACCGCTGCCCGCCAAACCTTCCCAAAAGGAACTATCCACGAAATATTATTTACTAGGTTATGCTGCCGCTTTGACCGGACTACTGGTGCACGCCGTAGTTGATATTAGTATTCACTTCGTTTCCAGCGGACTTTTGCTTGCCGTATTCATCGGAACAATTTTGGCTCTTTCCATGCAAAAACCGGAAAGTCAATCCGCACTTGCACAAACAGCACGCTATCCGCGTGGTCTGTTGGCGATTCGCCTATTGACTTGCCTGGCTATATCCGCGTTTGTTGTCTATCTGGGAATTGAATTTGCTAAAATTCTAAAGCATTTGGCGCTAGTTACTTTAGGCGAAAAATTGCTATTTGCCATGGCAATTATTACATTTTTCGGGACGGTTCTAGGAACAGGATACATCTATCTGCGCACAGTATGGCAAACCACACGCATATGGGTATGCACCATATTGTTAACCTCGTTACCGATCTGTTTGTTTTTCTTCAATATGTTTACCGCCAACCATTATTATAGTTTGGGTGTGGCATTGGTCAATTTGCAGCAACCTTACGCGGCCTTACCCGCATTTACCGACGCTATCAAACGCAACCCCTTACTGACAGAATATCACCAATATCGCGCCAATATATTTGCCATGACGCTAGATTTGTCTAAACATTTCAATCCGGCATTGGGAGATAAAGATACTCCCCGTACCGATTATGACCGTGCCATGGATGATTTATCCTTCGTCCAGAAACATAACCCTAACCACGCACTCTTAAACCAAGAAGTTGGGCAACTTCACTACACGCTGGCCATGCGTCAACTAAATCAAGCACAAGAAAGCCCCGAACAGGCTCTGCTGTACAATCAACTGGCCACGGAGAATTTTGCCCAAGCCAAGGCCTCCTTTTTAAAATCCTTAAAGTTAGATCCTGTCAACATAAATACCTATTTGTTACTCATTAATATGGCTCTGTTACGTCATGACGTAGATGAAGCTCAAAACTGGGTCAACGCCTACACCCAGGGACCGGACGGTGTGACCGAAGAAGAATTTTTGGCACGTCACCGTCAAAATCCGCAAGACCGAACTGTTCATCGTCCAAGTCAATAAGACTTACGGCACAACGCAAGGTGAGCAAAGCATCAAAAGCATTCACACTGCCATCTCTATTAACGTCGCCTTTTTCAAAGTCACTCGCACTCGCTGTAATTGCATAAGTTGCAACGCTTGATGCAGCCAGCAAAACTGCGACTGCCTTCTTAAAATTATCCATTAATATAAAATTCCTTTCTTATGTACTTGTTTCGTACTTAATATATCCGATTAACAATATTATCGGATACCTAAAAATAAGGGACACTAAAATCATTCCGAATTTTCCGAATTCAGAATACACTTTCAATCAAGCAAGATTTATTCTATACTATGTTTATGAATAAGATATTAATATACTTTAAGATTTTCTTTAAAAAATCGAGTTATTCTGGTTCTCCGATACAGAAATCGCCATTTACAGCACATAATTTTACATTTAGTATCATACCGTTTAACGGCTTATCCGACTTTATTTTCACGGGAGTGTAGTTTTTGGTGTACCCCACCCACAAGCCGTTTTTGTCAGTCTGTTCAAAAAGCACCGCCTCCGAACGTCCTATTTGACTTTCAAGAAACTCTTTTCTTGTTGAATTTGCGGCTTCAATCATAATCTTGCTTCTCTGGGATTTCACGGAATTATCAAGCTGGTTCGGAGATTTTGCGGCTATAGTACCCTCTCTTTGAGAATACGGAAAAACATGAGCCTTAGCAAAGGCAATCTTTTTTACAAATTCAACCGACTGCCCGAACTCCTCCTCTGTTTCGCCCGCAAAACCAACCATAACATCTGTGGTAATCGAGCAGTTGTCAAAGGCGGCTCTCAAATCGGCGACAATTTTTCTGTACTCGTCCGTGGTGTAATGGCGGTTCATTCGCTTTAAAGTAGCGTCACATCCGCTTTGCAGAGAAAGGTGAAACTGCGGACAGAACTTTTCAAGCTTCGACAATCTTTCAATGGACTCCCTATCCATTCTCTCAGGCTCAAGCGAACCCAAACGAACACGCTCCACACCGTCAATCGAACACGCACACTCAACCGCATCGCAAAGGTGCAAGCCAATCTCCTGACCGTAAGCCGAAAG
>CADBYN010000053.1 GCA_902798835.1 Candidatus Avelusimicrobium bubulum | reverse complement strand
CCGGAGCTGTCAAATGAAAAGGTCTTTCCTGCAAGAGGAAGAGTTAAGGCGGTTTTTGATCCATCCATGAA
This sequence comes from Candidatus Avelusimicrobium bubulum, assembly GCA_902798835.1. Classification (GTDB taxonomy): domain Bacteria; phylum Elusimicrobiota; class Elusimicrobia; order Elusimicrobiales; family Elusimicrobiaceae; genus Avelusimicrobium; species Avelusimicrobium bubulum. The sequence continues at coordinate 8,613 of CADBYN010000053.1, read as the reverse complement.
GTGGCAGCTCGTTGAAGAGTACGGCGTGGGTTCCTTTGAAGAACAGTCCGATGGATCACTCCTTTTTGAACATGAATATGCGGATGATGAAGGCCTGATATCATGGATGCTTTCTTGCAGGGACAAGGTGACTGTGATCGAGCCGGAATCCGTAAGAAACAAACTGTATCAGATTGCCCGTGACATGACAATTAAGTACGATAGGGAGGAAAAGAAACATGGCTAATTCTTCCCAAACTTATTTGAGCGCTTTACAAACGCCGTTTGGTACACGCAGCCTGTATGATTCGGTTTGTTATTGTAATCGGTGTGGTATGTGTGCAAATGTGTGTCCTTCTTATCAGCAAACCCAACAGGAGCCTTTTTCTCCTCGTGGGCGCAACCAAATTTTGCGGCAATTCATTTCCGGTAAACTCAAAGCAAAGCGTAATCGTAAATTATTGGAAGGAATCATTCGTTCGTGTGCATTATGCGGACGTTGTGTACAAAATTGTCCGGGCAGAATTTCTACGCCGCAGCATGTACTAGAATTGCGCCGTCGGACAAAAATCTCGCTTTTTCCGCGCACGCTATTTTATTTATTACGTTTACGCCAAAAATCTCCCACGTTATTTGCGGGTATAGTGAGAGGGGGTCTTTTCTTGCGTCGCTTGGGACTTTTGCAATTCATTTCGTGCATATCGGGTATTGCCTGGGTGAAGCATGCGCTTGAAATTTTGCCGCCAAAAATCACTTTTCCTGTTTACAAAGAAGTTAAAGATCCTACTCTGATTTATTTGCCTTCACTGGAGGCGGAATTTATGATGCCCTCGCTATTTGAGCAGGCGTACAAATTAGCAAGCAAGGAGCATCATGTGACCGTGTGGCGAAATACTGCCAGCGGTCTATTTGAATACGTATACGGTGATTTGCGTTGTGCGCGTAAATTGTTGCGTGGACTTATTACGCGTCATGCCCGCACAGGCAACGGAAGACTCCCCATTCTAACAGATAGTATGGACGTATATAATTTTCTTGTTAGTGCTCCTCAATTATTTGCCGAGTTTCCCGCTTTTGAGAAAAAAGCGGTGGATTTCTCCGCGAGTATTCGCTATGTAACTGATTTTTTCCCTAAGAAATTAAATAAAGGAAAAGCCGCTTCTTCGTCGGTACAATTGTTTTGTGCCACGGCTTTTTCACAGGACGTTTCCCTGGAGTTAAAAATTCGACAAATATTGTGTACACTTTTTGAGAAAAATTTTGTAGAGTGTGGGTATAAGCAGGGGATTGTTCCCCTATCGGGTTACGGATTTGTGATAAGTACCCATGCGCCAGCTTATGCATTATCAGCGGTGCAAGGGATGGCTGTATCTCAAACGCAAAGCGTATTTGTAACGAATGGTTTGACCGCCCTGGAGTTATCATTTTACGTACATAAATTTTACCCAGCGGCGCAAGTGCGGCATATAGTAGAGCTGGGTGATAATTATGCAAAATTTCCAACCAGGGAACCGATTAACAGCCGAACAAAAACTCAAACTTCTTGTTGAGTTCGGGACCCGTACGTCCGGCGAAATCCGTTTGGATAAACTTTTGGACATCATTGCACAACAAATTTCCGCCATGTTGGATGTGGGCCGCTGCACCATCTATTTAAAAGATATAGAAAAAAATGAACTGTGGTCGAAGATTGCCCATGGCCGCGGTTTGGAACATACCGAAATTCGTCTTCCTTTAAACGGTAATAATGCTGTGTCTATTGTCGCGCGTACAGGGGAAGTGCTCAATTTCCCTAATGCCTATGAAGATCCGCGCTTTTCGATGGATGTGGACATGGTCACTGATTTCCGCACACATACCATGCTTGCAGTGCCGCTTAAAAATAATTCCGGCAAAGTATTAGGGGTTTTTCAAGTAGCTAATAAGTCGGACGGTACGCCGTTTGATAAAAACGACGAAGGTATTTTAACATTATTGGCCACATTGGCGGGCAGCTCTATTGAAATCGCAAAACTGTACCAGGATGTGCATGTGGCGCAACTGGAAACAATTTACCGCCTAGCCGTAACGGCCGAATACCGTGACCAACAAGATACGCGCGCACACTTAAAAAACATAAGTATTATTTCTTACTTGTTGGCCCGTGCGTTGGGCATGGGAACAAAAGATTCCGAGCTTATCAAAAACGCAAGCCCTTTACATGATATTGGTAAAGTGGCCTTGGCAGATACTATTTTGCTAAAGCCCGGCAAACTTACGCCTGAAGAATTTGAAATTATGAAATCGCACACTATTTACGGGGGGCGTATTTTGGAAGGGGCGCACTCAAAGGTACTTAAAATTGCGCATAAGATGAGTTTGTATCACCACGAAAAATGGAATGGGAAAGGATATCCGCACGGCCTGAAAGGGGAAGATATTCCGTTGGAAGCTCGCATCGTTACGGTGGCGGATGTGTTTGATGCATTGTGCCAATTCCGCGTGTACAAACAGGCATGGAAAACGGAAGAAGCTTACGAATACATTTTGGCGCAGTCGGGGCAATCGTTTGATCCGCGCATTGTAGCTGCGTTCAAAAAAATCTATCCGTCTATTCGCAAATTGTATTTGCACATTTCAATCAATCAAGGCAACGTGCAGAGTGCTATGCAAGCCGGCGAAACGCAAGAAGCGTTTCATGAGGAAACGCAAAGCGCTATCACGGACGAAACATTCCGTCGTCTTATCGAAAACGATAAGTAAATGACGTTTGTGCTTGCTTTCAAACGTTTCTCAAAAATACTAAAATAGATATGTCCTTTTGGCTTTCAACCTTAAGTACAGCTTAATTTTGTGAGGTTTTGATGGAAAAAGAGACTGTGTTAGTCGGCCTGAGCGGGGGCGTAGACTCCGCCGCCACGGCTGTCATTTTAAAAGAACAAGGATACCATGTAATTGGAGCGACGATGCTCATTTGGGATCCTTCCCTCCCCGTTCCTAAAAACGGGCATCAAAAAAATGCGTGTTTGGCTCCGGAGAAGGAGGATTTATCCGAAATTGAAGCCATTGTTAAAAAATTGCAAATTGATTTTTTGACCGTGGATTGCCGCGAAGAATATCGCCATACCGTCTTGGATAATTTTCGCTTGGAATATTCCTGCGGGCGTACGCCTAACCCCTGTGTGCTTTGCAACAGTTTAATTAAGTTTGGGGTGCTCCCCTCGGCAGCAGCCAAGCAAGGGGTCAAATTTGATAAGTTTGCTACCGGTCACTACGCGCGCGTAGAGAAGGATGAAAAAACCGGCAAGTATTTACTTAAAAAGGCACTTGATTTGTCGCGTGATCAAAGTTATTTTTTGCACCGCTTAAAACAAGAACAACTGGCGCATGTTTTATTCCCGCTGGGCGATAAGCATAAACCAGAAATTCGGGAAAAAGCACGCGAGGCCGGCTTGGTAGTGGCTGATAAAGAAGACAGTATGGATTTCTACTGCGGCGATTATAATGACCTCTTAAACTTCCCCAATAAACCGGGGGATATGGTAACGCTCGACGGGAAAGTGATTGGCAAACACGATGGGATTTGGAATTACACCATCGGCAAACGTAAGGGCCTTGGCCTGAGCGGTTTTGCCGAGCCGATGTATGTGGTTAAAATCGATGCAGATAAAAATCAAGTAATTATCGGTCCCAAAAGTGCCTTATATTCAAACACGTTGCGCGCAGATCATGTCAGTTGGATTGCGGGAGAACCGCCCGCAGAAAAATTCGATTGTGAAATTAAAATTCGCAATTTGCATCTGCCGGCCAAGGCGCAAGTACAAGTAAATCCGGACGGTAGTTTTACGGCCACGTTCGAAGCGCCGCAGATGTCTATTACCGCCGGGCAAAGCGCCGTACTTTACCAAGAAGATGTGGTGTTAGGCGGCGGGATTATTTTGTAATAAAAAATTATTGACACAAAAAATATATTTGTGCTATACTAAGTGTATGCAAAACTGTAACACGCATAAACATAGTCTAATTATTATGACCCTATTTCCGATTATGTGGAAAAAGGGAGACTCTGTTTGCGAGTGTGACAGGTAAAAAATAAAATATAAATTTGTGTAGTAATAAACCTCGCATTAAAAAATGCGAGGTTTTTATTTTGATAATACACTAAGGAGAAATGAAACATGAAAAAAGTAATACTCACCATCGCCGCAGTTGCATTTACCGTAGTTGCGGCCAATGCCCAATCAGCCAGAGTGGAAGTAGGCATTATGAGCGCAGGTTTTAAAACCTTCGCACAGAATAACTCTACTAAAAAATCCGATTTGGAAAAAAAGGTAAACGCAAAAGTTCAACGCGAACAAGCCAAAAAGGCTGAAGAAGCGAAAAAAGCTGAACAAGCCAAAAAAGCCGAAGAAGCGAAAAAAGCTGAACAAGCCAAAAAAGCCGAAGAAGCGAAAAAAGCTGAACAAGCCAAAAAAGCCGCTGCTAAAAAAGGCGCTGCTGCTACCAAAAAAAATAACGCCGGACAATGGCTTGCGGCTACGTGGAGTGCTCCTTATTCGGGCAGACCGATAGGGAGATACTGGATAGACTTGGCCAAGTGACTTGCACAACAGATTTATCACACAGGATGTGATAAAACTCATAAAACGGGTACAAAAAATAAGAAGGTTTGCTAAATTTAATTGCAAGCCTTCTTTTTTGTTGTTTGTTTGCTATAAAAAAGAAAACGCTTGACTATAAAAAAGAAAACGCTTGAATCGTTTTTTTTTTTTCTTATAATGGGCTATATGCTAAAATAGTTTTGTATAAATGGGGGGATACCTGGTCATGAAAAGGATTTGTTGTAGTGAGAATATAAAAGAAACACAAGGTTTAATTCCCGAATTTAGTTCGGGATCTTCCACGCATGCTGTTTCGCAAGAAATAACCAAACAACCAGCGTCGAAAACCCTGAAACAAGTTCAGGGATTATCTAATTGGAATAACAATGCCTTTACCTTAATCGAACTATTAGTTGTTGTGCTCATTATCGGTATTTTGGCGGCGATTGCATTGCCGCAATATCAAAAAGCCGTAGAAAAAGCACGATTGTCCGAAGCATTAACACGTATCCCTGCCATCGAAAAAGCAATGGACTTATGGGCGTTAGAACATGGGTATTCGGATGTAAGTTTTTTTGGGAAGGATGCGGTGGGTTCCGATGTAAATGTCGAGTCCGGTTTGAAAGAACATGACGTTTATACGGGAGTGGCGTCGAGTAATGTATTTGAATACAATGGATATTGTACAACAAGAGGTTCATCTTATACTGATGGAAATGTGTGCTACTATTCGTTGTATTCGTTAAAAAGAGATTATGCATTATGGGGCGAACGCGGAGAAAGACAAAATTCATGGACACATTATTGTGAGTATGATGAAGGTAGTTCCAGTGCTACAGCTGTATGTACCCAATTGTATGCACAAGGGTGGGAACAAAGTGATTTGTTCTTCTGATTCCTTCTTGTGTTCGAAACAAATTTTTGCTATAATAAATATATAGTTAGTGCGCAGTAAGTGACCGCGCAAGTTTTGCAACGGTCTTTGAAAAAATGTCAAACAATCAAATTTCCCGACGGGGAAAAAGATGTTGACAAAAGTTTTCAAAACTGCTATACTAATTATGTAAGGAAACAAAAACGGATTTGTTTCCGACAGAAGTTTTCAAGAACCCTTTTCAATTTCAAAAAGAAAAGAAAATGGGCCTTGACTTTTCTGCCCCTTTTTTGCTAAACTATATACATAGTTGGAATTGATCTTTAAAAAGCAACAAACTTCTTTAAGTTCTAGTTCGTAAACAGAAAACTTTCCCGCACCGAAACATCACCTATTATATATAAAGGTACAAACGATGGGCTGAGGCCAGCAGGTCAAGTTAGTTTTACAAACCGGAACATTCATAAATAAAGTTGACCTAACCCTTTGGCCCAAGCGCCGTGACTGGCTTGAACAATCAAGCAGTATAAATAGGTTGACACTGATGCAGTTGTAAAGCGGACTGGAAAGATTTGCAAGAAAGACTTGACAAACTTTGAAAAATATGCTTTAATAATAGTGTAGTGAGGATGAACAAGCCGCTGTTTTAGAAATGCTAAAAAAATGCTTGACAAATCCTGAAGATTTTGCTATAATATCTTTGTAGCAAATGAGTGCTACGAAGAAGAAACGATAAATTTCCTTGCTTTTTTCAAAGCAGAAAAAAGCACCGGGGAAATTTCGCTCTGTGAAAATTTGACAGCAATGTGCGAATGGGCGATTTGAAATGACAGCGCCGCAAGGCAAAACAGTTCAAATGCTCATAAGTTAAGTCTTATACTTTAAAAATAAGACACCAAGTTAATTCAAACAAGTAAGAGTCACATGTCAACAGCTCACTGTTAACGATTGTTTGTCTTTAAGCTCTTTGAGTTTAAAGATAAATAATTTTAATGGAGAGTTTGATCCTGGCTCAGAGTTAACGCTGGCATCGTGCATAACACATGCAAGTCGAACGGGACTTAGTTTGTAGCTTGCTATAGATTAAGTTTAGTGGCAGACGGGTGAGTAATGTATAAGGAACCTACCTCCGAGTGGGGAATAACGGTCCGAAAGGATCGCTAATACCCCATAACATATTAGAGAGGCATCTCTCTAATATCAAAGATTCATCGCTTGGAGATGGTCTTATATTCTATCAGCTTGTTGGCAGTGTAACGGACTACCAAGGCTACGACGGATAGCCGGCCTGAAAGGGCGACCGGCCACAAGGGCACTGAGACACGGGCCCTACTCCTACGGGAGGCAGCAGTGGGGAATTTTGGACAATGGGCGAAAGCCTGATCCAGCAACGATGCGTGGAGGACGAAGGTTCTCGGATTGTAAACTCCTTTTGTGAGGGAAGAAAAAAATGACGGTACCTCACGAATAAGCCACGGCTAACTACGTGCCAGCAGCCGCGGTAAGACGTAGGTGGCAAGCGTTACTCGGAATTACTAGGCGTAAAGCGCGCGTAGGCGGAATGTTAAGTCTATTGTGTAATCTCTGGGCTCAACCCAGAAACTGCAACAGAAACTGGCATTCTTGAGTGAGGCAGAGGAAATCGGAATTCCTAGTGTAGCAGTGAAATGCGTAGATATTAGGAGGAACACCGGTGGCGAAAGCGGATTTCTGGGCCTTTACTGACGCTCAAGTGCGAAAGCTAGGGGAGCAAACGGGATTAGATACCCCGGTAGTCCTAGCCGTAAACGATGATAACTAGTTGTGGGAGGTATCGACCCCTTCCGTGACGCCGCAAACGCATTAAGTTATCCGCCTGGGGAGTACGGCCGCAAGGTTAAAACTCAAAGGAATTGACGGGGACCCGCACAAGAGGTGGAGTATGTGGTTTAATTCGACGCTACGCGAAAAACCTTACCTGGGCTCGAACGACTGGTGGTAAGCTTTATGAAAGTAGAGCTGACCCGCAAGGGAGCCAGCCGAGGTGCTGCATGGTTGTCGTCAGCTCGTGTCGTGAGATGTTGGGTTAAGTCCCGCAACGAGCGCAACCCTTATCCTGTGTTGCCTAGCAATAGGATCTCTCAGGAGACCGCCGCGGATAACGTGGAGGAAGGTGGGGATGACGTCAAATCATCATGGCCTTTATGTCCAGGGCTACACACGTACTACAATGGTATAGACAGAGGGCAGCAATACCGTAAGGTGGAGCCAATCCCTAAACTATGCCCCAGTTCAGATTGTGGGCTGCAATTCGCCCACATGAAGCCGGAATCTCTAGTAATCGCAGATCAGCACGCTGCGGTGAATACGTTCCCGGGTCTTGTACACACCGCCCGTCACACCACGAAAGTCAATTGCAACAGAAGTATCCAGGTCGTCTGGGTCCTAAGTTGTGATTGGTGATTGGGGTGAAGTCGTAACAAGGTAGCCGTACCGGAAGGTGCGGCTGGATCACCTCCTTTATTCTATTTTCTTTGAAAGTAGAATAGGTCGGTAGTAATTGCACTGGTACATCGCAAGATGTTAATTGTTTCAAGTCGGCCACTCGCACATAGATAGAGCTTAGAGCTCTTAGTGAATTTTGAATATCCTGGGCTCGTAGCTCAGCTGGTTAGAGCGCACGCTTGATAAGCGTGAGGTCGAAGGTTCGATCCCTTCCGGGCCCACGGTAAAACTTATTAAGGGGCTGTAGCTCAGTTGGGAGAGCGCCTGCTTTGCAAGCAGGAGGTCGTCGGTTCGATCCCGATCAGCTCCACAACTTTACCAGTACATCAAATACATGTTGCGTCAAATTTGTAGTTCTTTGAAAATTAGATAACTTATAGTCAATCGTCTCTTGTAAGACTCCACAAACCGAACGGTTTTAGTGAACCAATCGGCGGTAGCAAAGAGAATGAAACTATATTTTAGAAAAGCCAAGCGTTTGTATATTAGATATGTGATAATAATATACTTACACTTACACAATTAAAACGACCAATTAACGAGAGTTAATGGTTATCTATTAGATAAGCAATTATCTAGCATTTGTAGGCTATATTCGATCTGTAAGATTAAAGAATATGGTCAAGCTACAAGGGTGTATGGTGAATGCCTTGGTGCCAGAAGTCGATGAAAGACGTGATAAGCTGCGATAAGCTA
>CADBYN010000052.1 GCA_902798835.1 Candidatus Avelusimicrobium bubulum | reverse complement strand
CTATCAGCCGCCTAAGTCTGAAAAAAAGTATTATACTTTAATAAGGGGTCTGTATGAAACACACAGGTTTTACGTTAATAGAAATGTTAGTAGTAGTGCTCATTATAGGTATTCTTACGTCTATCGGGTTGCCGCAGTACCGCAGAGCAATAGACCGCGCCAAAGTAGCCGAAGCGTTGCAACTAATGCCGGCTTTATTTGACGCGCGCGAACGGTGGAGAGTTGAGAACGGCTACCAGTGGAAAAATAACTCTATATGTGAATTCGACTCGTCAGGAAAATGCACAAAAAGGTATCCCTCACTAACTCAATTAGATATTGAAACAAAGGGATACGAACGCATCACCGGCGTTTTGCGGACTAAAAACTTTGAATATTGGTTTAAAGATACTGCCAATTTATGCAATGTATCTCAAAAGGCAATAGTTGCGTTTCCAAAGTGGGGTATAGGCCAAGGTGGGCGGTTTATAGGTGTGACTATTTGCTTTGACGGCAAGAAGATATGTTGTAGAGATTCTGTAGGTTCTAATTGTGGGCGACTCAATATAGAGAGCTGTCCTGGCGATGATGACGGTGATTAAAGGGGGAAACTTATGAAAAAGAAACTGGGTTTTACATTAATTGAAATGTTGACGGTGGTGCTGATTATCGGCATTTTGACGGCGGTGGCAGTGCCGCAATATCGCCGTGCTATTCAAAAATCACAAGCTACTAAAGCCCTTCACATGTTGCGTGTGATTTACGATTCCGGGGAACGGCTGGCCGCCACCTGCGGATTTAAGGACTTTTATTCTATGTTTTCCCCTCAGGGAATATCGGATTGTAGTGGTAATGCGAAGAAGGTGACCTTTGAGGTATTGGATATATATGATTCGGATTTGCCGTGCTCGGGCACTACCAGCTTAACTTGTGAAGGGTTTACCTACACGATGGGCAAAGGTGTGATCACCGCTACCAAAAATAAAGACCCCTATCAAGACACACAACTCCGTTTACACTATGAGACGGATCTTCCTTATATTACGTGCTATGGCACAGAGGATGCTTGTGATTTGTTTAACCTGCCTTTCGAGAAGGAGGAAGTAGCGGAGGATGATGGACCAGGGGAGAATAAAATCGGGGAAAAGGAAAAAAAGTATGAAGAGGCAAAAAAGTATGAGAAAGCAGAATAAGAGTCCCCAAAGCCAGGGTTTTACACTCACAGAAATTTTAACGGCGGTAGTCATCGTAACTATTTTAGTGACGATGGCCGTGCCGTTGTACGAAAAAACAGTTGAGCGTTCGCGCTTGGCGGAGGCACGCACCATCTTGGCCAAACTGCAAGATGCCAAGTTGCAAGCGATGGACAATATGGGTTGTAACACATTTAGCACATCTAATTCCGCTTGTCCTAAAATCAAGCATTTGAACGTGGCTTTTGCCACACCTGCTTCTACAAGTGACTACTCGTTTACTACACGGGATTTTTTCTTTTCCATTAACCCCGGAAATCCTGCCAATGGCGTATGTGCGCGGCGTTTGGGCGGGGATTACGCGGGAACGGTATTTACGTATATGGGCGGTTCGTTTAGGTACACAGATCAAACCCACGTGGATAATGCTTCCGGCCCTGTGTTCACTTGTACGGACCCTGGGGGAATTGGTGGGAATTGCACTGCCTACGGCTTGACGTCTACAGCCGGCCGGACCTGTAATTAACAAAGAGAGGACATAATGATGAAACGAAATACTTTGACTTACTGGGTTTGTACCTTGCTTCTTAGCGTGTGCGCTTTGCCGTGTTTGGCACAGAATCGGATAGAGATGTACACGTATTTCCCGGTGCCGTACGTGGCATATAATAATATATTTATGGTAGGCACGGCCGAAAAACCCGCGGAATTTCAGGTGGGGTTTACAAATAACTTTGCGCTTAATTTAGGATCAGAAAATAAGCCTTCGCTAACGGCCCATACCGTTACGCTCAAGCCCTCCAACACCCTGACTTTTGACACGGATGTGTACACAGGGACGGCCACGTTCGGAACAGCCAATACCGAAGGCGATGCACCCTACGATGCTGCTACTTTGACGTTTAACAACTTGCGTGTTGGGCAGTTAACAGAAACGGTAAATAATGGGCCTGACGAAGATCATGGTAAAGTAGTGGAAAAGATAACGGCCAACAACAAAGTGACCGTGAAGGGCAGGGTGGCCATGAATACCAGTGCCTTTACCTCTGCGGACGCGGCGCAATTGCCGGATTGTAGCGATGGGGACAAAAAAGTCCGTTGGAGCAAGTTGAAATTTGGTGGCCAAGAGCATTACTTTTTAACCTGCGGATATACTGGTAGCGGCGGTGGCGATCCGGAGGAGTGTACGGATAAACGATGGAGCTCTCCAAGTACGGCTGGAGTAGATTGTAATATAGATAGCGCAGCGCACTATTGTGAATTAATACAAATGAATAATAACAATATGATTATAGATATTCTTGCCAGTAGCACTTGTGAGGTTGAAGGGGAATATGTATCTGGCCAATATTTTGCAGTGCACACTAAAGATGGAGCCGATTCGGCTTGTCCCGAAGCTCGCGACGTAGACGAAGGGTCCTTATGTTTCGTTTTTGATAAAACCAATGCTATTAGACAATGTGAAGCTTTAGGGTATGGACGGCATCCAGCCACTTATGCGGACGGAGGCTATATAAACTGGTCAGGAAATGTGGTAACGGACGCTTCTCTGCAATGGCCGGAAGAGAAAGGTGTAATGGTTTACAGGGCCGAGTGTTTATAAAATGTACAGAGTCTGTGTCCCCCGGTTTAATGCCCCGGGGGATTTTTTATCCTTATTTCTCCCTATGGCATACCCGCAGGATGAACAAACTGTCATTCCCGGAGGTCACGCCCCCTCACCCCGGTGCTTACACACTCGACCCTACCCGCCAGGGCGAGGAGTAAAATAAGTCTGTCATTCCCGCGGGCTAAAATAAACGCTCATTCCCGAAAGTCGTAATCGGGAATCTACAACGCCTGTCGTTTCGCAATAATATGCCAAAGATAAAAACCCCCGACTTTTCGCCGGGGGTTATCACGTTAAATAAATTATTATTTGCGATACAATCTTTTCATCTCGGCCGCTACATCCTGCGGGGAGACATTTCCCATCTCAAGCAGTAAGGCGGTAATAGCGTTGGGATCTTTGGCCTTTTTGAGGTACTTATCGGCGTTTTGTTGCCAAACGGCTTCCCCGGCCAAATAGCTTACCGCTTCACCCGGGGCGCGCAGAATTTCATCGAGCATTTTCGTGGCCTGCTCTTGCGTGAAACCGTTTTGTTCGGTCAAGAACGCCATCGCCTGCGCATAGGTATATTCTTGGGTATGCAAGCGGTAATCTACCACGGCACTTAGCGTGCGTGTAAAGCGTTTCCAGGCCGCAAATAATAATTCTTCATCCGTTACAAAGATGTTTGCGTCCTTGGCTATGCCAAGCGCATACAACGTCCATCCGTTGGCCAGCAACGGCGAGCCGAACACGCGGCGGACGCCGCTGCGTTGCACGCGGGATTGGTAATAACGGCCCGGCACAAGCTCTTCGCTGATAAACAATTTGACGGCGGGCTCGTTAAAATCACGGTTGAGTTCCTGGGTCTTGGCCAGCTCGTTACCTTGCGGCATACGTACCCAAAATGTCGAAAACGCCGGGTACGTCAAAAACGCTTGTTGATAGGAAAAATAGGGGGATAATTCTTGAATTTGCAGCGGAACAGCCCCCAATAAAGCCCGTCGCTGGAACAGGACGGTATCTTGTGCGTTGGCTTGCTGCGAAAACTGCGTGAACAAGTTGGCTAGCTCAAAGGGAGAAACCAGCTGGCTTGCCACCGCATAAAACTGGTTGGCCGTGGGGGGAACATACTCGAGCGTGTTTGCCTTTTTTTGCGTGGGCAATTTTTCCTGAGGGCGTTGGTTTAAATCTTCCACAATGATTTCTTCTTCTTCATCGGCGGATAATTCAAACGGGCGCAGCGCGGCAAAAAGTTGATGTTGGGCATCGTCCCAGGCGGCGTTTAGTGCGCTTGCCAGTTGGGCCGGTTTTTTATCTATTTGATAGTATTTTTGCAATTTTTCGGTATAGGCGCGCTGAGCTAATACGGCGGCCGGCTCGATAGGTTGCTTGGATAAATCTTTGAATAATTCAAACAGATTGTCGATGGCGTTTTTCCCTTTGGTAAGTGCATTTTCGATTTTGACAGAATCGCGGGTGTCGTTGGTAAGCTCTCCGCCGTTTGTAACAAAATCTTTAATCGCATCGAATGACAGGTTCGCATAATAGGCCTTTTCCATAGCCAGTTGGGCCAGGCGGGGGGAAACCAGCGTTAAATTTTTGCGGGCTTGCTCGTACACTTGCGGCAAGGCTTCCAACCGGCTGAGCAGATCGAGGCGTTGCTTGCGTTTGTCTTGCGGTTGAAGGAGTAAATCATACAAGGCATCAAGGGCTTGGGCGTAATACAAAGGATCTTGGGATAAGCGGTTTTGTTGCAGCGTCCATATATTGCGTTGCATCATGTCTTGCAATAAATTATATTCCACACGCTTTGCGTCCGACAATGCTTTGGAGTTGATAGCGTTTAAGGTGGTGCGCACGCCTTCCAAGGCTTGGAGCATTTGTTCGTCTGTTTGTAGGGAGCGGTCGTTGAGACGTGAATTACCCGCCGTGAAACCCAAGCGGGACGCTTCTTCCGGTTGAAAGAATACGAGCATGGACGTGTAGCGCGTAAGTGCTTCGCGTAGTGCGTTTTCTTCTAAAATAGCGTCAACATTGCCGCTAGGAAAGTCGGATTGTGCTCGTGTAGCGGGGGGAAAGGATAATAAAAGACCTGTAACCAAACCCAATACCAACAGTTTATTTTTCATGTATGTTCATCCCTTTACTTGTTAAATAGATACGTGTACGGATATAAAATCCGTCCATTATATTGTAGTGTTTCCACGGCAAGATTGTCAACCTAATTTTAGCGGGCCGCACAAAGACACATCCGCGGGGGATGGTTTACCGCGCGCCTAATTTTTGCTATAATTTATGCGTACCCTTTCAATCGGGCCATTAGCTCAGTTGGTAGAGCAGACGCCTCTTAAGCGTAAGGTCGTGAGTTCGAGCCTCACATGGCCCACATTGTTTTCAAGGTAAAATAATTAAACGGACGGATGGCGGAATTGGTAGACGCGTACGCCTTAGGAGCGTATGGTTCACACCGTGAGGGTTCAAGTCCCTCTCCGTCCATATTTTTCGGCTCAAGCCGACGATGAGGAGACGTAAGACATGTCTATTTTCAAAACTGCCCAGACCGGGGAAGTAAAAACCAAACAACTTGCTAAACAAGGCTGCCGCGTGACGTTATCGGTAGAAGCCGGCCCCGAATTAATTACCCGCGCGTTTCAAGATGCTGCTATCCAGGTGCAATCCCGTGCGCAAATGCAAGGTTTCCGCGCCGGTAAAGTACCGCTCGATTTAGTCAAACAAAATTTTGGCG
>CADBYN010000051.1 GCA_902798835.1 Candidatus Avelusimicrobium bubulum | reverse complement strand
TCCCATGCCTGTAATTACAACCGTATTGGAATCATCCATACCCGTATTATATCAATTTGTTAGCAACCATCTACATACAAATTCCGCCGTTTACTTGAAACGCTTGCCCCGTTATATAGGAGGCTTTTTCCGAACATAAGAAAGAGACCAAATGGGCCACTTCTTCGGGGCGGCCTAAGCGGTGCAGCGGAATGAGAGGCAAAATCTTATCAATGGGTAGTCCTTCGAGCATTTCGGTTTCAATAAACCCGGGGGAGACTGCGTTTACCAAAATGTTGCGCTTGGCTACTTCGGCAGCTAAACTGCGTGTGGCTCCCACGATGCCGGCTTTGGCGGCAGAATAGTTAGTTTGCCCCGGAACGGGGGCGTGCGCCGCAGAAGAAGCAATGTTCACAATGCGTCCCTGTTTGGCGTGAATCATAGCTGCCAGCACGGTTTTGGTAACATTATGAAAGCCGCCTAATATTGTAGACAACACATCGGTCCACTCTTTCTCTTGCATAAAAATGAGCAAATTATCCCGGCGGATTCCTGCATTATTTACCAGGGCGTACGGGGTTTGTTTGGCCAGCAGCGGCGAGAGGGCTTCTTGCACGGATTTTTCGTCGGCTACATCAAAAGGAAGCAACGTGCAATTGGCACCAAGTGCCTCGATCTGCTTTTCAGCGTTTTGGGCGGCGGTATGATTGGAGTGGTAATTCAACCAAATATCAAAACCGTCTTGAGCCAACTGTTTGGCAATTGCCAGGCCGATTCCACGGCTTGCACCCGTAACCAATGCAATTTTGCGAGGGGATGTCATGTGTTTTTCTCCTTTAAAAGTGTATATTACTATGATAACTAAAATAAGCCCATAAGACAAATTTTTTAAGCGGTTTTATATGGCCATGATTTATAACCGGCCAGTGCCAAACTAATCAATAAAATAACCCCGTAAGTTTTGATTTGCGTTTCTCAATTATATACAATAAATTTAACAGGAGGGCTTTACTATGGCAGCCTATAAAGATTATTACAAAATTTTGGGCGTGGGGAAGACAGCGTCCGATGCGGAAATTAAAAAAGCCTTCAAGACGCAGGCGCGCAAGTGCCATCCGGATATGCACCCGGAAAACGAAAAAGCAAAATGGACCGAAAAATTTAAAGATTTGAATGAGGCCTATACCGTCCTTTCCGACAAACAAAAACGTACAATTTATGACCAAGTCGGCGAGCAAGGATATCAAGATTATGCCCGCGGCGGCGGTGCCTCGCGCAGCTCCGGGGGAGCTTATGGGGGTAACCCATACCAACAGTATCAGCAATATACATATAATGGAAATGGAGATTTTGGTGGATTTTCCGGCGGGAACGGGCAATTTTCCGGCGCAGATTTTAGTGATTTTTTCCAAAGTATTTTTGGCGGCATGGGCGGTGGTTTTGGCGGGTTTGGCCAAAATTTCGGGCGTAGTGCCGCAGCCGGGCAATCTTCCGGTGACGTGGAGGCTGAAATTGTGCTCAACCTGGAAGACGCGCACCGCGGGGGCAATATGCAAATGACGCTACCCAACGGGCGCACGGTTACGGTCAAACTTCCGGCCGGTGTGAGTGAGGGAAAGAAGATTAAACTCAAAGGTATGGGTAATCCCACACGGCGCGGACAGGGCGACCTTTATTTAATCGTAAAAATCCGTCCGCATGCGATGTTTCGCTTGGAGGGGGAAGACTTATCCGTTCCCGTAGTCATTATGCCGTGGACGGCCGCGCTGGGCGGAACGATTTCTGTTCCCACGCTAGACGGCCCCGTGCAAGTAAAAGTTCCCGCCGGCACGCACAACGGGAAAAAATTAAAACTTAGCGGTAAGGGCCTTAGTAGCAAAGGCAGCCTGTACGTGACGCTGACGATTGATGTTCCGCGCAATCTTTCGCGCGAGCAAAAAGATTTGTTTGCAAAACTTGCCCAATTGGGCTAGGAGGTAATTATGAAAATAACCCTTGGACAAAATCTACAAACTACCTGTGTGCTGGACGGTAAAAAACCGCTTCACACAGCTTTTAATAACCCGCGCGAAGACGTTAACCCCGGCGAAATGCTGGCAGCCAGTTTAGGGGCTTGCATGATGACTATGGTGGGGTTTATGGCCGGCAAACACGGCGATGATGCGCACGGAACGTATGTGGAAGTACTCCCTAAGTTTGATGATAAACACTCGCGCATTACCGGCTTTGACTTGACGCTTGTATTTCCGTCTTCGTTCACACAAGAACAAAAAGAGAAATATGCCAAAATTGCACAAAGCTGCCCGGTGCATAACAGTTTGCGCGAAGATATAATCTATAACGTGAGCGTAAAGTAAACGACGTTTTTGCAGAGAAACTGCCGGATAGTTCCTATTCGGCGGTTTTTTGTGGCAAAAATTCAAGGCCCATTTAACATAGGCCTTGGAAAGATATCGCAAAAACTCGGTTGCGTTTACTCGTGCGCTTTTTTAAGGGTCAGTACGCCGTCTTCAAAAAACCATTCTTCGATGAGCTTTCCGTTTTCATCGAATTTTTTGGTAATTCCGTGCGGCTTTCCGTCTTTGTGGGGGGAGATAAGCGCGATGGTACCGTTGGGGTGGTAAATAATTTTATCGCCGATGATTTTATCGTTTTTGTATTTACATTCACTACGCAGTTTTCCCTCGGGCGTGTAAACTTTACTGTCCCCGTTTAAGTATCCTTTGCGAAATTCGGATACTTCCAAAAATTTTCCGTCGGGGTAATATTTAATTTGTTGCCCGTCCTGTACATCCAAGGTATAGTGAAATTCTTTGTACAATTTTCCGCTGGGATGAAACACTTTTACCTTTCCGTCCAGCGCGCCTTTTTTGTAATTCTTTTCGATGTTGATTTTTCCATTGTCAAAATAAATACGGCACACGCCGTCGCGCTGTCCTTTTTTTACTTCACACTCAAAGTAAACTTTGCCGTTCTCAAAGAATTCTTTTACCGTACCATCGGGCAGGTGACCGGCATGTTGTTTGATATCCAAATTTTGGTCTAATTCTTCCCGGTAGACTTCCTTTCCGTCTACGTAGTAGGTGCGCATAAAACCTATGTTCAAGGGATCTTCGGTGCTGGTGGTTTTGCGGATAATCTCAGCCATAATCAGTTCTCCTTAATTGTTTGGGCAGCGATATAACCGCTTGCCCAGGCAAAATGTAAATTAAACCCGCCGCTTTTACCGTCCACATCTAAGAGTTCACCCGTAACAAACAACCCCGGATGTAAGCGGGACTCAAATGTATTATAGTTTATTTCGCTCACTTTTACACCCCCGGCTGCGGCCATAGCTTCTTGCCAAGGGCGCATGGCCGTCACCGTAACGGGCCACGCCGTGAGCGTAGCAAAGATACGTTGCGTATCTTGCGTGTTGATGGGGGCATTCTTTTTAAGCCCTTTAAAATCAATGAGCAAATTGATAATTCCCTCGTTTAACAACCCGGTAAAAAAATCTTTTGGCTTGCGATTGCCGAATTTGGCTAAGCGTTGTTGGAAAAATTTTTCAGGATTTTCAAGCTGTGGGAAAAAATTGATTTCCACGGGCACCGGGCCATTTTCCAGCGCACAGGAAACGGCGTGGCTGATATTCAAAACCGCGGGGCCGTTGATCCCATAATTGGTAAAAATGAGTTCTCCCTCAGCGCAAGTCGGTGGAGTTGTTTTAGCGGTAGTGCGCACCTGGCACTTAATGCCGGACAGACGCGTTAATGCGCGTTCTTTGAGGCACATCCCGCTAAGCACAGGATGCGGGGGAATAAGGGTATGTCCTAATGATTGGGCCAGCTGGTATCCCGCCTGTGTGCCGGTTACTTGCGGGTAAGCATAAGAGCCACATGCCAACACAACGTGATGCGCGCGGAATACATCTTTTTGTTGGGTAGTAATAATAAATTGCGCCGCCGCGGTGCGGATATGAGTCACTTGTGTGGCGTAGCGTATATCGACTTCGTGTTCTTTAAGAGCGGTTTTAAGTGCTTCGGTAATAGCCGTTGATTTTCCCGAAGCCGGAAACACCCGTCCTTGCGCTTCTTCCGTTAAAAGCACTCCTAAATCAGTAAAATAATCCCAGCATTTTTGGAAAGAAAATTGCGCTAATGTTTTTTCGATTAAGGCCGGGTCTGTATAATAATAAGTTGGGGAAACATTGCGGTTGGTAAGGTTGCAGCGGCCGTTACCGCTGACGAGTACTTTGCGTGCGGGCTGAGGGTCTTTTTCCAAGACAAGCACCTCTAACCCGTCGCGGGCACACTCCAGGGCGCAAATAAGCCCGCTGGCGCCGGCCCCTACGATGATTACATCATATATTTCATCCATAGCTATAGTGTAACATAATTTTGGAAATTCTTACACATAGATTCAATTGGCAGACCCAGGCAATACATGGGCCTTAAGGCCCTTTTCCAACGGTGGATAATATGTTTCAATAGGAATATGAATAGGTGCGTCTTTGTATTCCTTATATCGCTTGCGTTGCTTAACGGTCAATGGACGGTTGCTGGCGGAATTCGCGGGTTAAAAAGAGTAAAACGCCCGCGTATTGGCGTGGAGCCACGCAGCGGGTTACATGCTTTAATTAAACAACAAAACATAACCGCTGTTACGCATGCGCCTTCCATGCGTAAGATATTTAACGCCACCCGTTACCAAGTTAAGAATTCTAAAGATCTTTTGAAGCGAACGCGTCATAGTGTCGTGCAAATTTCATCCCCCAATCATTCCGCCGTGTTGGGAACGGGTTTCGTATTTAAAGAACGTAAAAAAATATGGATAGCCATGCCTTTTCATTTAGGAGGATTGTCCGGTACAAAGCGCACGGTACGTTTGCGTAAATTAGACGGAAGTATTGCCGAGCAAGAAGTAACAATTGCCCTCAACGGAACAGCTGGGTGGCATTCACCGGATGTTTCATTGGCAGAATTACCGAAGCAGTGGCGCAACGAAGTAGAGCCGTTAGAAATTGCTCCGGCTGATAGGAAAGCAGAGACCTATTCCGTAGGTTATGTGGCGGGTGATTTTAACATGGATGATCACGTACTTGCCAGCGGACAGTTTACGCATGTGGACGGACAGAGTATGTTGCGCCAATTTCATATTCCGGGCTCCACGCTCGAGTTTCCCATTTCCGGGAACGGATATTGCGGTTCTGTTATATTGCAACGTATAAACGGAGAATGGAAGGCGGTAGGCATGCATAATGGACATGTGCTGGATTTGGAAAACCCGGCCGCCAGTATCGCAAGCAGCGTCAATTTAGCGCGGACAATTCCACAACTCATAGACAATTATGTCCACCCCATAGCTATGGGCCACGGACTTACGTTTAGGGGATGGGAAATTACACGTTTGGATGTGCAAGAGCGCGTGGACACCATTACTGTAATCCGCGCGGATGGCACTCAAGAAGCACCGATTTATGTGCGCAATTTTGCGGCCCCTTACTCGGATGCGCATGTGGAACAAGCCGTGGAAGATTTTGATTTGCAACGTGGCGATAAATTGATTTTTTCAATCAAAGGCCGCACCGAAGCGCAAAAGCGTACCAGCCGAGAAGTAGAATTTGTAATTCCGTAGTTTAATTTGAAACGCAAAAATAAACCCCCTCGAGTGAGGGGGTTTTTCAATGCTCAGCTTTTAGATTTATTCTAAACTAAAACCCCTCGCGGATGTAATCGCAAGGGGTTTTAATAATCTTTCAGCGCGGGAAATCCCGTGCGGCAAGCACTATTTCTCTACTTTTTCGTTGGGCTGGATGGCAGCTAACTGTTTGTAGAGATCACGCCGCCAGGCATACTCGCTTTCGGCCCGTTTGATGAGCTCTTTAGCAAGTTCCGGGTTGTCGCGCATTAAGCCTTTGAAGCGGTTTTCACCACTCATGTAATCGGCCAACGGCAACGTCGGCGCGCCGAGCGGAGAGTCCACATGCAAGGGGTTTTTGCCTTCGTAGCGGGCTTCGGGGTTGAAGCGGTAGAGGATCCAGCGGCCGGCTTGTACGGCACGTTTGGCTTCGCCCATACCTTTGGCCATATCAATCCCGTGAGCGATACAGTGCGAGTAGGCAATTACCAAGGCCGGTCCGTCGTAAGCGTCAGCTTCGGCCAACGCTTGGAT
>CADBYN010000050.1:6160-6877 GCA_902798835.1 Candidatus Avelusimicrobium bubulum | reverse complement strand
AAGGCTTTTCCCAGTGCAAAACCCGGATAAAAATGTCCGCCTGTTCCGCCGGACGCAATTAAAAAACGTGTATTTTTCATAAACGATTCCTATTTTTATAATTGGTAAAATCATCCCGTACAGTATTGGGGGTATTATCCACTGCTGCCAAATTTAGGATAATACCAATCATAATCAGCGTCATCACCACCGAAGTTCCCCCATACGAGAAAAACGGAAGAGCAATTCCCTTCGTGGGAACTACCCCAATAGCCATAGCCATATTAAAAAATGCTTGGGTACACAAAGTCAGCGTAAGCCCAAAGATAACTAAACTGTTAAAGGTTGTTTTGGCAATGCGCGCCAGCATAACCCCGCGGATAAGCAACCAAGTAAACCCACCTACCACTATAAGCACTAATAGGCCCACTTCTTCGCACATGACCGAGAAAATAAAATCAGTGTGCGCGGCAGGTAAATATTGCATTTTTAGTTCGCTATTTCCCAGGCCTTTTCCTAACCATCCGCCGGAACCTACCGCTAAGAAGGACTGTTGCACCTGATAGTTTACGGTACTTTCCACCGCATTTCCAATATGAAAATAGGCCAGCACACGTGCGCGACGGTACGGCTCTATGCATAAGCCAATTGCTCCCAAAAAGCCGGCACCAAGCGCCAGTATTCCAAAATCGCGCCAGCGTATACCCGCCACAAAGAGCATAGCTAAAAAAACGCCTC
>CADBYN010000050.1:0-6137 GCA_902798835.1 Candidatus Avelusimicrobium bubulum | reverse complement strand
AGCTAAAAAAACGCCTCCCATCAAGGCGGGAATTCCCCAGTCTTTTTCCAGTACAATTAGTGCGATTGTGATACCGGCCATAATCAGCGGATGGATCAGGGCGCGCCAATTTTTAGTCAGCTTGCCGGATACTTTATCTAAACAATCGGCAATGTAAATAACAAGGGTTACTTTGGCAATTTCAGACGGTTGAAGTTTGATAAATCCCAAATCAATCCAACGATGCGTATTGGCCTGTTCGCGCGTAAAAAGCACGATAACCAACAACACCCATGTAAAGAGGAGCAAATTGAGCGGGCGAAAAATCTTCATTCGTTGTAGATGCGTGTACATTTGTGAAAGGAATCCGGCCGCTATTAAACCCACCACGTCAAAAAGTAATTGACGTTTTACGAATTGAGTTGTCTCAAAGGCACTGGAAGAATAGGTAAACAACAACCCAAACAGTACAAAAATAAAACTAATGGAAGCAATTGTCCCATCCAGCTTAAGCGGACGCCATTTTTTCCGTGAATATTGTTCCCGACCTAATACGGGGGTGGCGCGCATAAATGTATTACGACGTTTGGGTGATTTGGAAAATAATCGCATCATATTAACGAATCTTTAAGGACGCTAGTGAAAGTAACATCAGCACTACGCCCACAATCCAAAAACGAACAATCACTTTCGGCTCCGGGATGCCCATCAACTCAAAGTGATGATGAATGGGGGCCATTTTAAACAGACGTTTCCCGTGAGTAAGTTTAAAATATCCCATTTGAAGCATTACAGAAAGTGTTTCGAGCAGAAATAACCCGCCGGCAATGGGTAAAAGTAATTCTTGTTTTACGCATAAGGCAGCCGTACCGATAACACCGCCCAAGAATAGAGAACTTGTATCTCCCATAAAGACTTGAGCCGGGTACGCATTAAACCACAAAAATCCCATACAAGATCCGACGAGCGCCCCCATAAATACCATAATTTCCCCCGCCCCGGGTACATAAATGATTTTCAAGTAATCAGCAAAGTTGATGTTACCGGCTACGTACGCAAAAATACCGTATGTGATGGCGGTAAACACGATACATCCACTAGCCAGTCCGTCGAGCCCGTCCGTTAAATTGGTTGCATTTGAAGTACCTACCACCACTAACATGGCAAATACAAAATAGAACACAGACAAATTAATAAACATTTTACTCATATAGGGAATAATTAACGAAGTAGTATATTGCCCGTTGGGAGGATTTATCGCCAAATATCCCACCACGACAATAGCGGTAAACAGTTGGATCGCCAATTTTATGGAAGATTTCATCCCTTCCGGGTTTTTCTTAACGAGTTTGGTGTAATCGTCCATCACGCCCGCAAAACCGAGGGAAACGGTTGTGAATAAGAGCAGCCAAATATAATTATTATCTAATCTTCCCCATAATAGCACACTCACCACTAAGCTAATAAAGATTAAAACGCCCCCCATCGTCGGGGTTCCGCTTTTGGACAAGTGAGAGGCCGGGCCGTACTCCCGTTCAATTTGTTGAATTTTGTAGGAACGCAATTTGCGTACCACCGCCGGTCCGATCAGCAACGTTAAAAAGAACGAAGTAAATATCGCCGCGCCGGTACGAAACGTGATATAGTTAAAAATATTTAAAAAACTAATATCATCTTTGAATAAAGATAACCAGTAAAACATAATTAGATCTCCTTGAAGATAGTTTCAAAATTCATCGAGTGGGAAGCTTTAATTAAACACGTTCCGCCTTTTTGGTGAAGTAGTTTCTTAAGATCTTCAATCCACTCTGCCGGTTTTTTGCCGTACCAGATATACAATCCGGTAACATCTTGTAAACGTTCATAGGCATATTTCATTTCCGGGCCGGCTAAAAATACATAATTTACGCCATTATCCAAAATTTGACGTGCCACCAGCCGGTGATATTCTTTGCTGGAAGGGCCCAACTCTTTCATATCTCCCAGTACTGCAATACGCGGATGTTTTTTAGATTTACCTAAAATGGCTAAAGCATTTTGCATGCTGGCCGGGTTTGCGTTGTAGCAGTCCAGAATGAAATTCGTATTGCCTTTGGAAATACGTTCCAGACGCATAGGCATAGGAGTAAAGGCCGCTAATCCCTGTTTCATGTGGTCCACCGGTAATTTAAGGGCCAGCGCCGCGGCGCATGCAGCGGCAGCATTGAGCTTGTCGTGGCGTTCCAACTTTACATCAAACAGATAGGCCTCGCCTTTGTAGGTAAATGCAAAGTTTTCTGTTTCTAATATACGCAAATCTGCCCGTTCGCCAAATCCGAAGGAAATGTGTTTTCCCTGAAACTCTGTATCTAATTGAGACAAAAATTTATCGTCGGCATTATACACCAGCGTACCGTTGGGAAGAAGATGCTTGGCAATTTCAATTTTTGTTTTATAGACTGTTTCCAAATCGTGAAAAAATTCCAGGTGTGAAGGGCCTACATTGGTAATAATCGCCACGTTTGGCATAGTTAATGAAGCCGTTTCATCAATGTCTCCGGGATGCGAGGCCCCCAATTCGAACACGCCAAAGCGGTGTTTAGGTTGAATTTCCAACAAGGAAAACGGAACCCCGAATTGATTATTTAAGTTTCCTACATTGGCTACTGTTTCCCCTTCCACGCTACAAATAGCACGCATCATTTGTTTGGTGGTACTTTTCCCATTGGAGCCGGTAATAGCAACGACTTTAAGCGTGCTATTTTGGCGATGAGATTTTGCAAGTGCTTGCAAAGCTTTAAGGGTGTCTTTCACCAAAATAAACGAAGCGGAAGTATGGGCCGGGACGGAGTATCCTTTTGGAGCAATGACGACGCTGGCTCCTTTTTCAAGTACTTGCGGGATGAATTCACTCGCGTCGAAGTGTTCCCCTTTAAGGGCTACAAAACAATCCCCCTTGCTTACCACGCGAGAGTCCGTTACAATCGAAGTAACCGGTGTATCGGGGGTATTAGATTGCAATACGCCCCCTGTAATTTTTGCCATTTTACCAACAGTCCAATGTAATTTCATAATTTACTCCTATTATTCAAATTATTCAAAATCGAGCTGATCCGGCGCTACGCCTTTCATGACCAAAAGCGGCTCTGCAATTTCCTTAAATACAGGGGCTGCCGCCGTACTACCGAAGGCATACACGGCCGGATTATCTAATATCACTAAAATCGTAAATTGGGGTTTAGAGACAGGAACCATCCCGCAAAAAGAGACTACGTGATTACGCTTAGCGTATCCCCCTTCTTTAGAAAGCTTTTCCGCTGTTCCCGTTTTACCGGCTACATTATATCCCTTAATTTGCGCACGTTTCCCGGACCCAACCTCTACTACGGTTTGCAACAAAGCACGCATGGTTTTAGAAGTTTCCTCAGTAATTACACGGCGGATTTTGACGGGTTTGGCTTTTTTATCCACTTTACCGCCGGTATATTCGATGCGGTCTACCAAATGCGGTTGCATAAGATACCCCCCATTGGCGATAGCGGAATAGGCCGTGATTAGTTGAATAGGGGTTACGGCTACGCCATACCCATATCCTTTGGTGGCCAAATCCACTTTTGTCCACGTGTTGTAAGGCGAAACACTTCCTTTTGATTCCCCATTAAAATTGATATCTGTTTTACTGCCAAATCCAAAGGCTTTTAAGTAAGAAAATAATGTTTTGGGGCCTATCTCTATAGCTACCTTACCCGCCCCAATGTTTGAGGATAATTGTAAAATTTCTGCCAGCGAAAGATAGTCCTTATGATGTTGTTTATCTTTTACCACAAATCCCTTGGCTACTTCCCAGTTACGCCCTTCCATATAAATGGAGGCATTAGGAGCCAACGTGCCGGAATCCAACGCGGTAGCAATAGCAATACTTTTGAAGGTAGAGCCCGGTTCATAAGTAAATTGAAAGGCCAGGGATTGCCCGTCTTTAAGCGGATACGAAGCCGCAGCCAAAATATTGCCTGTATTGGGGTCCTGCACTAAGGCAATTGCATGTTCCGGATGATTTTTTTCGACGGCATTTTTAAGGGCTCTTTCCGCATAAAACTGGGCGGTTTCATCAATAGTTAAGTAAACATTTCCTACATTAATTTTTTCTTTTAAATGTCTATCGTAAATAATCTCTCCGCGGGCAGAACGGCGCGCGCGTTTCTTGCTGATATCTTGGGTGAGTTCCTCATTGTACATTTGCTCTATGCCCGAAAGACCCAGATTTTTCGAGTTGGCCTCTCCCAGCAAATCTAGGGCGCTTTTTCCAAAGGGGTGAATTCGCTCATATTCCGGGGTCAGTTCCATCCCTTGCCCTAACGCTTTACGATGTACGGCAGCTAGCTGCATATACACGTCCGGTTTAATTTTTTTAGCTACAAAAAAGAAATTTTTTGCCTTCTCCCATTTCTTATTAATTTCATTTTTGGACATTCCTAACGTTTCTGCTAAAAATGAAATAGTGGCCTCTTTATCTTTTACATAACGTTTTACAATTCCGCAAGAGTGCGTCCGTACCGATTCCGCAAGCGAGTTCCCGTTTACATCATAAATTCCCCCTCTCAAACGATCTTCCGCCAAGTAATTATAAATGGCGCGCTCTGCTTTGGAGGAATATTCTTCATGCCGGAAAAGCTGCAAATAAACTAATCTCCCCGTAATACATAAAGGAGCCAGCAACATACATACTACCACGATACGCATACGTTTTTTAGCGTTAAATACACTCGGAGCGGAAAAACGATTACGTTGTAATATCATTTGCGTTCATCCAGTACAATAACTTCATGGGGTTTAGCTTGCACAAATCCTAATTGGTTTTGTGCGTAAGTCGTTACTTCTTCGGGGCTGGATAGGCGTGAAATTTCCAACTGCTCATATTGATTGCGCGCTTCTTTCACTTCGACTTCTTGTTTTAGCTTATTCACAATGCGGCCGGAACGAAGGACGCCTACGTGTACCACCGTAATTAAAAAGAACCATCCAAAAACACAGATAATTGTTATAAAAATTTTCATATTCGTTCAATTACTCGTAATTTAGCACTACGCGCACGACGGTTTTGGCGGATTTCCTCGTATGAAGGCGCCAGCGCGTGCTTATTAACTAACTTCCAATGGCCTGTTGCAGCCAATGCCTTAAATTGATTTTTCACCAGCCTGTCTTCCAACGAGTGGAAAGTAAGCACGGCTGCGCGGGCACCGGGCTTTAAAAGTTGTTCAATTACTTTGGCAATTTGCTCCACATGCAAAAATTCGTCGTTACAGGCAATCCGTAATGCTTGAAAAATTTGTGTAGCCGGATGAATTCGCCCGCGTTTGGGTCCCAAAACGCTTTCCACAATTTGTTTAAGTTGTGTAGTGGTTTCAATGGGTTGCGTATGCCGACTTGTTAAAATCGCGTGGGCGATTTGTGCGGCTCGATGTTCTTCCCCGTAATCTCTGAAAATACGTTCCAATTCCTCAAGTCCCCAGGTATTTACAATTTCGGCCGCCGTGCGGGTTTGCGTGGTATCAAAACGCATATCCAGCGGACCTTCGTGCAGCAGACTAAATCCGCGCGAGGGATCGTCTAACTGATAGGAACTGAGCCCCAAATCAAATAGGGCACCATCTAACGCACGTACTCCGTATTGTTCCAAGTGCGCCGCGGCCTGGCTATAACTGGCATGCACGGGTGTCAAGCGTGCATCGGCTACCCGTTCTTGTGCCATTTGCAGAGCATGGGGATCTTTGTCAAACCCGTAAATATGGGCTTGAGCGTTCAATTTGGACAAGAAAAATTTTGTGTGCCCCCCCAGTCCCAGTGTACCATCCATATACGTACCGGAGGGATTGGTAAGTAACAAATCGGCAATTTGAGCCGCCATGATGGGGATATGTGTCCAGGTCTGTTCCATATTATTTTCTCCCCGCCGGTGGACGTGCATCGGTTAAAATTTTCCCTTCTTTATAGGCTTTTTGAAGGTCATGTAGCCACACATTTTGTAAGGTACTTACTTTGTTAAAAGGCATCCCGTATGCACGGTAAAGTGCTTGGTGGGCAGGCACATTATTTTTGAGCTCTGTACAAAATTTATAAAACTCATCGCGTGAGCGGGTGTTAAGCAAATAATCTACCAAACTATACGCTTGGGTGTACCA
>CADBYN010000049.1 GCA_902798835.1 Candidatus Avelusimicrobium bubulum | reverse complement strand
ATGTTCTAAATTATAAAGTAATTTGGCAGACACTGATCCTTTAATATGAATATCTTCGCCCAAATACATAGCTGGGTACAATAAACCCACCAAAAAACCGTTATAATTCTCGGTCGTAAGCGCATGTGCGTATTTTTTATCAATTTCCGCCCAAATAATTTGCTCACCAAAATAGACACTATGTACCTCCGCCATCAATTTCACAGTGTTTTCTTTAGTTTCCAAATGCAAGTTCTCTAATAGCATACCAATACTCTCTCAAATAATTTTTTAATAAAAAAATTGTTTCCCTGCGTTCTTGTCTAGTCAATCCGATCATCCATATCAGCAAAAGAGTTATCCCCATTTTACTTAATACGTCTAACCCCAAACTAAACAGAGTATTACGTAGTAACGAGAAACTCTTACAAATGATAAAACTTAACAGTGTAACCCAACAAATTGGCATAAATACGCGCTTGATGAATAGCCAATATGAAAATCCTGCCACCTGTTTTAAAAAAATCAATCTGATTAAATCCACTCCAGCCATTAAAATGCAAGCTGCAACATATACTCCCGCAACAGGATATCCTCTTACTAATATCCAATAGGCAACAGGCAAATTAAGTATTACAACAGAACCAATTAAAAATTGATACAATGCGATTTTACCGGTAGCTTGATTCACACTAGCCATAGGTTGCGAAAGAGATTCTATCAAGGACTCTATCATTAGTAATTGCACAAATACAACAGTATAAATTGGAGGACTTTTCAACCACAATCCCAATATGTAAGTAATATTAAAGAATAAAGGAACCAATACCACTAACATTAAAAAATACGCCACTTTACTACCAATATATACCAACCGAAACATCCCTTCATAATTTCTAACAGCATAAGACTTACTAATTTGTGGACGCATCGCATGAGAAAAATTATTGGAAAACATACTTATGGCAGTACGTACTTGTCCTGCTAAGCTTTGCGCTGCATTTAGCAGAGGACCATAAAATATATTCAGTAGAATATTCGTCCCTTGATTTTTAATCAGCGTGGCCACGGCACCAAATAAGTTCCATCCGCTAAACACAATAATTTCTTTGAATAAGTCAAAGTTCCATAGCCAATGCCAATGTATTTCCGGATAGTGACGAACACAATAATAAATATAAAGTCCGGCACGTACGATACCTATTATTGTCATCAACATCCCATAAGCAATTAGTTTATCCGGACAAAACCCCAGAATCAATACAAGTATCAATTTTAATACGGCTTCCAAAATGCTGAGGTACGCATAAATATTCATATCTTCATGTGAAATAATCAGCGCCAAAAACGGAGTAACAAATAACGTAAATAAAAAAGCCACAATAGAAGTTTGATAAATACAATTAGCCGCAAACATACGTCCAGGCGGGATTGTTAATTTATGGTTTATAAACCACAAGCCAATACTATCCGCTAACAGCACGAACAATATAGCTAAAAGCCCAAAAATAAACAACGTAAGCGTAAAGGTTTGTGATAAATGTGCATAATCTTGTTTACCTAAATCAATACTAAAATATCGTTGACTGGAAGTAGCCATTGTTCCACAAAAAAAACTACACATAAGTACAATCCCCGCCACCACATTGTAGATACCGAAATCCTCCGCACCTAAAGCATTAAGAACTAATCGTACGGTGAATAAATTAATAAATAAAATAAACAGATGTCGTATATACAACAACCCTGTATTCGTAAGCATGCGTTTAGCATTGATAGGATTATTAATTTTGCTTTGACTCATACTAATCCCTCAGGGCATCCAGTAGCCAGTTGATAGATTTTTCTTTTTCATGTACCAAAATTCTATGTACCTGCGTAAAATCTAAGGGCTTATTATCCAAAATTGCACTTCTCTCCGTAATATGTCGCGCTGTAAGTCCAAAAGTAGCTAAAGTATCTGTAATACGGGCGTTCATGGATTGTGGACCGGATTGATCATCCCGATTAAACACATAAAAATTTTTGCCAAAATTAATGCAAAATGCCAGTCCATGAAAAGAATCCGTAAATACGCATTGGGCTCCGTTAATTAGCGAAATAAACTCTCGCGGCCCTACGTTATAGCGGCCTTCTCCCTTCAAAAAACGATCCGCGGAACGGATAGACCGTCGGATATATGGCAAGTGGATTACTTCATAGCCATATTTATCGGCATAGGCTTGCGCCATTTTGCGTTGCCAGACTGATTTTCCGCCCAAAAAATAACAAAAAACATATGGCTTTTGAGAAACGTCGGCCGGATTGGCAATTTTCAGCCAATCTGTGGGAGAAAGCAAAAGGGTCGGATCTAATACTACAGTGGCTTTTTTATCCATAATACGTTCAATATACTCTTTGAGAGTCTTTTCTCGAACACCGACGGCATTTAGACGTTGCAACTTTTGAACAAATAATTTTTCAGCCAATACAGAAAACTGATTTTTATCCGAACTAGCTGCATAGGAAATAATTTTTTTATTTTTGTCTAAAAATTCCCCAAAAAATGCCGTCAAATGCAACAAATTGCTAGAAAAGACTTGATCACTACCTGTAATAAAAACATCGTATTTTCCCTTCGAGTGAGCGATATTGGTGTTAGTGTATTGCTCAAGAGAGTGCGGGATAAATTGTTCAAACTCTGCGAATAATTTATTTTGTACTGTCAAACACCCTTTAATTTTGGCGCGTTGGTATTTTTCCCAAACATTATTCAACAGACGAAAAGGCTTGCGCAAAATTTTCCTCATAGAAAGATTTGCCAAACGTAATTGTCGCAAACGCTGTTTAGAGGGGCCATCCAACAAATCAAAATTAAAGGATATTTGTTGGGCTTCACGACCACACTGGTTAAGTGCTTGCACCAAAGCATACGCTTGGAGAAGCCCCCCTATATTTTTACTTCCGTAATAATGTGTCAAAATACCAATTTTTTTCATCAGCCGCTTTCCTAAAACTTAATATCTACAATAGGATGCTCTCGCCTTTTCTCTTCCGGCGGAAATTTTTCTATTTTACCATATACTTGTTTAAAAAATTTCTCAGGATTGCGCATAATATTTACTTTTATTCCTTCAAATTCCACCTCTTTCGGCGGGAAATAATCTTCCGTAGGCAAACTTTTTTGGTAGTAATATCCCAAACTGCTTGCTTCTGTCAAAATCCCCGTATCTTTTTTATGTTGCATAAATTTGTCAATAAATTTAATCAGATTTTTTCTTGAGATAAACAGAGAAACAAACCATCCAAACAATACCCGGACTTTATATTTAAATTTTATGTAGGAATTTTTAAATATTTTCTGCTCGTATAGCGGATCCGGATACAAATAATACAACATAGAAGTACTTGTTACAGTTAGCCAATAAATAATCATTCCCTTTATTTTACGAATAAATTTATTTTTAGGAACAAAATCCAACGCTGCTACATCAATAAATATCCCTTTTGGAAAGGGAGCACATGTAACGGGTAACTCAAGATACGAAGTGTTTTTTTTGCAAATTTTAGTAAAAGTGGCTTGGGACTCTTGCTCACCAGCCGGGGAAGAAATCTCGTACTTATCTCCCAATTCCTTTTGAAATACGGATAATAATTTTTCATAATCCCTTCGTGTCAAACAAATGTCCATATCGTCATCCCAGGGAATAAATCCCTTCCATAGCAAGGCCCCCAAACAGCATCCATTGTTTAACATACAAGTTAAACCATGTTTATCGCATACTTTTTTGATGTCTGCATATATTTCAAGCAACGTTCGTTTTAACTGTTCTTTTTCGTTTTCATTTAGAAATCTTAGGTGTTTATAAATTGACATAATTTACTCCCAGAATTTTAGGCTGCATAAGTTTCCCCGACTACATACAAAGGCAAAAGTGATTAAACAAGTAGCAATTAAAAATTGTTTTACTTGGTGGCGATGTTTTTCATGTTCTAATTGAAGCAAACGAATCAACACTGGGAGTTCCAGAATCGTAGAAAAAATAATCCACCGCTGCATAAAAGTAACACGTACATGACAGATGAGCAACACAACAAAACTAGCTATTACAAGTAAGCGGCAAGAGTTCCACGGATTTTCTTTAAATAAACGGTAAACATACGCTTTCCACAAGATATACCCTTGAACAATTGTTTGGATAGTGAAAATAATACGTTCCCATACGTAGTTGTAAGTACCATTAGTATAGTATCCTTCAAATTTATCAGAACTTCTAATCAGAAAATCCTGGTATATGGGAAAAGCAAGAATAAGGGTTGCCAAAATGATAGGAACCAAAATGATTTTCCAAACGGTTATTTTGCCCCCTGAAACCAAATATACTAATATACGAAAAGCCACCAGCACAATACCCATGGAGTGCATTTCTATAGCACATAAATACAAGAATATATTTAACACATTGAATTTATGTTGAAATATTTCCCGGTATATACAAAAAGTTACAAAAGCTACGGCCACATAGGACCGAATATTACTAATGGAAATCACATAAAAATCATTTGTCATGATCCACATTAACGCTAGCATTACAATACTTCGGATAACGTGTAATTTTTTACTGGTATCTGCCAAAATATAGAAAGCACTCCCGAATACAATCATACAGGTTACTGGCATTAAGCAGTTTGCAAATAGACGAAAATACACCAGCATAAACAAACCAGATTTTGCTGTGGTTAGTAAATCCAAGAAGTCATTTAACGACTTTTGGGCGTAATCTTGTGCATATAGTGCTAAACGCGTTATATCCTTATTGACATCTGGCACATAAATATATGCCACTGCACACAATACTAACAGGTAGCCCCATATCACATATTTAGTTTGTCGTTGCGGCAAGTAACGTACCCCTAATAAAGCTAGGCAGAGCAAAACAATATACGTAAAAACACCAAAAATACGTGCAGTTAAAAACATAAATTTTTTGCTAACTCCTCGTAAAAACCTTGTATTTGTTTAGCCGTTTGGCGAATATCAAAACCTTTGGCACGTAATGCTTCCTTGCCAGATGTGCGCGGTTGCCCTTTCAAAGTCAAAATTTGTTGGGCCCACTTAACTGGGGAATCTTCCAATGAAAGCATACTAGAGTTGGGTAACAGCAGCACCTCTGGCGTAATAGTATCCGCAAATAGGCACGGCAGTCCGCTTGCCTGTGCTTCCACCCCTACCACGGGGAGTCCTTCCTGTAAGGAGGGCATGCAAAACACATCAAAAACCTGGTACAGTTCTGCCACATCCTTGCGGGATCCCAAAAACAATACGCTGTTTTGCAAGTGTTTCTCAGCCACAATTTTTTGTATATGTGTTTCTAACGACCCGTTACCTACTAATACTAATTTAGCGGCAGGTTCCTGTTTAATTATCTGTTCAAAGATATCAATCAAAAAAGTGTGATTTTTTTGTCGTACAAAGCGGCCCACATGCCCGATAACAAAATTATTTTCTAATCCCAATTCTTTACGTTTTGCATTACGCACAGCCGGGTTATAATCAAATTTTCCCACGTCTATTCCATTGTTTACTACTGTAAAGTTCTTGCCGTAGTAGGCAGTCCCTGCCGCTTGCGAACAGGCCATTTTGTGGGTAATTAGTGGCCAAACACTGTGAAGCATTAAATAGTTACGTAGGCCGCTTAATTTCTTGTCACTCCACGTAGTTAAGTGAGCGTGCTGAATCCTGTTTTTTGTGCCAAATAATTTTGCTATAGGATAGAAGAAAAAGTTTAAATGTGTTATATGCGAATGAACAGTTTGATAACGATGCATTTTGAAAAAGCGGTAACTTTCCCGTAAAAATCTGAGGGGATGCCGTCTTGGGTCAGGCATCTGATAACAGTATCCCCCCAACTGTTCAATTTCTTGTTGCCGGTTCGTGGAAACTTGAAGCATATACAAATAATCAAATTGCACTCGGGTAGTGTCTATATGTTTGTGCCAATTGAGTACCACCGCCAGCACCCCGCTGCCCGCACTTAAATTAGTAACTATTTGTAAAATACGGTTCGGTTTCATATACCTTCTATCCCTTTTACCCGTCTAATTCCAATTTTTGTCCCCTTTACAAATGCCCAACACAATATGTACCACACACTTTTGAGCATGCTTAATTTCTCAATATGATGATATAAATGCCAATGGTATGGAAGTAATTTTAATTTATTACTGCTGACGGATTTTGTACGTACTCGGTATATGGTCAAAACATCCGGCAAACCGTAACAGATAGGTACCGTGTGTAAAAGCTGTAACCATAAGGCGAAATCGTTGCGTTTTTGGATAGCAGGAA
Source organism: Candidatus Avelusimicrobium bubulum (assembly GCA_902798835.1). GTDB lineage: Bacteria > Elusimicrobiota > Elusimicrobia > Elusimicrobiales > Elusimicrobiaceae > Avelusimicrobium > Avelusimicrobium bubulum. The sequence goes on along the minus strand of CADBYN010000049.1, from coordinate 6,106 downwards.
TCGTTTGGTCCCCCAATGTTCGTCGATCATACATCACCGTGGAGTTCCCTACTGGGCAAGATAACCGCAACATTTTGGCATAATCGGTCTTTTCCGGCGGAATAAGTACATTATTAAGCGGTTTAGCGGAAAAAACGGCGTTTTTCTCTCGCATAAAAGCAATTTGTTTAGTTAATTTTTCGGGATGCCACAGATCATCACTGTCCAAGAATGCTACGTAGTCACCTTTGGCCTGTTTTAACGCGTTAGAACGAGCAACAGCGGGACCGCCATTTTTATCAAGAAAAATATAGTGAATATTAGGATATTTGGCTAAATAGGGGGCTAATACGTCCTTTGTATTGTCGGTACTGCAATCATCCACGATAATGAGCTCCCAATTTGTATGGCTCTGCGCCAATACAGATTCCACCGATTGTGCAATAAAACAAGCACAATTGTATGTGGGCATAATAATACTCACTAATTGGGAGGAAAAAGCAGGTTGCATAAGCGTGATGTAGTCCTTTTATTAAATTATACCATTTTAAGAAAGTCCAAAAAAGGTATAATATATATATATTTTTTGAGGGTTTGCAACATGCTTACACAAAAATTTCGTTGGTTAGTTACCGGTGGGGCCGGATTTATAGGCTCGCACATTGTTAAGGAACTTGTCCGCCAAGGTCAGCACGTTACTGTGTTGGACAATCTTTCCGGTGGGAAATTAGAAAATTTAGCCTCTGTAAAGGACAAAATTACATTCATTGAGGCAGATATTTGTGACTTCTCTGCCTTGCTTAAGGCCTGTAAAGGTGTAGATTATGTCCTGCATTTAGCGGCGCTTATCTCCGTAGCGGAGTCCATGGTCAAGCCGCAAGAAACTGCCCAAATTAATGTACAAGGTACCGTAAATGTATTGGAAGCCGCCAAACAATGTGGTGTAAAGCGTGTGGTATTTTCATCTTCCGCCGCTGTATATGGGACTCGCCCGGAATTACCTTATAAAGAAGATACCCCCATTGATTGCCAATCACCTTATGCCTGGAGCAAACAGGCCGGGGTGGAATTATGCCAACTGTATACAAAAGCCTATGGGCTAGAGACGGTAAGTTTGCGTTATTTTAATGTATTCGGCACGGGGCAAAACCCCAATTCCGCGTATGCTGCGGTGATTGCCAAATTTATGCAACTGGCTGCTGAAAATAAACCGCTTGGCATCGATTGGGATGGGTTGCAAAGCCGCGATTTTGTGAATGTGGCTGATGTGGTACAAGCCAATTTACTGGCCACCACGAAAGGTGTACCTGGAGAGATTTACAACGTAGCCAGCGGACACACGTACACACTGTTGGAATTGGCAGACACCCTTGAAAAAGTATCCGGCCGCAAATTAGAGCGGGTAAGCCGCCCCAAACGCCCAGGGGATGTACATGAGTCTTCCGCTGACATTAGCAAAATCATGAAATTAGGATATAAGCCCACTGTTACGTTGGAAGAAGGGCTGCGGGCTATGTGGGCAGAAGAAATGGAAAAGATAAAATAAAGCCATAAAAAAATCTTAGTAGTGAACAAAAATTTTCGGTAATGCAACTTGCTTAGGAGTATATGAATGACAAACCGTGCGTTTTTGTTGGTAGACACGCTTGTGTTTTTTTTGATGACGTGGGGAATTTTGACCTTACGCCATGGCGGACTCAGCTGGCCGAAGTTTAGGGATCAACTTTACGTTTTCATCCCCATATTTTTACTAGCCACTTTTGTGTTGTGGTTATTTTCTTTTTATGATGTAAAACTTCTACGTCAACGGGTTATTGCTTATAAACGTCTAGTTGTTGCATATATTATCACTCTTTTGGGTTCGGCCAGTATCATATATTTTGTGATAGCATTACCGCATCTTCATTTACCCACACCCAGACGTGTTTTGATTGTTATTTTATTTACTTATTTTGCTTATATTTATTTCTTTCGACGAAATTATTTCAAACTGGACTTTGCTACGCGCAACGTGCTCATATTCGGTAGCAGCCCCACGATTAGCGAACTTATAAAAGGAATGCGTGCTAGCCGCGGGTACCGCATTAAAGAGTACGAAAATGCTCCCCAGCAAGACAAAAAATACAATCTTAAGAATATCGACCTAGTCATTGTGGGCAGCAAACTGTTTCGTGAAAATCCACAAGCATGGGAAACAATTACCCGCAAATTCATTTCCAAAGGAGCATATGTAGACACAGATTTTAACGCGTATGAGCGTGTATTTCAGCGTGTTTCGCGCGAGAGTGTGGAAGACAGCATGTGGCTACTACGCGGAATTGGAAACCGCCGGGAAAACAGCATGTATAACATGTTAAAACGTGCCATGGATGTTACTTTGGCCCTGGTAATGCTACCCTTCATTATCCCGTTGGGATGTTTTATTTGGTTATTTGTGCGCATCGTAGATGGATATCCGCCCTTATTTATTCAAAAACGGGTAGGATATTTGGAAAAACCCATCTACATATATAAGTTTCGCACTATCAAACCCGGGGGCACAGAAGCCAATATCACCAAGTGCGGCAAAATTTTGCGGCGTTTTAGATGGGATGAAATCCCGCAGGTATGGAATGTGCTCAAGGGAGATATTTCATTTGTAGGGCCGCGTCCTATTTGGGGAAATGAGTACGACTTTTTAAATAAACATGTTCCTAATCATAACATGCGCACCATCGTAAAACCCGGTATTACGGGATGGGCACAACTCAATTTTAAAGCACCGCCCACCTATTTCAATTTCCGCAATGATGACCCAAGCGCTCTCGATCCACATGCTTTTGATGCTGCCTTTAAGCGTCTTTCCTACGATGTGTGGTATATTAAAAATCACTCCATCATGCTCGATATCGACATTTTGGTAAAAACTGGACTGAGAATGTTTATTAAAGACTCCCATGTGGCTTCGTAATTTAACAATATTCTTGTGCTTATTTGTGTCTATGCCACTTTTGGGATGGACATTTCCCCTTTGTTTGTATAGCGTAAATAATCCAAAAGATTTAAAGCTTATCAAAAAGGCCGGGTTCTCGTGCATCCAAACTTATCAAACCGATCCCGAAAAATTAGAAGCGCTGGCCCTGGAAGCAAAAAAATGGGATATGCAGGTTGTTTTTTATCCCAACAAACTACGGAACACTCCCTACGCACAAAAAGCGCAACAATGGCCGATATTGGCCTGGTATTTAGTGGACGAGCCCGACGTGCATAAATGGGCCCGCCAAAAAGTAGTAGCGCTCCACCAACAGACCCAGCAGGCTTTCCCATATCATTCTACTGTGCTTGTCATCAGCCAAGGAAAAACGGCCATCCCTTTTTATGATATTCCAGATGTTATGATGGTAGATTGGTACCCGGTGCCACACCTTGCTTTAACATCATTTGGCGATAATGTAGCATGGACCAAACAGGGGATGACCGAACGCGATGCGGGCAATAGACCTTTGTGGGGCGTAGTACAAATTTTTGATTGGAAAAATTTTAAACAGCACCGCCCGGACAATGACCGGATTGGGCGTTTTCCCACCGAAGATGAAATCCGCTTTATGAGTTATCACGGTATTTTAAGCGGAGCAACCGGACTTTTCTACTTTACGTTTAACCACCAGGGCAAACCACTTCCTAAAAGTGCCCCCGAATATTGGAAACGCGTAACGGCTGTTACAAAGGAGCTCGCCAAATTTAAAGAAATCCTGGAGAATGGAACCCCGGCCGCCAACCCCATCTCTGTGGAAACACCGCTTATGATGCAAACATGGCAATACAAGGGGTATCTATATAGTGTAGTGCTTAATACATCCAATCAATCTCACCCATTGCCGACAACACTAAAAGATAAATCTTTTAAAGCACTCTACGGACGCAATAAAGAAGATTTACTCCCTCCCTACTACGTGTTGATATTAAAACACAAGCAATAAATCTTTAAAAAAATAACCCCCAGAAAATCCTGGGGGTTTTAATTAGTTGTCACTAAAATTAGAAACGAACGGACAAAGAGGCCTCCGCGCCCAGTCCATAATGGGCATAGTTAGCCGCCAAACTCAAATCCAAATAAGACGGCAATTTGAAATTCATTCCTACCGTACCGCGCGCTGTGGCAGCGTATTCATTTTTGCCGGCTAATGCGGTAGCCGCTACGGAGTTGACGTGTAACGTAGTGTAATCTACGCCACCGCCAATATAAGGCACAAAGTATTTAATCTTCATGGAAAGCACTAAACTAGCGTTATAATGTGATGCGGAAAAATCGCGCGCGCTGGCGGAGTGCGCCGATACTACAATCATAGGTTGCAAAGAGCCCAATGTTTCATTAGGTTGCGTAATCCCCCAGCGCAGACCACCGCCGGCAATCGTCATGCCTTCATAACTACTGGCACGGATAAACCCATCAATACGAAACGGCAAACCAATATCGGCCTGAAGCCACGGATAAAAAACAGTTCCCACTTTGTCACGATCGCCCAACGCGGTGTGATTGCGTTCTTCGGAAGTATCGCCGCTACCTTTACTCATTTTAAAAATCATACTGCCGCGCGGACCGATTTGAAATCCCCCCCAACCGAGTACACGCCCGGTGGTATATGTGCCCGATCCGATCAAACCGCCTAAGTCCTTGGTAAAGGCACGGACGTTGTGTTCGGTTACATTGGCCCCAAAATCGTCCCATGTATTGGCAAAAACGCCCGTGGCGCATAAGATACAAACCAATAATGCAATTGTTATTTTCTTCATATATCCTTCCTTATAAAATTAATTAAAAATCAGTTCATCTCCCATTTGCACGCATCCTTGCAAACATCCGCCCGGCAATTCCAACGTGCGACGCGAGTTGCAATAAAATTTACTCATGCGCCAGGGTTTTAAATTTTCAAGTACAGCCACAACATGATTTTGTTTATCCAAAAAAATTACGTCTATATTAAAACGCATAAAGCAAGTGTGAATCTGTGGGCAAGGGTCCAACAAAAGGGCCTTCCCTTTTGCTAACGAAACGCGAAACATAAGCCCTTTTAAGCGTGCCCAAAATGTTTTTGCTTCTTCTACCTGTTCAGCGAGCACAACGCCCGTGCGTTTTACACTACACTTCATTTCAATTCCTTAACGGCCGCGACGATTGCTTCTTCCGTCCGTTTTTTAAGCGCTTGTTGCACAAAGATCAAATGAATTGGGGATTTTACACGGTAGGTATCCCCCTGCTTAAACACCAGAAACGTAATCTGCCAATCTTGATTAAAAGCCACATCGGCGATCCACATATCCGGCCGTTCTTTGGCCGCACGCACTTCACAAACGGTTACGTCTACCTTTGCAATTTCTTGCATACAAGGTGCTTGGCAACTGGCCACGAACCGATACGTGTCTTTATCCAAGATACGCACGTTATAGTATTTTTTGCGCTCTTTTCCGTACGAGACATCCAACGCGTGCAAAGCGGGCGCCATTCCCATCAAACTGACCAGCACCCACTTGGCACACTTCATAAAACTTTATGCAGCTACACGTTCTACGTAGTTGCCGGTCCGGGTATCCACAAGTACCGTATCGCCTTCATTGATGAAGAGCGGCACTTTAATAACAGCACCCGTTTCCAACGTGGCTTCTTTGGTAGTGTTGGCTACCGTATCACCTTTGACACCAGGAACAGTGGATGCAATTTTAAGCGGTACTTTAATAGGAAGTTCTACATTAAAAAGTTGATCGTTAATGTAAATACCGGTTGCGTCCATATTGTCCTTTAAATATTTGGTTAAATCGCCTAGTTTGGAGGTAGGAACTTCAATTTGATCATACGTTTCGCTGTTCATAAACGTGGCCATATCCCCGGTAGTGTAGAGATATTGGAACGGACGTTTTTCTACTTCTACTTCGGTAAATTTATCTTCAGGGCGGTAGGCCGTCTCAATCATAGCGCCGGTGTTGATGTTGCGTAGCTTTACACGCACCACAGCGCGGGCTTGTGATTTGCGGTGGTGTTGAAATTCAATAATTTCAACCAACTGACCATTTTCGTCTTGGAAAATCAATCCTTCGCGAAATTCGGTTGTGCTTAACATAATTTGTACCTCGTTTAATTAGGCGGCAAGCC
>CADBYN010000048.1 GCA_902798835.1 Candidatus Avelusimicrobium bubulum | reverse complement strand
ACTTTGATATTTAGTTGTTCTAATACATCAATGACCGTGCGTACATGGCCCAATTGTTCCATCGTTTTATCGGTGATGATATAGGCGCGTTTTTTGTCCTGCAATTCGGCCAACGCTTGTTGCAAGGCTCCTCGTTTGAAATAAATTTTTTGCGGAACTTTGTACCAGTACATATTTTCACGGCGTTGAGCTACAGATTTTACGTTCATAAGATGTTTCACTCCAATGTTTTCACTGACCGAGTTGCCGCCCCATGAGCCACAACCTAGCGTCAAAGACGGCGCCAATTTAAAATTATACACGTCTCCGATAGCCCCTTGTGAAGAAGGCATATTGACCAAGGTGCGTGCGGTGGGCATGTCTTGGAAGTAATCAATATGATCTTCGTTGGCTTCGTCTGTATAAAGAACGGAGGTGTGTCCTGCTCCGCCGTACAAAATTAAATCCCGCGCCAAGCGGGTAGCGGTTTTAAAATCTTTGGCTTTATAAAAGCCAAGTACGGGGGAAAGTTTCTCGCGCGCAAAAGGTTCGGCATCGCTAATCTCTTTCGCTTCTGCGATCAAGATTTTGGTATGAGCAGGAACTTTAATACCGGCCATTTTAGCAATTGTCTCGGCCGATTGACCTACAATCGCGGGGTTGAGTTTATTGTCTATCACAATAGTTTGTGCCAATTTCTTGCGGTCATTACCCGTTACAAAGTGGCATCCGCGGGCAATAAATTCCGCTTTTACTTTGTTGTATACGGCCGCTTCCACAATGACAGATTGTTCACTGGCACAAATCATACCGTTATCAAAGGTTTTACTCATAATGACGGAGCTGACGGCCATTTTGATATCGGCAGTAGCATCAATGACGACCGGGGTATTTCCGGCACCCACCCCGATGGCCGGCTTACCCGAAGAATAGGCGGCAGTTACCATGCCGGGCCCGCCGGTAGCCAAAATTAGGCTGATGTCTTTGTGATGCATAAGTGCGTTTGAAAGCGTCATGGTGGGATTTTCAATCCAGCCGATGATACCTTTCGGTGCCCCTGCTTCCACGGCGGCTTTTAATACAATTTTGGCAGCCTCAATTGTGCATTTTTTGGCACGCGGATGGGGAGAGAAAATAATACCGTTGCGTGTTTTAAGTGTCAGCAAACTTTTAAAAATGGCCGTGGAAGTTGGGTTTGTGGTAGGGATAATCCCGGCGATTAGGCCAATGGGCTCAGCCACTTGGCGGTAACCAAATGCGTCATCATCACTCAGCACGCCGCAAGTTTTGGTATCTTTGTACTGATTGTAAATATATTCGGAAGCAAATTGATTTTTAATCACTTTGTCTTCCATAACGCCCATACCGGTTTCTTCGACAGCTAGTTTAGCCAGCGGAATGCGGTTTTGCGCGGCGGCAATCGCGGCGGCGCGGAAAATTTTGTCTACCTGCTCTTGTGTGTAAGTAGCGAATACGCGTTGAGCTTCTTTAACTCTGCCGACAATTTTGTTCAGCAGGGCCAATTCTTCTTTGGGGGTCAAGGCTGTGGAAACTGCCTGTTTCTTTTTTGCCATGGTACTTTCTCTCCTTAACGTGGTAAGACATATCAATAATAATATTGAATATCTACATTCTATACTTTTTGGGGCGACATTACCAGTATTTATAGATCAAAAAACACTGCGTTGTATTTTGCAAAAAATAGGTCTTGTTTTTCTGCTATTTTTTCTATAGAATTATAATGATAGTTTTTAGTCGCAATATTAAGAGGGGGTTCCCATGCGTCGAATTGTTTTGATATCTATTCTGTGTGCCTGCGCGCTGAGCGCATTTGCCTATAATGAACAGGTGGCCGCTATTGCGTACAATCCTTCCCGTTTAGGGGTGTATAAACAGTTGAGAGTGACCAAAACTGCCACGTTGCAGGGCGGAGCTAACGTTGATGAGAATGGCAGTATGAACATTGAGTCGAACGTTACGTTGAAGGATGAAACCAACAAATGTGAAAGCGGAAGCGGCAAGTGTGATAAAGCCAATTTAAACCAAATCACCACTATTGGGCCTGATGGGGGCACTACGAATACTTCCGCAGATGTGTCCGGTACGTTGCAAGGATACAAAGAGAATGGCGTTTATTTTGGCACGTATAGCATTGACAGCCCCTTGAATAGTGCTGACCAAGGCACACAGGTAAATGTGCTGGGGGGAGAGTTGACGGCAACCGGGGACTCTTACATTGACAATTTTAAGTCGAATACGGTAAGCAAATTAACCGTAACGGCCAAGGAGTTGTCAGTGGGAACAACTACCAACCCCGTTGTCTTTGGTACTACAGATAGCTTAAAACTAGGTGCTATTACGGTAAATAAAAGCAACTGCCCAGGAGAGTGCAAAGAATATCAATGGGTACCGCGCATACCGGACAACGAAGAGCAGCCTGTTAAGGTTTTGGCTGTTAAGGTAAACTAGTTTTATTGTATTTATTCACTCCCCTTGTAAGCAAGGGGAGTTTTTTGTTTTTATAGCTTCTCACACGTGAGGCACGCAATAAGGTATAATATATAAAACCCCTCAAATTTCGTTTCTGCAGGAGAGTTGTATGATTACACAAGGTAAGTATTTTTTTACATCGGAATCTGTTTCCAAAGGTCATCCGGACAAAGTGTGTGACCAAATTTCAGATGCTATTTTGGATGCCATTTTGGCCAAAGATAAAACAGCCCGCGTGGCGTGTGAAACCTATATCACGCGCGGTTTGGTAATTGTCGGCGGGGAAATCACCACCCGCACGTGGGTAGACGTGGAACAGATAGCCCGCAACGTAATTAAAGATATCGGTTATGATGAGGCGAAGTGGGGATTTAATTATAAAACGTGCGCGGTGGTCAACGTCATTGGTAAACAATCGCCGGATATCAGCCAAGGGGTGGATGTCGGCGGAGCCGGGGATCAGGGGCTAATGGTGGGTTATGCCGTGGCCGAAACGCCTGAACTGATGCCACTATCGCTGGTGTTATCTCACAATATTTTGAAAAAGTTAGATGAAGTGCGCCGTACAAAAAAATTGCCTTACCTGGGCCCCGATGCTAAAAGCCAGGTAACGGTGGAATATCAAAACGGCAAACCGGCGCGTGTGGATACCGTGGTGCTTTCCACGCAGCATACGGAAGATATTTTGGACAAAACCGGGCATCACATTACCGATAAATCCAAAAAAGAAATTATTGCCGCGGCTATTACGCCTGTGTTGGGCAAGTGGATGGACAAGAATACCAAACTCTACATTAACCCGACGGGTAAATTTGTCATTGGAGGGCCGCAATCGGATACGGGGCTTACCGGACGCAAAATTATTGTGGATACTTACGGCGGCCGTTGCCCGCATGGTGGCGGTGCTTTTAGCGGTAAGGACCCGACGAAAGTGGATCGCTCCGCCGCCTATATGGCGCGCTATATTGCCAAAAATATGGTGGCAGCTAAATTAGCTCATGCCTGTACGGTGCAAATCGCTTACGCTATTGGGCGCGATGAGCCGGTCGGTTTCTACGTGGATACGGAGGGTACGGGAATTTTGCCCGATGAAAAATTGGCCACGCTTGCGCGCAAAATTTTCCCGCTTACGCCGCGCGGAATTATTGAACACTTTAAATTGCGCCGCCCGATTTATGCTAAAACGGCCTGCTTCGGACATTTTGGTTGCAAAGATTTTCCGTGGGAACAAACCGATAAAGTGGCTGCGCTCAAAGCGGCAGTCAAGGCGGCCAAATGAAAAAAGTATGTGTAGTGCTCACCAACGGATTTGAAGAATTAGAAGCGGTAGGTTCGTTTGCCATCTTGCGCCGCGGCGGACTGACGGTGGATGTTTTTTCGCTGACAAATGCCAACGCAACCGGACGGTTTGGGCTAACGTGCACGGCCTTACAACCTTTTTCAAAGTTAGATGGGGCGCAATATGATGCGCTGGTGCTCCCCGGCGGACCGCAATATGCCGAGTTGGAAAAAAGCGCGGGAGTACAGACGTTAATTAAAGAATTTATGGCTGCCGGAAAAGTGGTGGCGGCCATTTGCGCCAGCCCCACAATTTTGGGGCACGCCGGCTATCTCAAGGGAAAAAACTATACTTGTTTTACGGCGATGAATGAAGATTTTGGCGGGCACTTTACCGGTGATTATGTGGCCGTAGATGGCAACATCATTACAGGCCAATCGGCTGCTGCGACGGTTGACTTCGGCTTTGCCATTGTAGAAAAATTGTTGGGTAAAGCGCACGCGGACCACATCAAAGAAAGTATCTATTACAAGTAGAAGGTGTTTTTACTTTGCATTTTGAACAACTTCGGCTGCTCCTTGAGCCGAGGTTGTTTGCGTTGTAAGGGGAAGCAAATCTTTTCCGTAAGCAAAATCAAATACGACGCCCGCCACAAATTCCAACTGATGATAGAAATCTTCCTCGCGGATAAATTCATCGGCGGCGTGGGCGGTATTGGTATCCAAGGGATCCATATCCGGGCCTAGACCATAAGTAATAACGCCTTGTTTGCGCAAAAATTCATTGTCGCCAGAGGCAGGACTTAACCCGGGAACCGTAATAGCGCCGGGTACTAATTTTTGAGCGGTTTTTTGAATAGAAGCAAATAGCGGGTCCGTTCCATCCATAGTCGCTGGTGCCGGGAATTGCGGGCGTTCCAATACTTCAAGCGTGATTTGCGGATCATCCTTGAATAATTTTTGTAAATCGGCAAAGAAAGCGTCCGGGTCGGTGGTGGGCAATAAACGTACGTTAAGAACGGCACTTGCGGCAGCCCCGGTTGCGTTTACGTCGGTTTGAGAAGATACTTGGGTGGGGGTAATCGTATCTTTGAGCTGCGACTTAAAAAACGGATCCTGCGCCATAAGCTCGGCAGCGTTTTGACGGTTTTGTGGATTTTCATCCTTAAGAATCATATTGAGTGTGGTTTGTCCGTCTTCATCTTGCAAAGGCAAGATTGCTTTTAACAAGGTGCGTGTAGGGGCTGTTAATTGGGCGGGGCGTTCCCACTTTTCAATTTTAGCCAATGCTTGTGAAAGCGTATATACGGCATTGTCCTGTGTAGGAAGAGCAGCATGTCCCTTTTGGCCGTAGGCTGTAATTTTGATGTCCATGTAGAGTTTGGTAGCGGCTTCCGCAAAAACAATGGGAGTGCCTTCCGGGTCTTTGATAATTCCGCCGCCTTCATTGAGTGCATAGCCAGGGGCGATTTTATCCCAATGGGTACTGCCTAACCACAATAGGCCGCTATCGCTGCCGCTTTCCTCGCCGGAAGTGGCCAGAAAAATAATATCCCGCACAGGTTTTTGTGGTTGTTGCGCCAACCAGGTAAATAAGGCCAGATAGATGGAGGTGTAATTCTTGGCGTCGGTGGCACCCAGCCCGTAGATTTTGCCATCTTTAAAAGTAGCTTTAAAGGGGGGAACCGTCCAGCTTTCTGGTGCGTTAGCGGTATCTAAATGGGAAATCAATAATAGTGGTTTTTGGGTGGGATCCGTTCCTTTCAAGCGTGCCATTAGGTTGGCGTGCCCTTTGCCGGGGATAAAAATATCCCAGTCGATTTTTTGTTTGTTAAATTGTTTGTAAATGTAACGCGCAGCAGAAATTTCGTCGGGGTTGGAAACAGAAGTATCAAATTGTAGTAAGTGGGTTAAGTGATCTTTGGCATTTTGTTTTAGAGTATCCCAAGAGGGCCCCTGCGCGTAGGATAGCCCTGCGCTAACTAACAAAATTAATACAAATAATCCCTTATTTTTCATACGTAAACCGGATTGTATTGCCGGCGTTTACCCCATGTTTTTGGGCAGTATGGCTGGCCAGTTCCAATACATATTTTCCATATCCCCAGGCCCGGGCTACTTCATTGTCGGGTGTATAGGTGTAAGAATGGGGAACTTCGGCCGCCACGCTTGTGACAGTTTTATCCGCGCCGATAAATACCATATCTAAATCAATAAGCGTATTTTTCATCCAAAATAATTGTTCTTGGTCTTTATCAAACACAAAAATCATTCCCTGGTTTTCGGGTAACTCGGTTACAAACATAAGTCCGTGCTCTTGTTTGTCGGGTGTGTCGGCCACGAGCGCATTTACCACAAACCCGTCGGGCAGCGTAACGGGGATTGTTTGATAATGATTACAGGCACTTAACCCAAATAGGGCTAGGCACAATAAGCAAAAGCGTCTCATATAAAAAGTATAGCAAAACCTACTTATTTTTTGAAGATGGGATTGTATTGACAAAACAGTCTTTCTATTCTACACTATAAATAGTCGTAGGCTTGTTACAATATAGGAGTCTTTATGAAAAAGAAAGCATTTACATTGACCGAATTATTGGTAGTAGTGGTAATAATCGGGGTATTAGCGGCGGTGGTATTGCCGCGGTTTACCAAGGTGTTGGAAGCACGCCGGACAACGGAAGCGGAAGACATTATGCGCGCGGTGCGCACGGAACAAGAAGCGCGGTGTATGTTGGATAAGAACTACACGGCACAGAAGAAAGATTTGGCCTCATTTCCTGTCAATGAAGGG
>CADBYN010000047.1 GCA_902798835.1 Candidatus Avelusimicrobium bubulum | reverse complement strand
AGACCGCGTGTTTGGAAACCCTCAAAATGCAGTAGAAGTAACGTTCCTGGGCGGTAAAATTCAAGTGCCGTATAGTTTTTATCGCTTGGCCGGCGCGACAGGTGCCCCTATCGTAATTGCGTTCTTTCCGTGGGAGGGCCGCGGGCGATTGTCTAGTTGGGTGCTGGCTCCTATCTTCGTAAAAGACGAAGGGGCACACAAACAACATTACCAGCCGTATGCCCAACAATTTGTAGACGCTTTGACACAATTTTGTATAAAATATCCGTATCAGTTCTTTAATTATTTTGATGGGTGGAATGACTATGCAACAACAAACAATAGATGAAATCAAAACACTCATTGCCGAAAATATTGACTTGGGCGGTAATGATGTGTCCGGCTTTGGGGCCGAAGATGCTATCTTTGGCAATACGGGGCTGTGCTTGGATAGCTTGGATGCGGTAGAACTTATTATGCTTTTGCAAAAGAAATACGGCATTTTGATTGAAAATATGCAGCAAGGCCGCGAGGTATTCAAAACATTGGGCACCTTGGCGGATTACATTGAACAAAATCGTAAAAAATAATGTCCTTACAAAAAGTATCAATCGCCGGGATGGGCTGTGTATGTGCGTGCGGCAACACAAGCGAAGAGGCATTTGAAGGCACCCTAAACGCAAAGACACGCTTTGAATTGCCGAACACGCGCGTAGATAGCGTTTACACATCTAAATATCCGGTATTTTTGGTAGATCCCGCCCTTTATCAACACAAGCCCGCCGACCAAACATTCAGCCAATTCTTTTTTATCCGGGCCGCGTTGCAGGCATTTGAACAGGCCAAAATTTCCCCCCGCCAATTAAATCCCAAACGGGTAGGTGTAATTGTGGGAGCCTCCGTTCATCCCTCCTTTCATTGTTTCAAGATCTACCGCCGTTGGAAAACAGATAAACTAACCGAAGCAGATTATACAGGACTTAAAAATTATTTGGCTTCTCCGCTCGCGCAATGGGTAAGTAATTACTTTGGCTTTCAAGGCCCTTTTCAGACGATTGCTACCGCGTGTGCCAGCGGAACGGATGCCATTGGTCTAGCTAAAAATTGGATTGAAACAGGCCTTTGTGATGCGGTATTATGCGGCGGAACGGACGAAATAACCGAAAGCCCGTATGTTGGATTTATCCGCCTACTTGTATCTACCCCACAACGTTGCCGTCCGTTTTGTAAAACGCGCAGCGGTATTAATATCGGGGAAGGGGCCGCGGCTTTGTTACTAACTAATGTGCAATCCGCACAACAGTTAAAACTTTCTTGCCAAGGATACGTGCTCGGTTACGGAAACTGCTGCGATGGATTTCATCCTACGGCTCCGGATCCAAAGGGCACGGGGTTACGAAAAGCATTATCCTTTGCACTGCAGGACGCAGGCAAAAACGCGGAAGATATGGCTTTTATCAACGCTCACGGTACCGCCAGCCAAGCAAACGACAGCGCCGAAGCAATTGCTTTTAATTCCGTCTTGCCGCACGTCCCCGTTTGGGGCTCAAAGGGAGTAACGGGCCACACCCTAGGGGCCGCCGGAGCCATTGAAGCGGTACTTACCTTACAAGCATTAAACAAACGTATATTACCGGCCACCATTGGATTTACGACGCCCGATGAACAACTGCAGTTAATACCTACCCGACAAGCGACCGCTATTTCAAAACGTGTTGCCATGTCGGACTCGCTGGCGTTTGGCGGTTGTAATGCGGCTATTGTACTGGGGGCTTGCGATGCTGCCTAAACTTTATATTAACGGATTTTCTTGTTTGAGAGGCGATGCAACCTCTGAAGATCTTGCTCCGTTTGTGGAAGTGCGTAAATTACGACGGGCAGAACAAATTTCAAAGAATGTATTATTGTGTGCGTTTCGGGCTTTAGAGCAGGCAAAATTAAAGGATGGCCCACGCGCTGATTTAGCAATTAGTTTAGCCATGGGGGCGGGCGCGTTGGAAAGTACCCTGAAATTTATGGATAGCATCATAGAAGACGGCGATGAATTGTCTTCTCCCACCGCGTTTGCCAGTTCGGTACATAATTCAACGGCACTTTTTCTCTCTATGTTTTTGGGCATTCACGGCCCTTGCGTAGTAACAGGACAGTTAGATGCTTCGTTTGCCGGGGCGCTACTTACGGCACAACAATTTTTGGCTAAAGGAATGTGTCAACAAGTACTGGTAACCCTGGCAGAGGACGTAAATCCCTTGTTAACAGAGCAACTTCAAAAAGATTCTTCCCTGTTTGATCCCTTTATATATCAGCCGCAATCTCCCGCCAAGCGGGTGGCCGGGGCATTAATTTGTAGTGCCAAACCTACCCCAACGACGCAGTTTGTGTTAGATAGCGTGCAACTTCTGTGCACGGATGACATATCTTCACAAAGCCAACCGCAACTGCCGGTACGTTCTTGTGCACATAGTGTGCTCTTATTGGATAAATACCTCCAGCAAAACGCTCCATTTACTATGCACGAGCAATTTGCCGGAACTATTTTGAATATAGAGGGAAAGCCGTATGTTCTCGCGTGAACAAGTAGAATGGATTGTCCACGATATTATTTCAACCGAACTAGTTAAAGAGCGACGGGATACCTTTGCGTTTTTTGACGTTGCGGAGAAGTTAGATATACAAAAAATCCCGCAAGAAACACTAACTCAAGCAACACATCAAGTGGGATTGTTTTTTGACTTTACGCCCCAGCCATTTTCCTGTTTATCGCAACTGATATCTCAAGCTCATCAGGCCTATCAAAAAAATAAACGGGTGTATTTGTCTACCTCGGGAAGTACGGGAACTCCCAAGCAAATTTTACATACCCAGGAAATGATGGAAATAGAAGGAAAAAGTGTAGGGAAACATTTTAAAGAGGCAAAACGTTTTATTACGCTGACTCCCCGTCAGCATTTGTACGGAATTGCATTTGCTGTATTTTTTGTATCTCTCTATAAAATACCGGCTATCTCGTTGCCTCCCTTACCGGTACAACCGTGGAAATCTCTTCTGCAAGAAGGAGATGTCCTGGCGGGATTTCCGCTATTCTGGGAATATTTTTTACAAGCAGGCAATACTTTCCCGCCTGGTGTGACAGCCGTAACGTCCACCGCTCCGTGCCCCAAAGGATTATTCGCGCGGTTAAAACAAGCCGGAGCAGAGCGAGTAGTTGAATTATATGGGGCTACCGATACCGGCGGCATTGGAGTACGCTATGACGAAGGCGAGCCCTTCCAAATTAACGATTTTTGGGAAATTTCCGCCGATCATACACAGATACGCCGCAAAGGCATTGACGGGTGGCTGCCTTTCCCCGACCAGGTGCAATTTGTGCCTCCACGAGGGATTTTCCCACTCAAACGGATGGACCGCGTCGTGCAAGTAGCCGGGGTCAATGTTTCCTTGGATCACGTGGAAAAAGTATTACAGCAACATCCGGCGGTAAAAGTATGCCGCGTGCGTTTAATGCGCCCGGAAGAAGGCAAGCGACTAAAAGCGTTCATCGTATTACAGGCAGGATATGATGAGCAGATTTTGCCGCAACTGCGCACGTATTTGACGGACCGGTTATCTTCGCACGAAATGCCACGTTCATTTACTTTCGGGGAAAGTTTACCCACTAATCCTATGGGTAAAAGCAGCGATTGGTAATTAACTATAGCAGGGATTTTTAGGCAAAAAAATGGTGGGGCAGCAATTTTTGATGGAGTGCGGGTTCTTAGAACGCCGAGTGGTGACGCGCAATTCCCTGTTTAACAGGCAATTAACAGGCAAAAAACAGGCATTTGAAAAGTTTACCCGTTGGATTCTAAGGCATTGTGAGAATTTTATCTCTCTTCTGAGAAATATCTGCCAAAAACACTTCAAATTCCCTACGCAGAGTAACAGGGAATATGCAGGGAAATATTAAGAAAGAAACAAAGAAATCCACAAGTATTCAAGATTCCTTATTTCTTTGGCGGTTTTACTGGAACATGGATAGAAGGATCTTTCGAAGGAGGAATGATCCCTCTTAAATGCTTTTTATTAGTCCCCATAGTGGCACTCATTTCTTAGGAGGTTTGATTGGCTTTGGTGGCAAAATATCACTTAAATCATTTTGAAATTCTTTAGACATATCCTATTTCCTTTTCGTAGGTTTGTCAGGAACAGGTTTTTGAGGTGGCCTGATTTTTTTAGGAAGATGCTCTTCTTCACAATATAGTTCTGGTTTGTTATACATAAAAGATTCCATGATAGAAGATAATAGCTGTTAGAATAACCCCAATCCCCAGGAACATGTATTGCATTATTAACAATATTGAAGTTATACTTGGGATAAGTTTTATGTTAGCATTTTCTCCATTATTGTCTTTATTTAATTGAAGGAGTTGCGTGGAGTCCAATTCGTACATTGCAATACATAGTAGGATGAGAAGAACGAAACATATTAGTGCCCCGATGAAAAGTGGTCTAAGAATACAAGGCACTCCATTGGTAAACAAATGCTCAGTCACGGTTGGCAAGAGCGCAAGAAATGCTGTGGAAATAGAAATTAAAGCTGTATTTATCGCGAAACGCAAGGAAATTTGTTCTTCTAATATTACCTGATAAAAAATGAGTTGTTTTTTATGGAACAAGTCTGTTTCTTGAGAAGTAGTAGAGTCTTCTTCAAACATTTCCGCAATAGAATGAATTATTTTGGCGATTTGCATATGTTCCTTTTGTATTGTATATAGTCAATCAGATTCCTAAATGGGAACTGGTAGTATTTGATTTTAGTTACATTTTGGGGTTGCTTGTGTAGAAAAATAATTTTCTCTATTTCTTCCTAATCTGTCTCTTCGGCGTAAAGTCCGGCAAGGAACTTTTGGATGTAACTACCTTTGTTCCGGTGGCTTCTTCAAATTGCAGGCGTGCTTGTTTGGCTAATTTGCCGCCTTTGCGTCCAGCCTCTTTATTTTCTTGCACGCCTTCGGCCCGATCCTTTTCCGCTATTTGGCGGGTAGATAATTCGGCTAGTGCTGTAAACAACAGTTCAGCTTCGCTCATGTGCTCGCGCAGGTTTTGATGTTCTAACCCTTTGAGCTTTTTGTGCTGAGCAACCGATAAATCACTCCACTCTTGGTGGATAACATTTGTAAGCATGGCAAAATCGTCCGATTTGGTTACTCCATGTGCTTGCCAGTAATCGGTCAGTTTGTTGCGGGTTTCTTGGCCCATCATGCGCTGTTGTATCCACTTTTGGCTACGTCCCTGTGCTTTCCAATGGGAACGAGCTCGGTCTAATGCCTTGGAGGGATCCGCGGTTTCTTGGATGCGTTCATACCCCACTTTGGCTAGCCATAGTTTAAACGGTTCGGCCTTATGACTGGGGATGGACTGAATAAGGCGCAACAGTTGTTCCGGTGTGGCAACGTCCGTCTTATAAAACTTACCATCTGCGGACTGTAATTTCAGTTGTACGATTTGTTCGTACAACTGACTGTTCGTACAACTGACTGCCTTCCTTCTTTAATTTTCGTTTTAAATCACTCCAATATCGGCGAGGGTTATTGTTTTGTGTTAACGCATAAATCACATCCACGATAGAAAAATACCACGTTTCTGTCTTTTCGTCATAGTGGCGACGGATTTTAAAATCTTCAAAAATAGCAAGTGCTGATTTAGTCATATAATCTCCTTAATTCATGCGTACAAGTTTGGCTAAAATTTGGACGGACGCGTCTGCCGGGAACGGCTCATATTTGGCCTTATTATCCGATACCAAGCGGTAGGTGGGGCCGTTTTCGGTGTTATATTGGCCTAAACGCTTAATTTTGAGCCCGTCTTCGCGCCGGCATAATACCACGCTGCCCACAGGGGGCAACTCGCTTGTTTTACGGAACATCAGAAGGTCTCCCTCGCTGATAGATGGCTCCATAGAGTCGCCCTTGGCCTTGATAAAAAATAAATCTTGCGTAGGAGTGGGCAAAAACTTGGTGGGCATGTTCACATAGTCCACAATGTTTTCCTCGGCAAAAATGTCCGTATCCCCGCATTGGGCAAACCCGTAAAAGGGAATGGGGGTAAACTCATCCACGGGCCTATGGGTAGCGATTAGCGCGTGCCCGTTACGCTCTAAAAAGTTCTCTTTAATCAGTTTGCGGATATGCACGTGTACCGTGCTGACCGATTTCAAGCCAACCGCTTTAGCCAGTTCTGCCAAAGTGATTTGCGGGTTTTGTTGGACGAGTTCTAAAATTTGTTTTTGTTTTGCCGAAAGCATAGTGTTCTCCAATACAGACAGTATAACTCTTTTTACAAAAAGAGTCAATTTCTATTAAAAATAGAAAAAGTTGACATAAAATAGAAAATATGTTTTAATGTAGCGTGGGTTTTGCCGTTATCGGCAAGGGAAAATTATAAGTTCGAGAGGGATAACTATGGAAACAAATAAAACATAACATAAGGAGCTGTATATGAACGAAACCGAAGTGAAAGAAGTACCCGCGCAAGCGGAACAACCTACCACCGCACCCAAACAATACGAAGTAGGGTACGGCAAGCCACCCAAGAAAACGCAATTCAAGCCCGGCCAAAGCGGTAATCCCAAAGGCCGCACCAAAGGCAGTAAAAACGGTATATACACTTATATCCAGCGCGAATTAAACTCGTCCATCACGCTTACGGACGGATCTAAAATTACCAAAGAACAGGGTTTTGCAAGACAACTGACCAATAAGGCACTTCGTGGCGATATCCAAAGCCAAAAGTTATTATTTAACATACACCAAAAGGGTCAACGCAAGGATAAGGCCGAACTCTTTATGGGCCGCCTGATTAAAGAGGGGTATGTGACCGAAGAGATGATAGATAATTTCCTCTATCATAATAAGATTATATCCTCTGCCAAGCAGTGTGACCCAATGAAGTGCGACTTGAACATGAACGCTATGTTTAAGCAGATAGGTGGCCGGAAGGCCTTTGGCACAGCTCTTGTCTTGTCGGATTTGCTGTGTACCTATGCGTGCCTGTTTATTTTGGAAAACCTTTGGGAAGAAATCTCCCAAGAGTATGCCTATTGGCAAGGGGTGGATGATGTAGCTGCCAACCTTACCGAAGAACAAAGGGATACGCTTTATAAAACGCTAGCCGGGGAACAACCAGTACAACGAATAACTGACGAGCAGTACGAACAAATCCAAAAAGTGATAGAACTGGTGCGTATAGGGTTTGTGCGGCAATTCAAAGAGTATATGGACCTAATGGCAGAGAAAAGCGAGTATGCCACGGCCGAGTGGGAGTTTAAGCGCGGTGACATGTTAACCCAAGCGTTAAAAAAGACGCATTTCCCACGGGAAATGGAAGAACTAAACGATAGCTACGAGTATTTCAAGAATGTATACGAAACCGCTCAGATGTTGCCCGACGCCAAACAATGTGAGAAGTACATTGCCGAGCTAAACATTAGCGAAGAAGATGCCATTAAAACAATTAAAGAATTCCTGATACCGGTGTTATCAAAAAGTTGCGTCAACTAAGAAAATTAATAACCCGGCAGCAATAACAAATATTACTGCCGGGTTATTGAAGAATATATAAATTCTCTAAGGTTTTATATCACTTTAGGGGGAGATAAGCATGTTCTCTTTTGTCCCTCCGTTATAGGGTATAGCATGGCCGGCTTTGATAAGTTCTTCACCTAAACTTTGCCCGTTTACCCTTACATCACATAATAAACGGAAGTATTTATCACGCCCACAGTTACGTAATAGGATTTTACCACTTTTAAGAAAATTTTTAGTGAATGCTTTAGCTCGCTTGGCTAGGGCCTTTGTTTCAGCCGAACCGCCTTTGATTTCTGGACAATCCACTCCACGTACACGAATAGGAATAGTTTTGCAAAATACCCCATATTTACACGCCAAATGTACGCGGAATGTGTCGCCGTCATATACAGATGCCAACTCTACTTTGTTAAAGTTTTGATTAAGGTTGTCGTCTTGAGACCAAACATCAAACGGATAAAACAAAATAGCAATACAAAAGATCTTAAATATTATTCTTTGACTCATGACTACTTTATAACAGTAAATAGTTGCTTCATTTTATCAGCAAATGTTTTTTCATCCATATTACCTCGTTCTCTATACGTTGGATAGAAATAGTATCTGTCTGTGATTTTTTTGAACTGGCTATCATCAACTATTTTGAAAGTATAAACAGTTTTGTTAGAACCGATTAAGGTGTTGTAAGACGTCGTACCAGTTAAAACAACTGGAATACCACTTAAATTAGTTCCATCGACAAACCGTTTATTTGTTGATACAAGAATGGTTTTATTGCTATAGCCGAAAGTGGGTTGCATTTGCGCCAAAACGCCTCCGGAAACATTTTGCAACACTTCCATGCCATCTAGGTAATATAAATACTCCTTAACTGGAGTTTCATAGCCTAACATATAGGCAATTAGATTTGCATGTTCGCCTCGTCGATCCTCAGACAAATAAATGCCTGTTTTGTTATGGAAATCTTTCTTTTCTCGGGAATAGGCATAATTATAAATATTGTCCGCAAGCTGGTCGGCTAACTCATAATTTTTTACCAAATCTTTATATTCAGTCTCGTTGAAAAAACTGTCACAAATATCAGCATTACTCGGCCATTCTCCCAACCCGTATGAAGGTTTTTTCTCTCCTACCATACTCTCTCGATAATTTTTTCTTTTTTCAACGCCTTCCACAAATTGTCCTGCAGTTTGTGCGTACGTATTGACTTCGTTATACAGCATGGAAAGTAAAAGAGGATTATTTTTATCTACATTCTTATTAAGTACCAATCGTCCCTTTTCTCCCTGTATTCCTTCTGTTTTTAAACGAGCCAATAAACTATCATAGTTGCTATTATCTAATGTCATGTAAATATTTTGAAACAAAGTATTTGGGTCATCAAGGAAATATTTTTCCTTAAATTCGTGAAAAGCCTGAGGACAACCCTGCTTTTGTTTTTCAATATATTCCGCTTGTGCCTTTTGGGTATATGCTTGTGGATTGATAAAAGCTTCTTTTAAGTTTTTACCACCGTGAGCAATGCTATGTATTACAGGGGCACAACCTACTAAAAAAACAGGCATAAGTAATATTAATTTTTTCATTCTCATCTCCTAATATTTTTATTTTTGAGTAGCATTATCTACTATAGTCGCTAGGATGCTTTTTTGCCGTGAAGAATTGTTTGTTTTAGAACTAGAAACAGATTGTTTGGTTGAGGATTGTGTTTGAGCAACTTCCTGTTGTGGCAAAATAATTGCAGATACTAGCCCTATAAAAAATAATGCTATTGGTATTGATATTGCAACTATAATGGCAATCAAACAACCGTTAGGTTTCTTTGCTGGCGCTTGTGCAGTCTTGACTGCTACTCCACAATTTAAACATACTACTTGATTCGGATTTAATTCTTTCCCGCAATTTTGACAAAATGCCATGATCGGTACCTCGCTTAATTGTATTTTGCTGCAAAAGATTCGTCGGACATAACTAAATAAATGATACCTTCCACAAATGCAACCAGACAAGGAATAAATGTCCAACAAAACAATAGATAGAAAATCCCTTCTATGGGTTTTCCTAAATAAAATTTGTGTGCCCCCAACCCACCGAGAAAAAGAGCAAGCAAGGCAGCCACAATTTTATTATGTGTTCCGTTTGCTGAAGATTTTTCTGCAAATGCTTGATTTATTGCACAACCGCATTTTAGACAAACGGCCTGATTATCGTTAACTTTATTTCCACAATTACCACAAAATGGCATATTATTTCTCCTTTTTACATTTCATCCCAAAAATCTGCATCTTTGACTTCATCAAAGTTCATAATTTTTACTGCTTGCCAATAATTATCTATTTTCTGCATCCCCACAATTAATGGCATATCTTTTTTGTTTTCATTACCAGAAAAAACAATCTGTACGGTTGCAAAATCTTTCTTTTTCGTTAGTACTTTAACTTTTTTAATTAGCTTGTTTCTGCTCTGAGGATTTTGTGCAGACTGCGTGTTGTTGGTTTCTTCTTTTGCCCTTTTTACTCCTTCTTCTATGGCATTAAGAAGGGCTGTTTGTATGGCAGCCACCATAGGGCCTTTAAACATTTCTATCATTCCCACAGCAAACGGATTATTTTTGATTTCTTCGTCTTTAGCAATTTGTTCTTCGAATATTCCATTAATAATTTTGCTGAAATCAATATATTTTTTTGCTGTTTCTGTATTCCCTGTCTTAAGAGCAATAGCGGCTTGTTTTAAGGAATACAGTGGGCTGTGCTTGTAAGATCTATATCCCAAGCTAGCGATAATAACAATCAATATTACTGCTGATACACCAAATATTTTTTTCATTTTTCCCTCTTTTTAATTTTTTCTAGATCGCATTTGTATAAAACAAAAGACGACCGCCATTTGTGAGAAGCCAATCACACAAATAACAGTCGCCTACCTGCTTGATATCAAATCAAGTACAGGATTACTGCTAATAGAGACGGGTTATAAGGCCGTTTCTATTAACCATAGCGACCGTTTTCGGTTTGGCTTCTCCGTTGCATAAGCAACAGTGATGTCTATAGTAGACAACCAAAAACAGTACTAATTGTAATCAAGCCCGATTAGGGCTTACATAAAAATATTTCCTCCAAAAATCTTAATATACTTCCATTATAAAACATTTTGATATGGATGTTGTTATCGTCCGCCATTTTTCAATAAATGACTTGACTTATCTCCCAATAGTAAGCGTGAATGTAGTACGAAGTAAAAATTGCTTACTTAAGGAGATAAGTTATGAAGAAAACAATCAAAAAATCAGCACCCAAAAACAAACCTACGCAACCTGCTGTTTTGCGGGTTGTGAGTCCTATCACTACCGAAGAAACACCGCTTGAAAACTTGCCTATCCGGCCACGCGATAACCGCTTGCCCGCGCCGGGTAGCGTTATCACTAAAACCTACCGAAGAAAACCCATAGAAGTAAAAGTGCTAGAAAATGGCTTTGAGTACGCCGGTAAAGTATTCAAAAGCATCTCGCGCGTGGCCATGACGATTGTCAAACGTCCGATTAGCGGTTATGTGTTCTTTGGGCTTACCAAATGACACCGCGCCATCTGCCGCCAATTTCGGGGCGATTTGTAAAAGGCCGCTCGGGTAATCCCCTAGGGCGGCCTCCCCGAAATTTTCGTGAAAGAGATATTGTCTTGTTAGTCGCTAAATTCTTTGAAACTTTAGCCAAGGCCTATTGTAATCAAAGCCGTTCGGTGGGAAAAATCCGTCAGATTAAAGATATTTTATCATGAAAAGAAAGTGCTATTTGCCCAAAAGTTATGAAGAACTAAAAGGACTATCCCCCAAAGAGCTGCGGTTTTATTGGAACGCTTTTTATACCTGCCCTTTGAGAGGTGTTAAGGCCAAGTTGCGCCCTTTGTGGTATGCCATCCAATGTGAGTTAGGGCGTTGTAAATTGCAAGAAAAATACATCACGCGGCTTGACCGTTATGCGAGCAATCCTGACAAGTATATTGAGCACGCGCATAAAAAGCGTTACGCACTCGCCCCTGGAACGATATTGACTAAAACCTATAAAGGACGGACGTATCAAGTGACCGTAAAAGGGGAAAACGCCTACGAGTGGGAAGGAAAAATATATCCTAATTTAACAGCACTAGCGGAGAAAATTGTACGAAGTCACGTTAGCGGCCCCAAATTTTTCGGATTAACGGGTAAAAAATATGCCCAAAA
This sequence comes from Candidatus Avelusimicrobium bubulum, assembly GCA_902798835.1. GTDB lineage: Bacteria > Elusimicrobiota > Elusimicrobia > Elusimicrobiales > Elusimicrobiaceae > Avelusimicrobium > Avelusimicrobium bubulum. The sequence goes on along the minus strand of CADBYN010000047.1, from coordinate 337 downwards.
TTAACTGCGCCATCTATACAAGAAAATCAACGGAGCGCGGGCTGGAAATGGAGTTTAACTCTCTCCAAAACCAGGAAGAGGCGTGTAAGGCCTATATCCTCTCACAAGCGTTTAACGGGTGGGAATATTATAAAACTTTTGAGGATGGCGGGATTAGCGGCGGCACGATGGAGCGTCCCGGTTTGCAAGCGCTTTTGGAAGAAATCCGCGAGCGCAATATACAGGTGGTTGTCGTCTATAAAGTGGACCGTCTTTCGCGCTCTATCTTTGACTTCCATATAATGATGCAGGAATTTGCCAAGCACGAATGTAACTTCGTGTCTATCACGCAGTCGTT
>CADBYN010000046.1 GCA_902798835.1 Candidatus Avelusimicrobium bubulum | reverse complement strand
TTGGCCATGGTCGGGTTTTCCGGGTCGGCCGGGGCAGCTTCCGTGGTTTTGGCAGCTTCTACTTCGGCTCTTCCTTCCAGGATAGAATCGGCGATGGCACCGCAGAATAATTTAATAGAGCGGGCCGCATCATCATTTCCGGGGACCGGTAAGGAAATCAAGTCCGGATCGGCGTTGGTATCACATACGGCTACCACCGGGATTCCCAACACGTGAGATTCGCGCACGGCACCCATGGTGTCAACGGGGTCAATCACAAAAACCACGTCGGGGAGCACTTTCATATCGCGGATACCACCTAATAATTTTTGCAAGCGGGCCAATTCTTTGGTAAGACGGCTGGCTTCTTTTTTGGAGATGGCTTTGAATACGCCGGAAGCTTCCCATTTTTCAAGTTCGTTCATGCGTTCAATGGACTTTTTGACCGTTTGGAAGTTGGTCAAAGTTCCACCTAACCATTTTTCGCTGATGCAATAAGCACCGCAGCGTTCGGCTTCGGATTTGATGGCCTCTTGGGCTTGTTTTTTCGTGCCTACGAACAAAAATTTGGCGCCTTTTTTGCTTTCTTCTTTCACAAAAGCGCAAGCTTTTTTCAGTTCTTTAGCTGTTTTTTGTAAGTCTAAAATGTGCACACCGTTTCTTTCACCAAAGATAAAGCGGCTCATTTTGGGGTTCCAGCGGGAGGTTTGGTGGCCAAAGTGCACGCCAGCTTCCAGCATGGATTTCATCGATACATTACTCATTATTTATTCTCCTGTGGCGCACGCCTAAATTAAGGCAGGGGATGCCTCGGTGGCGTTTGCCTGGGTGATGTCAGCACAAGCTTTAATTTACAAACTGGTTGCGCCTTGCTGCTCAAATTCACCTGTGTAAATTATAGCATAAAAAAACCGCACACACAAGGTGCGCGGTTTAGATTGAAACGGTGTTAGATTAGAAACGACCGTTAACAAGTACCATCACCGGGAACCAGCCGTTCTTGGCAATGTTCACGATACCGACTTGTAAACCTTTGCTGATGTGGCGGGCATTGTTTACGATACCCAATTGCACACCATGCAAATCAGCTACTTCGTTGTAGATACCGAGTTGAGCACCGATTACTGTGCCGTGGGCAAAGTTTACAATACCGAATTGTGCACCACCGAAATAACGGTCGTTAATATCTACGATAGCACCTTGGGCTCCGTAAAAATGATTGGAACGGGCATAAATCCAAGAGCTGTTGATACCATACCCTTCGTTTACTGTGGCAACAGCTAATGCGTCGTTAATACCACGTAGTTCGCCGGCTTTGCTAACGAGTAAATCCCATTGCAAACCATAAATGGAATTTGTGTTAGACCCGATACCCACATCAATCCCTCTTACAGTTTGGGTGTTGTTGGGCAACGCCACGGCAATATCGTCCCACAAGGACAATTTCAAAATGCCTTTATCCCCTGCAAAAGCCGGGAAGGCACACAAAACAGCGGCTACTAATACGGCTAGTTTTTTCATGAACTCTTCTCCTTATTAATATGATTTACCAAACAGATATCTGTTTAGTAATACGAAAGTATTGTAGCAATTTTTGAGATTGCGTTTCACACAATTTTCTATCAAATTGCTAAACTATATATAAGGTTATATATTATGGCCAAGCAAAAATCGATTTCGACGACGCGCATGTTGCGCGCACAATTATTTCATTTAACCAGTCCCATTTTTTTTGAAACACTTCTTTTGATGCTCACCGGAGCGACGGATGTGTTTATGCTTAGCCGCTATGCCGATGATGCCGTGGCTGCCAGCGGGGTGGTTAATCAAGTCGTATTTTTAGTGTGCTTGGTGTACATGATTACAACGTTGGGAACGGGTGTGTTGTGCGCGCAGTATTTAGGTGCCAAACAAAAAAAGAATGTATCGCAAGTAATTGGCGTATCGCTTTTACTCAATTTAATTATGGGGCTCGTGGTTAGTGCGGGGTTATATGTTTTTGCGCCGCAACTTTTACACCTTATGGGGCTCAAAGAGCATTTGTTTGAGTATGCGCTCCCCTATATGGCAATTGTGGGGGGAAGTTCTGTTTTTTTAGCAATGATTATGACGTTGGCTGCCATTTTGCGTAGTCATAATAAGGCATATTACCCTATGTGGGTGGCACTTCTCATTAACGTTATTAATATAGTAGGAAATTATTTATTGATTTTTGGCCACGCGGGATTTCCGCGTTTAGGAATTGTGGGTGCCGGCATTTCCACGATGTTGTGCCGGTTTGTGGCGGTGATGCTATTGGCTTATATTTTATTTACCCGCGTGGCTGTTGTGCCGCCGCTTGCTTACTTTAAACCATTCCCATGGGATAAAATTAAAAATTTGTTAATTGTCGGTTTGCCGGCCGCCGGGGAAAATGTGTCTTACGATTTATCACAAGTAGTGATTACGTATTTTACGGTATTGTTGGGGACAGCTTCTTTGACGGCACGTACATATGCAATGCACATTGTTATGTTCTCATTTGTGTTTTCTATAGCCATCGGACACGGAGCGTCTATTACCATAGGACATTTGGTGGGACGAGCGCGTAACCGAGCAGCGTTTTCTATTGAAAAATATTCTATACGTTGGGCACTTGTAGTGAGTGTGATAATTGCACTTTTAACAGCCCTTTTCGGCCAGCGGATTTTTGGTTTTTTATCCACCAACCCCGAAGTGGTGCGTATCGGGTGTTGGGTGTTGTGGATTGATGTGGTATTGGAAATTGGCCGTGCGGTAAACATTACAGCGGTAAATTCGCTTATTGCATCCGGAGACGTATTGTTCCCATTTTGGACCGGAGTGATTGTGATGTGGAGCGTGGCAACACTTTTGTCTTATGTGCTTGGCGTGTGGCTTGGTTGGGGACTGCTTGGTATTTGGTTGGCTATGACGTTAGATGAACTCATCCGAGCAGCCGTTTTTGAACGCCGTTGGCATAGCCGCAAGTGGCAAAACAAAGCGTTCACTCGTTAAATTTGGTAAAATATCTATATGACACAACCTAGTTATGCGGACTATGATGTCCCGCAAGATTTGAAATTCAAAACGCACGATATTATTCGCATGGGCGGCTTTAATTGTTCCGCCAGGCTGCCTGCTGTACAGTTTGCGGATGTATTGCAAGCCCCTAATAAAATTACCAAAGCAACGGTGGATCTTTCTTTCTGCGTAGCCAATAAAGAAATTATTGTAAACGGGACTATTTCCGGCGAGCGAGAAGTGGAATGCGCGCGTTGTTTGAAGCATGTAACGCAACCTTTTTGCGAAACATTTTGCGAAACTTATAGCACGAAACTTGAAATAATTGATATAATGTATGTAATCAGGCAAACCCTGGCGTTGACGGAAGATATTCGTTTTCTGTGTGCGCCGGCTTGCAAAGGGTTGTGTGCGCAATGTGGTCATGATTTAAATGAAGGGCCTTGTGGATGCAAAGAAGAGAATTTGTCACCTTTTGCTGTGCTAAAAGGTAAATTTAAATAGTAAAGTTCTTGTGAATTTTTACGAAATATAGGAGTATAAGAAATGCCAAATCCAAAGAAAAAACACACTCGTTCCCGTCGGGACATGAGAAGATCTCATAACTCTGGGGTAGAACTTCCGCAACTCGTGGAATGCCCTAACTGTCATGCAAAACGTCTTCCTCACAACGTTTGCCCTTCTTGCGGTTACTACAAAGACCGTGTAGTAGTGGCGCAAAAAACGAAAGAAGAACCTGCTGCTAAATAATAGCCTTTTATGAAAATTGCTCTGGATGCTTTAGGCGGAGATTTTGGCGCGCGTCCCAATGTGTTGGGCGCTTTGCAAGCGGCTAAAAAACTCAACTTGGATATAATCCTAGTGGGCGATGAGGCTGTGTTGCGCCGTGAATTAGCCGATTTGGGCTATGCCAAAGAACCAGAGCATATTTTCATTGTCCACGCACCCGATACTATCGATATGGCGGCTGAGCCCGCTAAGGAATGCCGCAATAAAAAAAACGCCAGCATTATTGTGTGTGCCGATTTGGTACATAAAAAAGAAGCGGATGCATTTGTTTCGGCGGGACATTCCGGAGCTACGATGGTGGCGGCTTTGTTTGGCCTAGGACGCATCAAAGGGGTTCAACGTCCGGCGATTGCTACACCTATGCCCACCTATAAGGGAGTGAGTTTGCTGCTGGATGGCGGGGCAAACACCGACTGTAAGCCGATACACTTGTTACAGTTTGCGGTAATGGGTTCAGCATATATGCAAAAAGTATTTGATATTCCAGCTCCTTCAGTGGGTATTTTGTCCATTGGAGAAGAAGAAACTAAAGGCAATATGCTGGTCAAACATACCGTGCCGCACATGCGCGAGATTGGTGTGAATTTCAAGGGAACCGTAGAAGGACGTGACGTAAATGCCGGGGACACAGATGTGATTGTGTGTGACGGATTTGTAGGAAATATTGTCTTGAAAACAGCTGAGGGATTGGCCAAAGCTATGATTGGAATGATTAAGCGCGAAGTGAAAAAACGTCCGTTGGCTATGTTGGGGGCCTTGTTATCCAAAAGTGCTTTTAAGGCCGTCAAACAACACACAAACCCGGATTGCTACGGCGGAGCACCTTTAGTGGGTGTAAACGGCGTAGCAATTATTTCCCACGGCAAATCAAATGATTACGCTATTTTCAATGCACTCAAAACCTCTGCACGATTAGTAGAGAAAAATTTTGTAGGCGATATTGCTGCTAAAATGGCCGCTTTGAAACCTACGTTTGATAATTTGGAAAAAGAAATTCAACAGGAGAATCACAATGGCTAATTTTACCGGTAAAACTGTTTTGGTAACAGGTGCTACCCGTGGTATAGGGTTAGCTATTGCAGAAGAATTTGCTAAAGCAGGGGCTAATTTAGCTATTTGTGCCAGTCACGAAACAGGGCTATTGCAAACTGCTCAAAAATTGGCATCGTATGACGTTCGCGTTTACACGCAAGTAGTAAATATTTCTCACGCGGATGATTGCGAAAGTTTTGTGGCAAATGCGCTCAAAGAATTTGGACAAGTGGATGTGCTTGTCAATAATGCCGGCATCACGAAGGATAATTTGACGGTGCGCATGAGCGAAGAAGATTTTGATACAGTTATTAACGTAAATTTAAAGGGCACATTTTTAATGAGTAAAGCTGCTCTTAAGGTAATGTTCAAAAAACGTAATGGAAGTATTGTGAATATTTCTTCCGTGGTGGGAGAAATGGGAAATCCCGGTCAGGCCAATTATGTGGCCAGCAAAGCCGGAGTGATCGGGCTTACTAAAACATTTGCTAAAGAATTTGGATCACGCAATGTGCGTGTTAATGCTGTAACGCCGGGGTTTGTGCAAACAGCTATGACGGACCAATTAAGCGAAGAAGTAAAGACAAGAGCGCTTGAAGCGGTGCCGCTCAAACGTTTTGCTCAAACGCAGGACATCGCCAAAGCAGTTTTGTTTTTGGCTAGTGATGATGCCGCCTATATTACCGGGCACATACTTGCCGTAAATGGCGGTTTATATATATAATTTAGTAAAGGGTAACCTTTTTTAATTGGAGGACTAACATGTCTGTAGAAAACGTACAAGAAAGAGTAAAAAATATCATCGTGGAGCAATTAGGTGTAGAAGCTGATCAAGTAAAGCCCGAAGCCCAATTCGTCAACGATTTGGGTGCCGATTCCTTGGACACGGTGGAACTCATCATGGCCTTGGAAGAAGAATTTGATGTCGAAATTCCGGATGAAAAAGCCGAAAAAATCAAAACAGTAGGCGAAGCTATTTCTTACATTGAAGAAAACGCTAAAAAATAATTGTGCAGACGGACATTGAACGTATCCTTGGATATCGCTTCAAAGATCCCGCTGTTTTAAAGGAAGCACTCACTCATAAGTCTTTCGCCGGAGAGCACCGTGGCGTAAAACATAACGAACGCTTGGAGTTCCTGGGGGACAGTATCTTAGGTGCTATCGTTGCAGATTATATCTATAACGAATGCCCTCATGATGAAGAGGGGGTGCTTTCTAAAATTAAGGCCAATTTAGTTTCTCGGCGAAACCTGTATCTTTGGGGCAAACAGTTGCACTTAGGCCAGTTTATGGCACTAGGGAGGGGGGAGCTTGCTGCCGGCGGACGTGAGCGGGATAGTATTGTTTCTAACGCTGTAGAGGCCGTGATAGGCGCCATCTATTTGGATGGGGGATACGAAGCAGCCCGAGCTTTTGTCTTACCGTGGGCGCATACGCAAGAGCTTACCCAGGATGCCCAAGATTTCAAGAGTGTGTTGCAGGAAGTGTTGCAGCAAAAAGGGCCAAGTACACCTGTTTACGAAGTGATTCAGACGGTGGGACCGGAGCACGATAAAACATTTACAGTAAGCGTAAGTTTACATGGCAAAGAATTGGGCGTAGGAAAAGGCCATAATAAAAAACAAGCTGAACAAGCCGCCGCTTGTAATGCACTAGCCAAATTAAAACAATTACGCGCATAAATATACTATGCCATTACCTAAGAAAAAACATTCATTATCTAAAATCACTGTCCCGCCCGATAGTAAAGTGGCTAAGACGGTGCAAGTTGCTAAGCAGAAACCATGGACTGCTTTAGGTATTGTTGCGTCAATCCCGGTTATTATCTTATTGGCATTTACATTTAAGAGCAATTGGGTTCCGTTTAAACATAGCAAAACCAGCCCTGCCAAGATTTTGATTACACAAACTCCAACGGAAATTGCGGACGAGGCCACCGCCGCTCTACAGAAGAAAGACACACAAACTTTTTTAGATATTCTTTCCAATAAAGTAACGGATGTAAATATCGTAAATACAAAAGGAGACCCCTTGTTAGTGGCTGCCGCCACGATGGGCAATTATACGGCGGTAGAGGAATTGATTTTATTAGGAGTGGACGTTAACAAAGCCAATGCATTTACAAAGGATACTGCATTTCTCCGCAGCATATACA
>CADBYN010000045.1 GCA_902798835.1 Candidatus Avelusimicrobium bubulum | reverse complement strand
TTAAAAATGAAAATGATTTACCTCCTATTACTCATGATGATTTATTGACTCGTGAAGAACTTCAGAAAACATTGATCATTAGTGATGATGTTATGAGAGCATATATCTGCTTTGCAACTAGCAGTGGTTGTGCTAGAAAAGAAGCTTTATCATTAACAGTTGGAGATTATTTGTTAGCCAATGGCTTAAAAACCTTAAGCATTTCCTACGTGGGCTATGGCAAATCCAACCCAATTGCCTCTAACGACACCGAAGAAGGACGTGCCAAAAACCGTCGCGTAGTATTAGCCATTACCGCAAACGAAAAAGATATTCAATAACTTTAAAATTTGCAAAATGCCCCAGGTTAACGCCTGGGGCATTTTTGTTAAATTAAAAATAAACAAGCCACTTTCTTATCTAGTTTGACACTAGACAATTCTTCATAAATTTACTATCTTTTAGGTATGAAACAGACGGATAATTCCCGGTTAAAGGCACTTTTTAAATTGATGGAAACAGAAACCGATCAGTATGGGCCTCTGTTGAAACAAGCATTAGCAAGTGCCATCAAAGCCAATCCAGATGAAGTACAACGCACATTGGAAGAGGAATTTGCCTCTTCCGCCCCGCGCACAGTTGTACACATGTTGGAAGAAATCTGCTGGGAAGACTTAGCACAAGCCTTTTCAACTTTTAACGCCAAAATTAATCCCGATTTAGAGGAAGGCCTTTTATTGCTTGCCAAATTCACTTCTCCAACTACCGAGCGCGGCGTAATTGCGCAACCTTTGGATGATATGGCTCATGAGCTACGACCTGCATTATTAAATGCTACTGACTATCCGGAAATCATTAGCCTGCTTGGACGCTTTATTTTTGAACTCAAAAAAATCCAACTACTTCCGTCTGTTTCAGATGTACGGGATTTATCCTTTCCCCGTTTTCTGCAAAACAAACGCGGCACTGCTTTAACGATTGCTTGCTTATATTTATGCTTAACGCAGCGCTTTGGTATAGATTCGGATTTAGTTGACCTAGCCGGACGACTCCTCGTGCATATGCGAGATACCACAAATTCCACATCTTATTTAATTGATCCACTCGACAACGGAAAACAATTAACAGAAGAGGATTGCCGTCAATATATCCGCTCACGCGGTTTGGGGAACGAGCAAGATTTGTTTACGCCATTGTCTTCCCGGTTGATTGTACGGCGTTTTATTGCAAACATGATTTTTGTACTCAATAGATTGCACGACACACGTCGATTAACGTTTTTGCGCAATTATCTTGAGATTATAAAAAGCTAGGAGGAGAAATGAATTATTATGTTTATCTAATTATTGCCTTTGGCTGCTTTGTGGGAGAGTTATTTACGATGGAGTTTTCTCTCACCTGCTTAGGCATTGGTTGTTTAGGGGCAGCACTAGCTGCCTGGTTAGGAAGCGCCCTATGGCTACAAATAGCGGTGTTTACTTTAGTATCAGTAGTCTGTTGGCTTGGAGTGCGTCCCCTTGCTTTGAAATATTTCTACAACAAATCGAAAGATGTTAAGGCCCCAGCAGATGATGTCATTGGTAAACAAGCCGTGGTAGAAATAGCGATTGATCCCGTGCAGGGAACGGGCCGCGTACTAGTAAAGGGAGAAAGCTGGAAAGCTACTGCCGCCAAACCGTTAGCTACAGGAACGCAATGCGTTGTAGAAAAACTAAACGGTGTAACACTTTTTGTAAAAGAAAATAAATAAGGAGATGAATTATGGAAGAATTAGCAGGGATGGGCTTGTTGTTTTTGGGAGCAGTCATCTTTTTTGTAGTCGTAATAGTTTTTAAAGGTATCATGACTGTGAAGCAGGGTCAATGCGTAATTATTGAACGCTTCGGTAGATTTCATGATATTAAGGGACCTGGCATCACCTGGATTATCCCGATCATGGATCAACCCCACCGCATGGAATGGCGCAGCAGCCGCGAATATATTGACGGGGCTGGGCGTTCTCGATCCGTGCCTTTTACGGAATACCGCGATGTTGTAGATCTGCGTGAAACTGTGTATGATTTCCCGCGCCAAAACGTAATTACGCGCGATAACGTAGGTATTCAAATCAATGCGTTGCTCTATTTCCAAATCACCAATCCGCAAGATGCTGCTTATAAAGTAGAGTCTTTGCCGACGGCCATTGAAAAATTAACGCAAACCACATTGCGTAACTTAATCGGTGAAATGGATTTAGACCAAACCTTAACTTCACGCGAAACTATTAATACACGCTTACGCGATATTTTAGATACCGCTACAGATAAATGGGGCGTAAAAGTTACCCGCGTAGAACTGCAGGATATTACGCCGCCTGCCGCCATTCAAGAAGCCATGGAAAAACAAATGAAGGCGGAACGCGACCGCCGTGCCATGGTAACGGAAGCCGAAGGTACCAAGAAGGCGCAAATTTTAAAAGCTGAGGCAATTCGCGAATCGGAAATCAAAAAAGCCGAAGGTATGAAGCAAGCCGCCATTTTGGAAGCAGAAGGGCAAGCAGAAGCAAAAATCAAAGTGGCGCAAGCTGAGGCGGAAGCAGTAAAAATTGTAGCTACCACCGTAGCCCAATCTTCCAATCCGGCCAGCTATATGATTTCCATGAAATACATTGAAGCTTTAGAAAAAATGACCGAAGGAAAAGATAATAAAATTATCTATATGCCCTATGAAGCTTCTAATGTATTAGGAGCTGTGGCAGCCATCAAAGACTTAACCGGTGGTGTTCCTACAGCTAAATAAAGAAATAACTCTTAACATAACAAAGGGCCCCGTAAATTATTTACGGGGCCCTTTTTAAACTCGTGAATGTTAATCTTCTATAACATCTTCTTCAACCGTTTCTTCCTCACGATATAGTCCTAAGGCTTCGCAAACAGCAATACTCTTATCACTGATGCCCTCACCCCCACACTCCAAAGACAAGGACTCTCCGGAATTTCCGCGTCTGTACGGATGCCAAATAGAGTAATTATAACCATTTGTTCCACCGCCATTAATACGTGTGGCTAACACGCCATTGCAATCTGTGCCTGGCACACGCACGCTAGCTCCGCTCATCGTAAACTGAAAAAATTTCGTTGATACAGTTTCCGGGGTATCCTCGTCTCCAGGAGTCACCTCACCGGGCACCGTAGCAACTAATTGACTAAAGTGTACCGGGCACGTCTCTCGCTCCGTGAAATAAGCGTAAATGGAGTCATTCAGCGACTTAATGGCAGACATAGCTTCCGTGGCGCGGGAACGCTCAATTGTCCGCGTATACATGGGAAGTGCAACAGATGCCAACACTCCTATAATGAGTACTACCGTTAAAACTTCCACTAACGTAAAACCTTTTTGTTTCATAATTCCTCCGTATTCTAATTGTAACAAATTAGATTCATTTTATCGTACAAATTCTCTCAGCTGCTTGTTTAGTAAGGGCAGGAGTATTAAATGCCGTCAAGCGGAAATACCCTTCTCCACATTTACCAAAACCAACCCCAGGAGTACCTACTACTTGCACTTTTTCAAGTAACAAATCAAAAAAATCCCAAGAAGAAATCCCTGACGGAGTTTTCAGCCAAATGTAGGGTGCATTTTTCCCCCCAAAAGCCGTTAATCCAATATGCTGCAAGGCCTGTAAAATCACTCGCGCATTTTGTTGATACAATGAAATAACTTGCTTAATTTGTGCCTGTCCTTGCAGGGAATATACCGCTTCCGCCCCGCGCTGGACCATGTAAGGAACTCCATTAAATTTAGTAGTCTGACGACGAAGCCATAAAGCATTAAGGGCGTGTAAATGCCCAGCAGCGTCTTGCAATTGTACCGTTTTTGGAACTACTGTATATGCACAACGTGTGCCCGTAAACCCAGCCGTCTTAGAAAAAGAACGGAATTCGACTGCTACTTGTTCTGCCCCAGAAATTTCATAAATAGAGTGTGGTAACTCAGGTTCGGAAATATATGCTTCATATGCTGAATCAAACAAAATAATACTTTTATGTTCTTGTGCATATTGTACCCAAGAAGACAACTGTTCTTTCGTCATAGTTGCCCCTGTGGGGTTATTGGGAGAACACAAATAGATTACATCTACATGTTCCTTAGGAAGCTGTGGCACAAAATCATTTTCTTGCTTGCAAGGTAAATAAATAATTTTGTTAAAACGCCCATCCACAAATATTCCACTGCGCCCGGCCATCACATTGGTATCTAAATAGACGGGGTAAACAGGATCTTGCAAGGCTATAATAGCATTTTGGGAAAACAGTTCTTGGAAATTTGCCACATCACTTTTAGCCCCATCACTCACAAAAATTTCATCAGCACTAATGTTTAGATTTCGCGCTTGATAATCATGACTGGCAATCGCCTTACGTAAAAATTCATACCCTTGTTCGGGCCCGTATCCATGAAATGTTTCCGCCTTTCCCATTTCTTGAGCTGCCTTTTCAAGCGCATTTACCACGGCAGGTACAAGCGGTTGGCTCACATCCCCAATGCCTAAGCTAATAATATCCTTTCCTGGGTGGGTTTCCCTATATTTTCGCACGCGTTGCGCAACCGTAGAAAAAAGATAACTGCCTTGCAAACGTAAATAATTTTCGTTTAACTGAGTCATAAAGAAATTTCTCCTTCAAATACCTCTTGGGCGAGACCTGTCATAAAAATTTCCTTTTGCTCCGGCCAGGCAATTTGTAACTCTCCCCCGTCCAACTTGATCATGACTTGTTTATCCGTTAACCCTTGTAAGATGCAAGCTACCGCGGTGGCGCAGGCGCCTGTTCCACATGCACGGGTAATACCTGCCCCACGTTCCCACACGCGCATACGCACGTGAGTTTTATCTAAAATTTGCACAAATTCCACGTTGGTTTTTTGAGGGAATAATGGATGCGTTTCCAACAAAGGCCCCACCTGCGCTACCGGAAATTCTTCAACATCTTTTACTGCTACCACGAAGTGTGGGTTTCCCATAGATACTTTCGTTCCTACCCATGTTTGCGCATCCAACTTAACCTCGAAAGAAGGCACTATATCCTGCGGAATACCCATATTAACCCGCACTAGTCCTTTGTGTTCATCCAATACTTCCGTATGAATAAGACCAGCCAGCGTTTGTAATGTAATTTGTTTTTTTGAGGTAAACCCTTTCTTCAAGCAATGCAACGGCACACATCGTGATGCGTTACCGCACATTTCCGCCTCACTGCCATCACTATTGATAATGCGCATACGCACGTCGGCAACAGTTGAGGGTAATAGTAATATAAGGCCATCGGCCCCTATCCCTGTATAACGATCACAGAGTTTGCGTGCCAGCCCGGCAGCGTCCTTTATACTTAACGCTGCTTCCCCATCAAAAAATATAAAATCGTTTCCAAGTCCATTGTATTTAGTAAAATGCATATATTTATTTTATAAAACATAGTAAGAATTTGCTAAACTATTTTCTAGTTGTCTATAAGGGGGCCATCTATGGACGTAAAAACTGCTATTGAAACCAGGCACAGTATCCGAAAATTCAAGTCACATCCCGTCGAGCGCGAGAAAATTAATGCATGTTTAGAGGCTGCCCGTCTAGCCCCTTCGGCTTGTAATTCCCAGCCATGGCATTATATTGTGATTGATGATCCAACCGTCAAAGAAACCTTTTGCAACGAGATCTTTTCGGGGATATATGGCATTACCTCCTGGGCCTCCAAGGCTCCCGTATTAATTGCTGTAGTATCCGATCGAGGAAATTTCGTCAGCCGATTAGGAAATTTCGTCAGACGAACCGAGTTCTATTTAGTAGATCAAGGTATTTCCGGAGAACATTTGGTTTTGCGTGCTTGGGAATTAGGGCTTGGCACCTGTTGGATTGGGTGGTTTAATTCTAACAAAGCTGCAAAATTTTTCAAGTTGCCCAGCGGATACAAAATAGAACATCTATTCGCCGTCGGATATCCGGACGAGGACCCACAAAAAGCAGGCATACACGGGCGTAAGAAATTGGAAGTAATCGCAAGTTATAACCGGTATAAATAAAGAATCCCCGCATTATGCGGGGATTCTTTTAACTAAATTTACTTGCCGGAACGTTTGGAACCTTTCGAAATATTCCCTGTTTTAGCAGGCTTACTTGTTGTTTGTGCGGAGGGCTGTTGTGTGTTTGTTTTCTTGTTACACTGGGCAAGCAAGGCCGCCGGACTATAAGCTTGACTAGCAAGTCCCTCTTTTGCCCCTACAGACACCAAATAATCATAAATTTCTTTATTACAATTACGGGCAGCCCACCCCAACGGAGTTAATGCCGGCACATTTTTGGCCGGGCTAATCTTGTATTCCAACATAAGAGACAATTGGCCATTTTTGCGCGCCTTCTGTACCAATTGCTCAAGCATAGCCTTATTATTTTTGGCTACTGCAATATGTAATACATTTCCAACGGAAGAAACATCAAAGAGCTTTGCTCCTTCACTGACAAAATAATCGACCAATTGTTTTTGATCATTTTCAACGGCCACCAATAAGGGAGTACGTCCTTGTTTATCTTTAGAAGAAAGCAAGGTGCGATTTCGTAACAACTCTTTTACGCGTATCTGATTTCCCTTTGCGGTAGCTTCAAAAATATCGTCTTCTTCTTTTTGGGCCTTTTCTTCTTCCTTCTGTTTAGCTAAAATCTGTGCGTTATCCTGCTCAATAACCGCATTTTCCACCTCGCGCAAATCCTTGTTTAGCCATTCTAACACTTGCCCTCTTCCATTCTTCTGTGCAACAGCATAAGGGACAAGGCCGTTATTAGCGGCGATGGTAGGATCCGCCCCGGCAGCCAAAAGACGCTTCACCACTTCAACATTTCCCTTAGCAGCCCCCCAATAAAGAGCCGTCTCTCCGACCTTATTTTGTGCATTTACATCTAAGGGAACTTGCATAGTTTGTGGCGTTAAAAGCATTTTAATCACGTCCGGATGATTGTAGCGGGCAGCATAAATAAGAGCGGTATTTCCCTCTTTATTAGCAGCATTTACGTTAGCTCTGTATGCAAGTAAATCTTGCAAGCTGGGCAAATCCCCCAACGAAGCAGAAACAATCAGCGGAGTATTCCCTTTTTCGTTGACAATATTCGGGCTTACCCCCCCTTTTAACATAGCCAATACACCCATTTCATTTTTATTAGCGACAGAACGGAATAAATACGCCGGAGTGAGACCTTCTTTGACTCCGCTTGTTAAAAACAGTTCGATAAGTGCCACATTCTGTTTCTCTAAAGCTACAAATAACGGAGAATGATGATAATTATTTACCGCGTTAATATCTGCGCCGGAATACACCAAACGTTTAGCAATTTCCGTATGGCCATTGTATATGCTGCGGAGTAATG
>CADBYN010000044.1 GCA_902798835.1 Candidatus Avelusimicrobium bubulum | reverse complement strand
TTTTCAATTCCGTACAAAACTTATAAAACTCGTCGCGCGAGCGTGCATTTAATAAATAATCTACCAAACTGTACGCTTGCGTGTACCACAGTTCAGCCTGATCGGTAGAGTAATTTTGCAGGGTTTGCGCGTCCATCATTTCCTCAAAAGGGATCAGTTGGCCCGTTTCTAAAATTTGTTTAAGCCGCTTTACAATATAAGCCGGTTTTTGTTTAGACGCATAAATTTGCATATACACCGCCATCCCTTCAGAAAGCCACAATGGTGAGATAGTAGGCAAGAAATACTGGTCAAAATACAAGTGTGTCAGTTCGTGCACGGTAAGGGAATAAAAACCGGTTTTTTCGATTACGTACATCGTGTCCGATTGCAAATCCGACGATGCACCGCTCCACGCCGGGCGTTTGGTATAATCCATGTACGATTGTTTTTGGTTAAAGAGTATCACCAAAATTTTGCTGGGTTTTACCACAACCGTAAAAGGCGTTAAATCCAGCATAAGATTTCCGTGGATAGTGTCCAATACTTCTTTGATTTTCGGCGTAACGGGATCTTTTTCCCGGTAAATCAAATAATTAAACGTATCCCCTGTCAAAAATCCAGGGGGTGGTGGCATCCAGCGCACTTTCTGTGCCGAATCGGCCGGGCGATAGGCCTCTGCCGGGATATTATCATCTATTTTTTCTGACGAAGAAATAGACGCGATATTTTCCAACCCGGTAATCAGGCTTCCCACTTGGCTGTCGGGGGCTTCCTGCACACTATCCGGCGCAGGCGGAACGGAAATATCGGGCCGCATTTCTTGTGCCCGCCCACGGTATTGGTCCTCTTGAGAGACAAGCGTACTGCTTGTTTGGGATTTCCCGGGATCAGGGCGTTTGGGTTCTTCGGTTAGCGTACGCAGGATTCCCTTCATATCAAAACCATGCGAAGCCAGTGCGCCTAGTCCCACTAAGCACACACACACCGTACTAAGAAATATCCAAGCCGTTTTACGCATTGTTCTTCCTAAATAGTATCAAATGACGGGTCTTGTTGTCGCGAGGAAGTTGATACGATTGATCCTCTATAAATTGTCCATCTGCGGGGACTGCCTCTGGCATTTGCGGGTTTTCCCCTTGAAACGCCATAAAAATCCCCCCCGCTTTGACGGCTGCCAAGCAAATCCCGATAATATCCGGTAGCGTTCCCATGGCACGCTCCGTTACCAAATCAAATGCAAAATTGGTTCCCTGCCCCAGGCGTGCTTGTTTAATAGTCACGTTGGAAATCCCGGTTTGCAGGGCGGCCCAATTCATAAATTTGCAACGCTTTTCCAAACTCTCTACGAGTGTTACCTTCGCTTGCGGCAAGGCGATTGCCAAGCTCATCCCGATATAGCCACATCCGGCCCCTACATCGGCCAATTGGGCGGCGGCCAGGCCTAACTTTTCCACTTGTTTGGCAGCCACTAACCCATCGCAAATATGACGGGAAAGGACCTCTTCAAAAGTTTGCGCACTGGTTAAATTCAAAAAATCTTTTTTCTCCCACACGCACCGTGCATAAGCCACCAACCGATCGGCTTGTGCGGGGGTGAGTGGTAACTCCATTTGGGCGGCAAACTCAAGCAGACTTTTGGGCATGTTGCAGTCTCCTAAAACGCTCAATATGCACGGCCAAGAGTTGAATATCTGTCGGTGTTACCCCCGGAATACGGCTAGCTTGCCCCAAGGTTTGCGGCTTTACGCTGCGTAATTTTTGGGCACTTTCAAATAACAAACCCCGTACTTGCGACGGATCAAACCCCTCGGGAATTTTAATATGGTCCAGTTCGGCCAATTTCTGGGCTTCTTTTTTATTGCGCTCAAAGTACCCGGCATATTTTGCCTGCACATCGGCGTAGTGTTGGGCCTTTTCCACAGACCACGGGCCTAAATCTATATCGGTTGCGGACGTTTTTCCGGCGCATAATGCTTCACACACATGTTGATAATTTTCAAACGGTTTTTGATAAGCCGGGTCTATGAGCCCTAATTTTAAACCGTGTGGCGTAAGGCGTAAATCGGCGTTATCGTTACGCAGTAGAATGCGGTATTCGGCGCGTGAGGTGAACATCCGGTACGGCTCGTTAACCCCTTTGTTGACCAAGTCATCAATGAGTACCCCGATATACGCTTCATCGCGGCGCAATACAAACGGCTCTTTGCCTTGCGTGTAGTGTGCAGCGTTAATCCCGGCAATAAGTCCCTGCCCGCCAGCTTCTTCATAGCCGGTGGTCCCGTTGATTTGTCCGGCTAAAAATAACCCGGGCACGCGTTTGTGTTGCAAAGACGGATAGAGATCTTTCGGGTCGGAAAAATCATATTCTACCGCGTATCCCGGGCGGGTGATGGAACATTTTTCCATACCAGGCACGGAAGCGATGAGCGCGCGCTGGACATCTTCGGGCATACTGGTAGAAAAACCCTGAATATAGTATTCCTCTGTATAAAAACCTTCCGGCTCTAAGAAAAGCGGGTGGGAAGTAACTTCGGGGAATTTTTTGATTTTATCTTCTACCGACGGACAATAACGCGGCCCCTGGCTATGGATATTTCCTCCATATAGTGCCGAGCGCATAAAGTTATCCCGTAAAATTTTGTCGGTTTCTAACGTTGTGTGCGTAATGTAGCACTGTCCAAACTGCTTATGTGCTAACGTGGCCAAATCCGTAAAATGACTCATCGACCAGGGCGGATTATCGCTGGGCTGCGGGCGGAATTTACTGTAATCCAGTCCGCGGGCATTGATACGCATAGGCGTGCCGGTTTTAAAACGGGCGATATTCAGTTTTAACTCGTCGCGCAAATTTTTGGACAGCTCATTAGACGGCATATCGTTGTAACGCCCGCCCGGAGTCATCACCGTGCCGATGTGAATGGTTCCCGCCAAAAATGTTCCCGTGGTCAAAATAACGCTACGCGTTTTGTAAAACGTATTACGCAGGGTGAGCACGCCGCACACGCCTTTGTCATCCGTGTCGATTTTCACGGCTTCGTCTTGCATGATGTCCAGGTTAGGTTGTTTTTCTAAAAAGTGCTTGAACGTAAATTGGTAGATTTTTTTATCGCACTGTACACGCGGAGAATGCACGGCCGGGCCTTTGCCCGTATTAAGCATGTGATAGTGCAACGAGGATAAATCCGTCACGCGCCCCATGGCACCGCCCAAGGCATCAATTTCGCGCACGATTTGCCCCTTGGCAATTCCGCCGATAGACGGGTTGCAGGACATTTGCGCAATGGTATCCAGATTTTGCGTTAAGAGCAGCGTACGCGCACCCAGTTTAGCCGCCGCTAAAGCGGCCTCACACCCGGCGTGTCCGCCGCCAATTACAATGACCTCATACACTTCGTTACAAACAAACATTTATTTCCCCATACAAAATTTTGAAAATATAATTCCCAGCACATCATCCGGGGTAACTTCGCCCAATAAATCTTGCAAGTAGAAAAGCGCCTTGCGGATATGTTCGGCTAAAATTTCACCGCCGTCCTGCACGTGCAGCAGGGCTTCTTCCAAATCAGTTTGTGCCCGCAACAAAGACTCGTAATGGCGCAAGTTGGAAATTAAGATTCCGTCACTATGTTGCGCTTCGTCCAAATCTTTTACAAGGGCATCTTTGAGGGCTTGTACCCCTTGCCCGGTTTTGCAAGATACATCCAGTACAGTAACTCCTTTTGCATCTGCCGGCAAATCTAAAGGCACAATCATTTTGTCGATTTTATTGCGTACAATCAGCGTGCATTTGTGCTGGTCTTTAATTTGCTGCCAAAGGGTTTGTTCCGCCTGTGTGACCCCTAAAGAGCCATCCGTCACCCACACAATTACGTCTGCTTTTTCCATGGCACGCACGGTGCGACGCATGCCTTCCTGTTCCGCCACATCAACGGCGTGATCGCGAATCCCCGCCGTATCCGTAAGCACAATTTTCTGGCCATTCACGTCCAGGGTTTCTTCTATTGTATCGCGCGTGGTACCGCTCTGCTCGGAAACAATCGCTCTGTCAAACCCCACTAAAGCATTAAGCAAGCTGGATTTTCCGCTATTGGGCACTCCCACCAGCGCCACTTTAAGGCCGTCCTTAATCAGCCGCCCCACAGAAAAAGTATCCGCCAATGCTTTGATGTGTGTAATCACTCCCTGAATTTGCTGCGTAATAAATGTTTCACCCAGGGGCTGCATTTCTTCATCCACATCATCCAGGCGTACTTCAATTTGTGCCAAGAGTTCGGCCAGTGTCGTTTTGAGTTGCGTTAAGCGCGCGGATAATTTCCCGTCTAACGTGTTCATGGCTAGTTGGTGCGCGGCTTTGTTGCCGGCGGCGATGACGTCGCAAATACCTTGCGCTTCCACTAAATCCATTTTACCATGCATGAAGGCCCGCTGGGAAAATTCCCCCCGCCTGGCCGGGCGTGCTCCATAGGCACACAGCAGTTCCAACAACCGCCCTTTAATATACGGTGAACCGTGAATAGCAATTTCCACCACGTCTTCCCCGGTGAACGAGTGCGGGGCTTGGAAAAAGGTTACCAGGGCTTTATCCAATACTTCTTTGCCATCCAAAAGTGTGCAAAAAGTTTGCTGCCGGGGTTCCCAGGAGCGCGCACGTAAGACTACGCGGTTTAAAATATCCCGCGCTTGCGGACCGGACATACGGATAATCGCCACAGCCCCGCTGGCAGTTCCTGTAGAGACAGCACAAATCGTATCACTCATATATATATTTTAGCAATTTTCGCGCGCGTACGAGAAAGGTTTTAAATAGGTCTTTTTTCCTATAAAAAATAGGCCTTTTGGCCCTTTTCTTTCTTTTTGTAAAAGCGCTACAATACAATTATGAAACGAATACTACTGTTATTAATGACAAGCATGCTCCTGCAGGGTATGCCTCTTTGTGCTATGAAAATCTCGGCCAAAAAAGCACGGCCCAGAACTTCTAAAAATTCCTCACTTGTCAAAAATCGTATTTCCCAAAAAGAGTCTGCCTCGCGCCTGTCTCTGCTACGTCGCATTGAAAAATTAACACGCGAAAATAACGAATTGGCCAATAAAAATTTTCAGGAACGTGCATATCAAAATAAATTATTCGATAAATCAAGACGGGCCACCTTCCGTGCCTTGCCAAACAAGCGCAGTTATGGCAACGCCTTTACGGGAACACTCGTTAGAGTTAAGCGCAAAAAACGAACGGACGTATTTGGAGTAATTGCCGCGCATACATTGCGGGATAATTTTATGCAGGAAGGGATGTTAGGCAAAGAATTTACCGCGGTGTATGTACACGGAAATGTGGCGGAAACGATTCCCGCCAAAGTGGTACATTTTTCTCCCTCGGAAATGGGAGATATTGCCTTGGTTAAGTTTCCGACTAAATACGAGCCTTTGTTTGAACCGATTGCGTTAGAAACGCAAGAGCTTACGCTCCCCGCGCAGGGATATTCCCAAGGATATGCGTGCAACTTACTCTCCAAACAAACTTTCCCCATTGTAGGGAAAAGTTCCACCGGGATGCTGACCTCCCACTTACCGGCGGCGGAACTGGGGCAACGGGCCGGATTATGCGGATCTCCCGTATTCACGACCGATTTCCAGCTGGCGGGAATTCACGTAGGCAGCTCGTATGAAAGCAACATGGGATATATCACGCCGATTTCCACCCTTAAAAATTTAATTGACTCTTACTACAACCCGGGCATAAAACCGCAATTAATTACGCTGGCCGGGAAAGGAATCGGCCATTTGGCGATGGATGAATATGTCTCACGTATAGAAATGCTCAACGCTCGGGGAAATGTCGTATGGGAATACAACACTATGTCAAAATTTTCGCTCAGCAAGGCCGAAGTGGAGCTTGCCACGCGCACAGATGTGGCCGCAATCCGTCTTACAGTGAAAAAAGCCGTCTGGCAGGAAGCGCCCGATAAAACGCAACAGATAAATTATGATTTGGCCCTTCCTCGCTTTATCTTGACTAAGTGGACTAGTACAAAATAAGCCCCCTTGTCCCGCTGCAACTTGGGAACATATAGGCGAAAAAAATCAGAAGGACTCACACAACTGATGCAACCGGCAGATTGAGGTAAAAAAGATTTGAGGGCTGGCCTTTTTTAGAGAGAAACATTATAATGTTAATTATGAAACGTATTCTTATTTTGCTTTTACTCATTACCTTACTCAGAGGAACCTCTCCCGTTTACGCGGGAGAATTTCCCTCGTTAAAGAGCCTAAAAAATTTCACCCATAGCCGTTCGTTATCTTTCGCAAGGAAATTGCAAACACACGTCTCTAAATTATCTCAAAAAAATAAACCCATCCGGTTTAATTTTCGGGAACGCAAGTTTCAAAAGGCGCTATTTAAAAAAGCCAGACGGGCCACTTTCCGGGCGTTACCCAAAGAACCCTCTTTTGCTAACGCACTAACCGGTACTACCTTTCGGGTGAAGTATAGAGGAAAATCGGAAATATTCGGGGTAGTGGCTACCCATGCGCTGCAGGATATCTATGTTTCTTCCGGTATGTTGGGCAAAGAGTTTAATGCCGTATTTACTGAGGGAAACGTGTCCAGGACGATCCCTGCCGAGGTGGTGCAAATTACGCCGGCCTCTATGGGTGACTTGGCCCTAGTTAAATTTCCTGCCGAATTCGAAAAATTCCTTCATCCGTTGGAATTAGAAAACGTAGAACTTACATTTCCGGTGCAAGGGTATTCGCAAGGTTACGCACAAAACCTACTTACTAAACAAGCCTTTCCTATTGTGGGAAAAACTTCATCCGGTGCGTTAACGGCTCAATTACCGCCGGCCAAATTGGGCGATCGTTCCGGTTTCTGCGGTTCGCCTGTATTTACCGCTAACTTTCAACTTGCGGGTATTCACGTTGGCAGTTCTTATGAAACAAATATCGGTTATATTACTCCCATTTCTGTAGTTCAAAATCTCGTAAAAGCTTATCACGACCCTAAACTCAAGCCGCAGTCCATTGTATTAGCCGGTCGAGAAATCGGCCGCTTAGCGATAGATGAATATGTGGCAAGCTTGGAGCTACTGGACAAACATTATCGTCCTCTTTGGAAATATAGCTTCCGCTCTAAATTTTCGCTATCCCAAGCAGAAAAAGAACTTGCCAAGCAAGATAATGTTGCTTTTGTTCGGTTACTTGTGGGACGGACGATGTGGATTGATGAGGGTGCCCGAAGTTACCTAGTGTATGACGAGATGTCTCAATCCCGCAGTATTCTTATTCCCTGGAATAGCCAATCAACAAGCAAATAAGTCCTACGTTAAAATTAGGTCTTTAGGCCCTGGATTTCTTAACCAATATCCTCCAAACTATTAGTATGGGGGACGTATTTATGAAGAAATTATTTACCATTGCATTTTGTTTATTGTTTGCGTTTAGCTCGGCCGACGCCGGCAAAGGTCCTAAACGCCCCAAAGGCGGCAAGAAAGGCGGCAAAGTAGAAAAAGTAGAAAAAGTAAAAAGGGAGCGAGAGCGCATGGAACGTCAAACTCCCAGAGGAAAAACGGAACGGGAAGGAATGCGTGATGAACTAAGAG
>CADBYN010000043.1 GCA_902798835.1 Candidatus Avelusimicrobium bubulum | reverse complement strand
AATTTCTTTTTTAATTTTTTTGGCCAATTCGGCTTTTTTGGCTACATCCGCCGCGCTCATGTCTTTGGTGGTAGCCAAATAAATCTCTTCGACGAGTACTTTTTCAGCAGAAAGTTGTTTGAGCCTAGCTGCAATGGCCTGCACTTCTTGCAAGTGTTGCGGGTCGGCTTTTTCCATTTCTTTTATTTTTTTAGTATTGTTCTTCATGACGGCCTGTACGTCATCATACAATGCTTTGGCGTCGGCTTCTTGCGCGGGGGTAATGCGTTTGGGGAGTTCTTGTTGTAAGAATTTACGTATGGCAATCCCTCTGGAAAGTTTAGTCTTAAACATCTTTAGACTCATTCCTTCCTTCTTAAGTGCTTCGGCGAAACGCTTTTCAGTTCCTTTCGGGTCTTCTTTTCCGGTTTTTTCATCAATACCAAAGGGAATTTTGGCTTCGGCGAGGGCCTGTTCCAGCTCCGAATCCGTAACTTTAATCCCGGCTTTTATAGCGGCTTGGTATAGTAATTCTTCAAAAATTAAATCTTGTAATATTCTTTTGCCCAAAATATCTTTGGCATAAGGTCGTTCAAGTACTTTTGGGGCGTTCGCTTGATATTGTTCTATGGCAACTTTCAAGCGGGTATCATATTCGGAAGCCAAAATAGGCTGTCCGTTCACGGTAGCCACAGAGGACTCCATGACCTTGGCTTGGAGGTTTACCCCCAAAGCAACCACTAATAAAGCGGCGAGTATATTATTTATTTTCGTCATAAATTACAACCTCGTATTTTGTTTTAAGCGTATCAAGCAATTTATCTAAACGCTGATTGATAAGAATTTGCCTAATACGTGGGGTGGCTTGCTCCAAACTAAGCCGATTTTCCCCTGTTTTCATTATTATATGAAATCCTTGCGGAGTTTTAAAGAATCCCTGCACTTTGCCAATAGAGGAATTGGCCGCAACGGCTTCTAAATTATCCAAGTATTCACCCGGCATAAAGGTAATTGTCTGTAGAGCGGCCGGGGCCTTATTTTGCTGGCGGGAGATTTCATTCCAACGTCCGGGAGATCCCTTAAGTATCTTGAGCGTCTGATCCGCCGTTTGTGCGTTATCAACGATAATTTGCTTAATTGTCATTTCGTACGGATATTTATTGTAATACACTTTAATCTCTTTTTCGGAGGGCTCTATTTCTTTTTCTTTTTGTTCATACCAAGTGCGGACCAATGCCTCCTGAGCAAAGTGATCATACACGGTATCCAGTTCGGCGCGTTTTTGTTTAAGTGCAGCCTGATATTCTTCGTTTTCCTCCAATTTGGAAGAGCGGGCGTCTTGCAAAATTAATTTTTCGCGCGCTAATATTTGTAGTAAATTTTGTTTTCCAAAAGAAGTTTGGGCGAACTTGCGGTCTTGTTCGTCTAACAGATCCAGTCCGTTTTGGATGTCTTGTTGGGTAATAGTAATATTCTTTCCACTCGCGCGCGGGTTAGGAACCCCCTCTTGCGCAGGTTTTTCTTCCTTGTGGCAAGCGGAAATACTTAAACATAGAACGAATACAAACCAAATGTAACGTTTCATACTTATACTATATCATTTTTGGGAGAATAACAAACGAGTCAAGAATAAAAGTAAGTCTTGCGTGAAAGCCAGCGGGGATGTTTTAGCCGGGCAGTTTACGCGCAAACCGTAGCCGTTTTTGGAATGTAAAAATTGGATGTTTTCTTGCCCGTACTTACTCAGCAGCTGCTCGGGAAGTGTAACGGGAATTTCTACGTGTTTAGTAAATTGAAGTTCCACGGCAGGGTCCATCCAATCGATGGCGTATATTCCCAGTTCTCCTGCCTGATTAGCTAGTGCAATGATGTCTACTAAATTGGTTATTTCTTGCGGAGTCGGCCCGCATTGTTCGGTTAAGCGTGTTAAAATAGCTTGTGTTTGGGCACGGTCTGCACTCATTAGTTCCTTATACGTTTTTAAGCGCTCGGCTTCATCGGGGAGGTAATCCGGTGGAATATAAGCGGCCAAGGGTAAATTGATCTTGGCTTGTAGCTGGCGGACGGGCGCTTGGCCTTTTAGTTTTTTGACTTCAGCTGCTACCAAGTCGCAATAGAGCGTAAGGCCTACTTCATTAACATAGCCATGCTGCTTAACCCCCAAGAGTTCCCCGGCCCCGCGGATTTCCATATCCCGCAGTGCCAAGCGAAATCCGCTGCCCAGTTCTCCAAATTCCATAAGCGCAGCCAAGCGTTCTTTGGCGTCGGCAGTGGGGTCCTTTTCTGGGTGTGGATTCCAACGCACCGCAGCTAATTGAGCGTAGGAAGTTTCATCTTCTTCACGTTTTTTAAATAGCCAGTCGGGGTGAAATAAATAACAGTACGCTTTTTGATCTCCGCGCCCAATGCGCCCGCGCAATTGATAAAGTTGTGCCAAGCCGAAGTTATGCGCATCTTCCACAATTAGTGTATTGGCGTTGGTGATATCGATACCCGACTCTATAATGGTGGAAGCCAGCAGCACATCATACTTCCCTTGGTTAAAGTCCCACAGCGTTTGTTCGAGTTCCTTTTCGTTCATTTGTCCGTGTGCCATGCAAATACGTGCTTGCGGAACCAGTTTGCGTAGAAAAGCCAGCCGCTCTTGCATATCACGCACGCTGTTATAGACGTAATAAACCTGCCCGTTGCGGGCCAGTTCTTGGGTAATAGCAGCGGCTGCCAATTCATCATTCCACGCTGTAACTACGGTTTTGATGGGAGTACGTCCGCGCGGAGGAGTATCAATCAGCGAAATATCGCGCAAAGAAGAAAGGGATTGATTGAGCGTACGCGGGATTGGTGTGGCACTTAACATTAAAGAGTGTACGCCCGCGCTGATAGAGCGAATTTTTTCTTTTTGTTTTACGCCAAAACGGTGCTCTTCATCGATAATGACTAGCCCTAAGTCTTTAAAAGCAATATCTTTGCTCAGCAATCGGTGTGTGCCGATAATCACATCACACAACCCGCTTTTAAGTTCAGCGATAATAGCTTTTTGTTCTTTTGTGGTTTGGAAACGGCACAGCATACGCACATTAACGGGGAAACCGGCCATACGTTTAGTAAAGGTTTTATAGTGTTGGTCGGCTAAAATGGTAGTGGGTACAAGTACCATTACCTGTTTGCTTGATAAAGCTACTTTAAGAGCGGCACGCATAGCCACTTCAGTTTTACCAAAACCAACGTCTCCCACCAGCACGCGGTCCATAGGTTTAGGAAGATCCAAGTCACGCAATGTGTCGGTAATGGCTTTTTCCTGTCCGGCGGTAAGTACATACGGGAAAGAGTCTGCAAATTCTTCTTCCAAACGTGTATCCCCTAAAATTGTCGGGGCGGGAGTGGCTTGACGGAGTGCCTCTAACTTAAGGATTTCTTTGGCGGCCTTTTGTGCTTCTTCTTTTACGTGCTTTTTGGCTTCTTTCCAACTAGTTCCGCCCAATACCGAAAGTGTCGGGCGTTTCCCACCGGCCGAAATATATTTTTGTACTTTCTTAAAGTCATACATGGGCACGTAAATATGGCTATTGCGGCGATATTCTATTTTTAAGCAATCGGTAGGGTTCTCGGCCTGGTTCATAATCTCTAACCCTTCATAGCGGCCGATACCAAAGTCCCGGTGGACGACATAATCCCCGGGTTGCAACTCTTTAAATCGTACGCGTTTGGCATGTTCCACGTCGAAACGTTTAAGTACGCGCGCCGTGCTGAAATGGCGGTTTAAAATTTCGTTAGAGGTGATATAAGCCAAGTGATTTTTCTCATCGATAAACCCTTGTGTGAGCGGGGAAATTTTGAATTCTACCCGTTTGAACACTTCCCATGCATCCAATAAATCAGTGATACGGTCCAGTTCTCCACGGTTTAAACAAGTAATTACAACGTGAATATGTTGCTCAAATAAGCGCTTGACTTCTTGGGCTAAAAGTGTGGTATTTGCGCCGAAGGATAAATTCTTTTTCAGATTACAATTAATGGCTTGTGCACTTGGTAAAGAAGAAATGATAGTTGCTTGCGGATACAGCGAAACGTTAAAATCCTCGGCGGGTGCGTCAAGCACATAGAAAGGGTTTTGGAGATAATCGGTTAATACGGCGGGCTTTTCTTTAAAGGACAGAGGAAGTATTAGGGCTTCATCTGCGAGTGTTCCCAAGTTTTGTGTATCTACGTCAAAAGCGTTAATGGCCTCAATGCGGTTGCCGGCAAAATACAAACGCAGCGGATTGGAAAGATGCAAACAAAAAATATCTACTACGCTGCCGCGTGCTGCGTATTGGCCGGGGGTTTCGGCGTAATCGTCACGTGTATAGCCCGCTTGTTCTAACGCGTCTAATACATCTTGTCTTCGTAAAGTGTCTCCTCGGCGGAAAACACGGGTCCGTTTCTTAAATTCGCTTAATGCGGGTAACGGTGTCGATAATCCATCGTACGAGGTGCTAATTAATAATTTCTGTGAATTGGTACAGAGCAGCTGATGCAGGAAACACATTTGCCCCGTATCTGTGCTGGGGAAAGAGAGTAGCTTTGTGTGGTCGGGAGAAAATTCAATAGCAGCATGGTCGAAATCATCTAAATCTTGATTGCTTACAAACAAGGTTATGGTATGTAAAAGCTGCTTACACACAAAATAAGCTTGGGCTGCCGAGTTGGGCAGTCCATAATAATGTGTTAGGGAAGAATCTGATTTACTCATGGGAACGTCTTAAAAGCTTTGCGGTTCCGTACCGGTAATAAACGCCTCTAAGAATTTATTGCGCTCGGCGGGGGTAGCCAATTTGCCGGTTATCGGGTTGACGTATGCAAAGGAAATTCCTTCCGGCACAGCGAAATCTTCATTGGGTTCCTCTTTGAGGATCTGTTCCATAATATCCGTCCACCAGCGGGCCGTAGTGCTACCGGTGAAACGGGCTCCGTTTTCGTGGGAAGTATCGTCATCATATCCCATCCAAGCGGCAGCGGCTGTGTGGGGGGTCATCCCCACAAACCACATGTCACGGTGACTTTGAGTAGTCCCTGTTTTCCCGGCGATTGGGCGGCCTAAGCGGTTTACGTAGGCACCACTTCCGCGTTGCACTACCCCCTTCATCATGTAGGTAAGTAAATAGGAATGCTGGGGAGAGAATTGTGCCTCTTCAATCGGGATATGTTGTTCTAAAATACGTCCGTTAGCGTCTTCTACCCGTTCAATGTAGTAGTTATCCGTATGAATACCGCCGTTGGCGAACGTGGAAAGTGCTGCCAAGTGTTCATCCATCTGAACTACGCTTACCCCTAATGCCAGGGCGGGTACGCGCGGCAGATTGGCCGTAATACCGGCCTTACGTGCCACGTGAATTACATCCATAATACCAACGGCATCAATTAAATTAACGGCTACCAGATTTTTTGACTTTTCAAGTCCTTTGCGTAGCGTAATCCATCCTTCGCTTTTGCCTCCGTAGTTTTGGGGGACCCATACATTAAAATCTTTGCTAGCGATGAAAGATTGTCGCGCCAAGTCTAACGAATACAAATCGGAGTTTTCATCAAATGCTTTCCAGTTTTTGCCGTCATAATAAAACATAGTAGGCAAGTCTTTAACAAGCGTTGCGGGGGTATAGCCTTTTTGCAAAGCGGCCATCCACACATACGGTTTAAAGGAAGAGCCGGGCTGGCGTTTGGCTTGTGTGGCGCGGTTGAACTTGCTCTCGTCGTATTCTCGGCCGCCTACCATCACGCGCACAGCCCCAGATTTTACATCGCGTACCATAAACGCCCCTTGCAAGCGTGGGGCTTTTTCGGAAGGATCACGCGGGGTAGCTTCTTCATCGATTTGTGTTGTGTCGGCTTCGGAATCTTCCGGATCAAACTCAATGCCTAATCCTTTGGCCACTTGTTCGTCAAAATCGTTGAGCCATTTGTTCATGGTTTGTTCGGCGATTTTTTGTTGGTTGATATCAATGGTGGTATAGATATTTAAACCCGCTTTCCACAAAACATCCATGCCATACTTAGGTTCTAAAATGCGGCGGATATGCTCAATAAAATAACGGCCGGGTTTATTTTCCACGGTGATTTCCGGTTTTTGAGGCATCGGCTCGGCTTTGGCTTTTTCCAATTCTTCTTTCGTGATATAGTTTTGCTCATGCATTACATCCAATACCAAATCGCGTCTTTGACGGGAAAGTTCCGGGCTGGCAAATGGGTTATAACGGCCCGGAGCTGGGATGAGCCCCACCAGCAGGGCGGCTTCGCCGGTAGTAAGGTCCTGAAGTTCTTTATTGAAATATTTTTTAGCAGCGGCTTTTACCCCATAAGAACCGCTCCCTAAATAAATCTGATTGAGGTAGAGTTGTAAAATTTCGCGCTTACTAAACTGATGTTCGATTTGAATAGCCAAAATAATTTCGCGGATTTTACGGATTAATTTTTTCTTTTGGGTTAAGAATACACCGCGCGAAAGCTGCTGGGTTAATGTGGAGGCTCCTTGCTTGGCCTGTCCGGTTATAGCGTCGTTTACCAAAGCGCGGAAAATTCCGCGGATAGAAAATCCGGGGTGAGCAAAAAAGTTGCGGTCTTCCATAGCCACTACGGCATTTTGCAAATCAACGGGAATTTCCTCCAGGGGAACCATCATGCGTTTTTCGATGGAGAATTCGTGGATTAATTCATTGTTTCGGTCATATACTTTGGTAGTAAGCGAAGGCGTATATTCTTCCATCTCATATACAGGGGGTAACCCGGAAAGAATATAGCGCATAAATACAGCCCCGGCTAATATAAAAATCACCAACGCCACCAAAACGGCGGTAATGAGTAATTTAGACTTGCTTAACGGAGTACGCACTTTGGCCATATATCTCTATTATATCAAAATATGCTCAGAGAAACTGTGCACTAAGATAACTAGTCATAATTAGTCAAAGTATAGTACAATACCATTAGAGGCAGCTTATGTGTTCAAAGCCAATTTTCGCCAAAGCGGAAAAAAGCACTCGTTCTTGCTCCGGTCCTCGAAAAACTGAATTAGACATAAAAAAGAAGAGCTCGGTTAGGCAAGACGTACCGCTTGTTTCCGTGCCAGGTGTGTATCATACAGTATTATTATTCCGGGCGCCTACTTTGCCGGCGCGGGTGTGTTGTGCCCCTCAAGGGGG
The DNA here is from genome assembly GCA_902798835.1 of Candidatus Avelusimicrobium bubulum. Classification (GTDB taxonomy): domain Bacteria; phylum Elusimicrobiota; class Elusimicrobia; order Elusimicrobiales; family Elusimicrobiaceae; genus Avelusimicrobium; species Avelusimicrobium bubulum. The sequence continues at coordinate 606 of CADBYN010000043.1, read as the reverse complement.
AATCGCTCCCCAATTACAAAAGCCGCAAGGGATGCACCAGGAACAACTGCGTAGAGCATTTGCCCATTGCCAAGTGTGTCATTATGAGTGGCATTGGGAAGATGATAAAGATTTACGTACCTGTCGCACGACGCTTTTGCCACTTACCGGGCCTACGGGTCAAGTAACAGAAGTAATGGCTATTACACAAGACATTTCACAATGGGGAGATACTCCCCGTCCGCATCAAGCACTGCATGAAGGGGGTGCTCCTAGAACTTTTGCTCAAATTTTACTTTCCGCGCGCGAAACGGAAAAGCGGGAGATTGCGAAAGCTCTACATGACGAGATTGGTACCGCCTCCGTTATGTTATCGGCCTTAGTAAGTTTGGCCAAACAGAGCGTACACAGAGGAGATTCCCAACAAGTACTGCTGGATTTAGATCGTTTGCAGCTGCAAACGCAACAAAGTATGGAACGTCTGCGTGCGATCATTGTTACGTTGCGTCCCCCAAGTTTAGATACGGATGGAGCGTTACGCGGAAGTTTGGAGACAATGATAGAAGATGTGTGCAAATTGGGGCGGCTTTCCTATCGGTTTAAATGCGCGGAAAATATGTCCGAAAA
>CADBYN010000042.1 GCA_902798835.1 Candidatus Avelusimicrobium bubulum | reverse complement strand
GCCACATATTTCACCGGGAGCATAATTGGTGAGCATATCCGAAGACGTCAACGGCATGGAACAGGCACGTGCATCTTGCGCATACACTCCAGCGCCATAAAACGTAGTGGACAACCAATAAAGTAACGGAGGCAGAACCCAACGTCCACCTTGTAAACGCAATGCTACAAATACTAGTGTAAATGGAACGAGGGTTTCTATCCCGTTCCCTGCCAATGTAGCGATCCAATTTCCCAATTCTCTATAAGAGCTATAAAATATGCGGTAAAAAATTCCCCCCACAAAATTATGCCCAAGCATTTCGTGAGTTAAATAATTAGGAAGATAAACAAAGCTGTTATCCAACAGGGTGTGCACCCAACCACTTCTCCACGCATAAGTTAATGCTATGGAAAGTGAAAGTACTAAACCTATCTTCCATATTTTCCAATGAAAAAACACAAAGCTCTGCCGATGAGGATCTAAATAATCTGCTATACGAGACATTATCTCTTTCATAGCTTATATTGTATCTTATATTTGCTACAATAGTCTTATGAAAAAATATGTAATTCTATTGATTTGCGGGTTTACATTATGGTTGGTTTTTACCTATCGTACACGTTTAACTAATGACCGTAACGCAGAATTGGTCACCCACGCCTACTATGGCGATTTAGTGGAAGTAAAAAATCTAGTAGAACAAGGTGCCGACTTAAACTATCAATTTGCTTTCGAAGATCCGCAACGCCAGTATACCTTTCAAACGTTCAACGCTTTACAAGCAGCAGCCTCCAGCGGAAATGAAGACGTTATTTTATTCCTATTAGACCAAGGAATGGATATTGATGCAGTCACACCCGACAATTGGACGCCCCTGTTCATAGCTGCCCGTGACGGCAGAGCAGAAGCCGCCAAACTACTCGTATTTAAAGGGGCTGATCTGAATATGCAAACTAATTTGGGTACAATCGCTCTTACAATGGTAGTAACACAAAATTATCCAACTGAAAAAGCACGGTTAAATTTACTTGAATATATGCTTAAGCGCGGAGCAAACCCCAATGTAGAGGATGTCTATCACCATACTCCGTTGTATTATGCACAAACAAAGGGCAATCACCCAGCAGCTAATTTGTTACAGGAATACGGGGCCCATCTCTAAAAATCAGTTTACAAATAAATTTTGATTTACTATAATAATGAGGTAGTAAAAATTTATTCGCCCTTAGCTCAATGGTGGAGCGACCGGCTGTTAACCGGTAGGTTGAAGGTTCGAGTCCTTCAGGGCGAGCCATTAAAATCCCTTCAGTTGAACTGAGGGGATTTTTATCTTTGAGATTCTTATATATCTTAACCGGCTATTCCCCAACTCAAAACAATAGGTTAAAAGTCCCACAACCAATTAGGTCTTTTGGCCCTGTACTCGTTTGTTCCGTTTTATATAAAATATATATGTGAAACGTATAATCTGTCTTGTAGTTTATTTGTCTTTAATAGCAGCTACCTTGCAAGCTGCGCCTAAGTTGAAAACACCTAAGAGAACTGGCTCTCGCAGAATCTCCAATTCTTTGCACACGCCAAAACTTCCTCGTGGTTCGGGAGCGTTGGGAGCTTCCATGGGGCTTAATTATCACATAATGCGCCTTACTATGCGTCCTGCTAAGACGGAAAAAATGATATTTTCCTCTAGTTCCGCCCCTTCTTTCCGCTCTAATCGGCCTTGGTTAAATCGACAGACACGAAACCTCCAAGCTTGGAAATTAAGAAAGAGAATCCGGAAACAAGAATCGATTTCTTTGGAATCAAAACAATATGCTCAAGCCTTAAAACAGGAAAAAGCTTCCCTGCCGCAACTGAGCCCGGAAAGGGCCTTTATTGTAACAACTCTTGCAGATTATACGCCCCTTATACAATCTCTGGAAGAAATTCCTACCCTCCCTTTCATCGAGGAGAACAACCAGGTTGCCTACCGCGGCTTAGCACTACCTAATAACGCAAAGGCTATCCGCAACATTTTGACCAACGGTATGCGCACGCGAGATGTCAGCCCCAACAGCAACACCTATCTTCGCGCACTTTCCGCAGGCAGCCCAGGCACTTTAAAAGTACTTTCCACCTTTCCTTCAATCAGTATAACGAAAAATCCAGTAGAAGCGGCCAACTGGGGAAAACTTCGCCTGTCAAACCAAGATTTCTCTGTTTTAACGATCGTTAAAATGAAAGGAAACTTCCAAGGAAAATCCAAGGAATTTATCATGGATGATATTGCCGTCGATCAAATTAAAGAAGTGGTTACATTACTCGATATAAATGGCAATTTAACTTGGTGCAAAACTCAACTAAACCAAGATCATACCCTTACGCTTACTCCCTACGAACTGCCTCATCCACAAAAATAAGCGCCTAAAAAGCGTGCGAAATGCACGTGGAATTGTTATAATAGAGGCATGTTCAGTTCATTATGTGATTTCGACAAAAAACAAGTCCTCGCTCGAGGAGCCAACTTTATCGTGGGTATCGATGAAGCTGGCCGTGGGCCGCTTGCCGGGCCGGTAGTAGCGTGTGCCTGTCTTATTACCCCTGCTGCCGTCCAAGATTTTACCGACGTTAATGACAGTAAAAAATTGGGTGAAGCCAAACGGGAAGAATTATTCAAGCGATTAACTGCGGGAAGGGGCGTAATCTATGGGGTGGGTTTTGCTACCTCTGCTGAAATTGACCAGCTTAATATTTTACAGGCTACTTTTTTAGCCATGCGCCGTGCCGCTCAAAAATTTTTACACATACCTGATTGCTGCGCACTCATTGATGGCCCTTATGCGGTACAAGGCCTATCCATGAGACAATTTCCGGTTGTCGACGGAGATGCTAAATCATTGGCTATTGCGTCCGCCAGTATAATTGCCAAAGTAACCCGTGATCACTATATGACGGTTCTAGACCAATTATACCCAGGATACGGTTTTGCGGGACATAAGGGATATGGTACGGCTAAGCATTTAGCAGCATTGCGCAAATTAGGGCCTTGCCCCGAACATCGAAACACCTTTGGCCCGGTACGCAGATTATTAACCGATACGAGCACGTTGCCATGAACACGTCCATACAAGGAGCATTAGCAGAAGAACAAGCTGCCCGTTACTTGTCTAACAAAGGGTATCGCATATTGACACGCAATTTTCATGCGACGGGCGGAGAAATTGATATTGTCTCTTCGTACAAAAAAATGCTCGTATTTGTGGAAGTAAAAGAGCGCGCATCCAACGCTTTTGGAGGGCCAATTATGGCAGTTACTCCTACTAAACAAAAACGAATTACCCACGCGGCCCTTCAATTTATTAAAATAAATAAAAATATAGCTTATGATGAAATCCGTTTTGATGTAATTTGTATACTCCCGACGGGAATAGAACACATAGAAAATGCTTTCGTTCCCCTCCGAACGACCTTATGAAAGGAGAAGTAAGATGACTCAACTAGAACAAGTAAAAAAAGCAGTTGCATTCCTTCGCAAAAAAACAAAAAACTTCCAGCCCGAAATTGCCTTGATTACGGGCTCGGGTTTAGCAGAATCCGTCCCTACGTTGTCTAATAAAATGGTAATTCCTTACGTTACTATCCCCGGATTTTTAAGAAGTACCGTTCCCGGGCATACAGGCAATTTAATTTTCGGCACCTACAAGAAACGAAATATCGTTGTCATGCAAGGACGCTTTCACTATTACGAAGGCCACCCCATGAAAGATTTAGCCGTTTCCATCCGAACGCTTAAAATGTTGGGTGTGCAAAAATTACTCGTTTCCGCAGCCGTAGGGTCTATGGATATGCGCTTAAAACCGGGATCTTTGTGCATTTTGAAAGACCATATCAACTTTATGTGCAATAACCCCTTAATCGGAAATAACCATGAACCGGCTTTTGGACCTATGTTTTTTGATTTGACCGAAGCCTACGATAAAAATATGCGCAAAGTAGCTTTGGCCGCTTCCAAGAAAGCCAAAATTAATGCCCGCGAAGGTGTTTACTTCGCCGTAACAGGCCCCAACTTTGAAACGCCCAGCGAAATTCAAATGTTTAAAAAATTGGGGGCCACCGTGGTGGGAATGTCCGTCGTTCCGGAAGTATTAGCTGCCCGCCAATGCGGACTGGCCGTGTTGGGCATGGCGTGGGTAACTAATATGGGTTGCGGCATTGCCAAAACCCCCCTCTCTCACGAAGAAACAATCCGTGAGACTAAAAAAATTGTCGGCAAGTTTAAAGACTTGTTGGAAATTTTGTTTGTAAAACTATAAATTATACGCGCGCAGGTATTTGCCTGCGCGCATTTTTCATATGGCGGCCAGCATTAAACGTTTAGGAAAAGAAACTCTCATTTACGGCACCTCTACGGTGCTGGCACGGCTGCTCAATTTTTGTCTCGTTCCCTTCTATACTTATTATTTGTTGCCGGGCGATTATGGTATTATTGCCACCACGTTCGCTGTGATTGCACTGCTCAACGTAATCTTTCTATTCGGCATGGACCAAAGTTACTTGCGTTTTGCCAGCGAACACGCCCAAAAAACGAATGTATTTCAACATTGTTTTTACGGCGTGTTACTCAACGGCGTTGTATTATCTATTTTGCTTTGGCTTTTTGCCAAACCATTTGCCGCGCTCATTGGAATTGGTACTTCTTATGCATATTTAATCCATTTAGCCGTGTGGGTACTACTTTTAGACGTGCTCAACATGATCCCATTTACAAAATTACGCTTGGAGCGCCGCCCGTGGTATTTTGCCGGCGTGCGCACTGCCTCTATTGTGATAAATGTGCTGGGAAATATTTTCTTTATTGCGGTACTTAAAAAAGGGATTGCGTCTATTTTGTGGGCGAACATTTTTGCCTCGCTTACATCTTTACTGTTGCTTTCTCCCGTAGTATGGAAAGAATTATTGGCCCATAAGCCCAGCTTTGACAAATCACTTTTTAATGCTATGCTGCGTTTTGCGTGGCCGTTTGTACCATCGGGGTTAGCCAGTTTACTCATTAGCGTAATCGACAAACCGATTTTGGTGCATTTAGTGGGGTTGGACAAAGTAGGTATTTATCAGGCCAACTTTAAAATTGGCGTGTTTATGATGTTACTGGTGTCCATGTTCGACCAAGCATGGCGCCCGTTCTTCCTGGCGCATGCAAACGAACCGGATGCTAAAAAAACATTTGCCCGAGTACTGACGTGTTTTACTGCGTTGGGAACGTGGTTTTTATTAGGGCTTTCGTTCTTAATGCCGCCGATTATCCAAAGCAATTTACTGGGAAATTTTCATTTAATCAGCCCCAATTATTGGAGCGGAATGAACGTTATTCCGTGCGTATTGACGGGTTATTTCTTCTATGGACTATATGTGAATTTTATGGTTGGCCCGGTAATGACCAAGAAAACGCGCGTCTTGCTATGGATTACATTATTGGGAGCCGTAACGAGTATCACCACCAACTTAACACTTGTTCCGCATATCGGGATTTTAGGTGCCGGATGGGCGGTAGCGCTTAGCTACGGAGCCATGGCTCTGGCGTTATTTTGCTTCACGCAAAAAAATTATACGCTTCCCTATGAATATGGCAAATTAGCCGGGATAGCTATTTTGTGTGTTGCAACGGCACTTGTGGCTTACTCTACGGGGAAACACTTCCCAGCCAGCATACTTTCCATTAAGATTTGCTTATTATCGGCGTATCCGCTATTGATGGCATTGTTTATTAGAAAAGCATAGCAGGTACTATTTAAAATCATTTTTAATAACAGATTCATTAACGTGCTTGAATCTAAAAATATACTATAATACAAGAAAGATAAAGCGAACACATAACGTGCAAAGGGGATGAAAAGCATGCGGCTAATTGTAACCAAAATTAGTGTGGGTTTATGGGCAGCAGCGTATATTAAAAATACGATTAAGCAATTTTCTCCGTCGTTAGAACGCCCTTTTGTGTTGGGCCTTCCCACCGGAAGTACGGTGTTAGATATGTACGCTATTTTGCGTACTTTTGCCAAGGAACGTTTGCTCAATTTTCAACAAGTCATTACGTTTAATATGGATGAATATGTAGGTTTGCCCGCCGATCATCCGCAAAGCTATCACAGTTATATGCGCCGCAATTTATTTGATCATGTTAATTTACTTCCCGAACACACTTTTATACCGAATGGTCAGGCAAATGACCTGGCACAAGAATGTGATAGATATGAAAAAGAAATGGTAAAAGTGGGAGGCGTAGATTTATTTATTGGCGGGATTGGACGCAACGGGCATATCGCTTTTAATGAGCCGGGAACACCTTTTAACTCCCGCACGCACGTGGCCGATTTAACCCCAAGCACCCGAGAAGCCAATGCGCGATTTTTTCAAAATGATCTTTCCCGCGTACCGCGTCAGGCCATTACTGTGGGGATTGGAACCATTTTAAATTCTAAAGAACTATTATTTATTGCCTCCGGCGTAAAAAAGGCAGCCGCCGTTACTCATTTAGTTACACAGCCCCCAACTCCTTCGTGGCCGCTAACCGCTCTAAAACTTCATCCACGCGCCACCCTGCTGACCGATTTAGATGCCTGCGTATTACTTTCGGGAAATGTAAAGACACAATTAGATGAAGCCATGCAAGCAGATCCACATGCCGAACAATGGATATTAACCATCGAGGATCCCACATGAGTCAGCGAACTATTATCCATAACGCTCGTATTGTTACCCCCGCCGGCATACTGGAGCATGCAGCCGTATGGGTTGAAAACGGACGCATCATACAAATCAATAATTCTTCTTCCGGTTGCGATGAGAATTGGCAACTGGTAGATGCCCAAAACAAGTGGTTACTTCCATCGTGGATTGATTTACATATCCACGGGATGGGCGGTTTTGGTCCTGAACAGGGAACTGCCCAAGCGTTACTTGATTTATCTTCCGTATTAGCCAAACAAGGCGTGGGCGCTTTCTGCCCAACTCTTTATTGCGCACAACCCACCCAAATGGCCTCTTTACTTAAGAAATTAACCCCGGCAATTGGTAAAGAAACGGGTGCGCACATCCTTGGGTTTCACTTGGAAGGACCGTTTATTTCCCCCCACAAACCCGGTGTAATGCGCCCACAGGATATCGCTCCTGCTAACCTGCATGATTTTCAACAAATTTATGATGCTGCTGAAGGGAAAATAGCTATCGTTACGTTAGCACCGGAACTGCCAGGTATTGATCCCATTATTGAGTTTTGTTTGCAGCACAATATACTCGTGCAAGCGGGGCACACCAATGCCACCTATGAAGAAATGCAAACAGCTTTTAATAAAGGGGTGCGCCGTGTTACCCATTGGGGAAATGCTATGAGCGGCCTGCATCAACGTGCGCCGGGTGCCTTAGGTGCAGCTTTGATAAATCCGGACATTTCTTGTGAAATAATCGCCGATGGAAAACACGTCCATCCGGCGTTGCTCACGCTGCTACGCCGCGTCAAACCCATTTCTCAAATTACCGCCGTAACAGATGCGCTCTTGCCCACCAAACAAGAACATGGCCCGTTTGTGGCTAATGGAGAAGAAATTATTTTGGCAGAGGGTGTGTGGAAACGCAAAACCGATGGCGTAACCGCCGGCTCTGCCCTTATTATGCAAGAGGCTTTTAAGCAACTTATACAAGCCGGATATAGCGTTACAGAGGCTTCCCAAAGCACAAGCGCCAATGCGGCTAATCTTTTGAGCCTTTCAACGGGAAAAATACAAGTCGGCTCAGCCGCCAACCTGGTGTTACTTTCCCAGGATTACACCGTACAACAAGTGTATCTCAACGGACAAATTATCTAAAT
>CADBYN010000041.1 GCA_902798835.1 Candidatus Avelusimicrobium bubulum | reverse complement strand
GCCAGCAACGATATGCACATTCCAATGTACGCCCAGAGACGAAGCAACACCGTACTATCTGCCGTTATGCCCTGTAATGCAAAGTTCCACAATTTCCAATAATTCCACTTGGTTGTGCCTGCTTCACGTTTTTGACGCTCACAGGGAACAGCCACACTTTTAAAACCCACCCAATTGAAAAGCCCCTTCATAAAGCGCTCTCGCTCGGGCAATAAAAGCAGGGCATCTATCACACGGCGGCTGAGCAGACGGCAATCCCCGGCGTGTGGCGGCATAGGCCGGTCTGATAAGAAATTATATCCCCTATAAAAAAGGTGTGCGGTAGCACGTTTCAGACATGAATCGGACCGACGGCTGCTACGCACCCCATATACCATATCGTACCCTTCTTTAAATTTTTGGATAAATTGGGGAATAAGAGAGGGTGGATCTTGCAAATCTGCGTCCATAATAATAACACCATTGGCCGTAGAGGAAATATGTGCAAGGCCCGCAGTCAGCGCCGCCTCTTTACCAAAATTACGGGAAAGGGATAGAATCTTCACGTTTGGATTTTGCCGAGCAAGTGTTTTTAATTGGACTAACGAATCATCCGTACTCCCATCATTTACAAACAACCAAGTAAAACGGACATCCTCGCAGGTATTAATAATTTGCTGAATTCTTTCCCACAAAATAGTTAACATCTCTCGTTCGTTATAAACCGGGATAAGTAATGTGATTTCCATCTATATTCCCCCTTGTTCGGCACGTACTATGGATACATTATACTTAATTTGTACGTTGATAATAGGTACCCCCCCCTCACAATAGTTATATGCTGTTTCAAATTCACTCATTAAATCAAATATGGTATAATAAAGATAGATTTAAGCCCAGTTGGCGCAGCGCTTATAACATCAAGTTCGTTCCCGCTCTTGGGAATGCGCCGACGGAAGGTAGTAGCAAAGTTTTGCAATTTGAGTAGTAGAGAAGAATTTAAGCCCAGTTGGCGCAGCGGTAGCGCGTTCCCTTGACATGGGAAAGGCCACAGGTTCGATCCCTGTACTGGGCACCATTGAAAAACCCGTCCTTGTGACGGGTTTTATTTCATAAAAATATATAATTCTACTTGCGTCTTTTCAATATATTTAGTACATTTAGATTAGATTTTGCTCCTCGCTTTTCTTCCATTTTTCTAATTCAAGAGGAGCATCATGAAATTCCATACCCATACTGCAGGACTACTTTTGCTGCTGATTGTCGCCGTATCGACACCAGCTTTTTCACAGGACATCATTTCTTCCGCCAAGCACGAGCAACGTGTGCAAAACCGCCGTCATGCGCAAAACGCGCCTGAAAACGAGCTTGAAAAAATCTGGTCTCAAGGCAAGCAAGCAGTCAATAAGCTGGGCCTGGATATTGGCGTGGATATTTCTTACCTTGCCCAACGGGCAGCACCCAATGGCAAACAAACCGCTATCCAAGGTGTTTATTATCCGTACCTCACGTGGAATTTGTTTAAAAATGATGCCGTGGGCGCGGGCCAGTTAAATATCAATTATACCTTCGTGCGTTATTGGGGCACGCAAGCAACAAACCTACAAGATCGTATAAATACTGCCACCGCTTTCAACGATTATGCAGCCAATCAGGAATTTTTCTCACAATTTTCTTACACACACACGCTGCCCGGGGATTTAAATTGGTTATCTGTGACCGTGGGGCAAATTCCTCTTTATAACTTTGACGGAACAACGTATCTGGACAACCAGCAAACCGCTCTAATGAACTATGCGCTTTCCCAAAATGCTACGTCGGTATATCCGTCGGCTTCGTTTGGCGCCTATGCGCAAGCGCAAACTAAAAACTTTACGCTGGCCGCCGGCTATCAAGACGCTACCAACATCACCGGACAAACGATTGATTTAGGTTCCGCTTTCGACGGTAAATATACCGGTTTTGGCTACGCCGCTTGGACGCCTACGTTTGATTTTGGCGCGGGGCAATATAGCATGCTGTATTATTATCAACCCGCTGTGGAAAAGCAACCCGAAAACGTAAACGGTTGGTCTTTCAACATGCAACAAAACCTCGGCAAGAAATGGGCTGTGTTCGGTCGGGCGAATGGTTCAGACAAAGGCGTAAGCGGCGTGAAAAATTCCTACGCATTAGGTGCTGCTTTCTTAAACCCGCTTAATCGCAATGAACAAGACGCCATCATCCTAGGCGCGGCCTACAACCGTTTAAGTAGCGCAGGGCTGGGATCTCCCGCCTATATGCGTAGCGCAGAAACTGCCCTTGAACTGGCATGGGTATGGGGCATTGGCAAACTGATTACCATCACGCCGGACCTGCAATTCTATCCCCGTGCTGGACTGGAACAAGATAAACAATTTACGACCGTGGTCGGCCTACGTACTACGGTGCAGTTGTAATTTAGGACAAGGAGAAAACTATGGAAACCAAAGACTTAGTATTAGGAACACGTTACCCGACGCTCGCATTCATTTCCGGCGGTGCTGGTCAAGCCGCTGATGGCATTCCGCCTCAACCGTTTGAAACTTTCTGTTACGACTCCGCGCTCTTGCAGGCCAAAGTGGAAAACTTTAACATTGTACCTTATACCTCTGTACTTCCGAAGGAATTATACGGTAACATTGTGCCCGTAGATCAAGTAACAAAATACTTTAAGCACGGAGCCGTGCTGGAAGTAATTATGGCCGGGAACGGAGCTCGTATCGAGGACCATAAAGCCATCGCCACCGGCGTAGGCGTATGCTGGGGCAAAGACAAAAAAGGCCAACTTATTGGCGGCTGGGCAGCAGAATACGTAGAGTATTTTGACACACCCATTGATGACGAAATTGCCGAAGGGCACGCGCACATGTGGCTCAACAAATCCCTCAAACACGAATTGGAAATCCGCGGTGTAGAAAAACATAGCGAATTTCAAATTTGGCACAACTACATTAACATCACCCAACCGTTTGCGTATTGCTTAACGGTAATGGGCTTTTTGAATTTCAAATTCGCTGAGCCGGTAAACTTAAAATAGAGGATAGCCTATGGGAAAGAATACTGCCACCAAGTTAGGCGTTATCGGTCTTGCCAGTATTGTGATTAGTTCCATGGTTGGGGGAGGGGTGTTTTCCCTCCCTCAAAACATGGCAGCCAACGCTTCTGCAGCCGCCGTGCTCTTGGCGTGGGTAATTACCGGCTTTGGGATGTATTTTATCGCCAACACGTTTAGCGTGCTTTCCCGCGTCAAGCCGGATCTAACCGCCGGTATCTACATGTACGCGCGCGAAGGATTTGGCCCCTACGTTGGCTTTACCATCGGCTGGGGATACTGGTTGTGCCAAATCTTTGGCAATGTAGGCTACGCCGTTATCACCATGGATGCCCTCAATTACTTCTTTCCGCCCCACTTTGCGGGAGGAAACAATTTACTTTCCATTGTGTGTGGCTCGGTACTGATTTGGGGATTTAACTTCATTGTACTGCGCGGAGTAAAGCAAGCTACTATTTTGAATATCATCGGCACGATTGGTAAATTGGTGCCACTCTTGGCGTTCTGTGTAATTATGCTATTTGCTTTCCACGCCGACAAGTTTGACTTTAATTTCCTAGGCAAAATGGCCGAGGGCGGCCATACGCTGGGCAGTTTGCCCGCACAACTAAAAAGTACCATGCTAGTTACGTTATGGTCGTTTATCGGAATTGAGGGCGCGGTCGTTCTTTCTAACCGTGCCAAAAATCAAGCGGCCGTCAGCAAGGCTACACTCTTGGGGTTCTTAGGATGTTTGGTAATTTACATCGGGCTTTCGGTCCTTCCCTTTGGGTTTTTAACACAGGCCGAGATTGCCGGGGTTGCCAACCCGTCCACCGCTGGGGTACTTGAAAAAGTAGTCGGCCCATGGGGTGCGGTATTTATGAACTGCGGACTACTCATCGCAGTACTTTCTTCGTGGCTCGCCTGGACGATGATTACGGCGGAAATTCCCGCCGCAGCCGCCGAGAACGGTACGTTCCCCAAGGCGTTCGCCCACCAAAATAAAGAGGGCTCTCCGGATGTGTCTTTGTGGGTAACCAGCGCGCTAATGCAACTGGCTATTTTGATGGTGTATTTTTCCAACAATGCGTGGAACACAATGCTTTCTATCACAGGGGTAATGGTACTCCCCGCATATTTAGCAAGCACGCTTTATTTGTGGAAACTGGTGGAAGATGGGGACTTTTCGAAATTATCTCCTACCGGACGAGCCGCCGCATTAGCTACATCCGTCTTGGGCACGGGCTTTGCCATATGGCTTTTGTATGCAGCCGGGCTAAAATACCTATTCCTGGCGGCTATTTTCCTGGCGTGCGGAATTCCTGTATTCATATGGGCCCGCAAGCAGAAAAAGGATGGAAAAGCTGTGTTTATAGGTTCCGAAAAAGCTATTGTAGCACTCTTGATAACAGCAGCCTTGGCAGCCATTTATGCCTTTGGCAGAGGCCTTATTAAACTCTAATCCCTACAAGAGCCTTTGCAATACTGCCGCTCAATATTGTATTGGGCGGCAGTTTAGTTGGACTAATCCAGCGCAAATTGTTAAGATGTGTATAAGAGGTTTTTATGCAACTATTTATCGGTTTTGTGGCCGGAGCTGCTTTGGTAGGCCTGTTTGCATTTTGGAAAATAAACCAACTCAAGTTGGAAACCGTTCGCTTGCAAGAACGCGAAAATGCACTCAATCAAAAACAAGCGGAACAGGAAAAATTTTTTCATACGTTGCAAGAACAAGCCAAAGATTCCTTTAAGCAGTTAGCCACAGACTCTTTAAAAGAACAAAAAGCCGAGCTTATTACTCAAAATAAAGATATGGTTTCCCCCCTCAAGGAAACGTTGGATAAATTCACCAAGCAAGTGGGCGATTTGCGTACCGAGAGTACTGCCCGGCACGGACTTTTGCAAAATGCCATTGAACGTACTTTGCAGCTCAATGAGAATTTGTCGCAAGAGGCCCAAAATTTAACCGAAGCCCTAAAAAGTCCTAAAAAACAGGGAACTTGGGGCGAAATTATTTTGGAAGATGTTCTTACCGCCGCAGGCCTACGCAAGGGAATTGAGTTCGATACGCAGGTATCCTTTACAACAGATGAAAACCAACGCAGGCAGCCTGACTGCGTTTTGCACTTGCCTAATCAACGGGACCTTGTTATTGACTCCAAAATGTCCTTGACCGCCTATTTACAATGGCAAGCCGCCAGCGCGGAAGAAGATAAACAAAAATTCCTCAAAGAGCATGTCCAATCCGTGGAAAAACATATTAAAGAATTGGCTAATAAAAATTATCCAGCCCTGCTGCCCCAAGAAAAATTAGACTTCACGTTTATGTTTATCCCTATTGAATATGCGTATTTTATTGCGATTCAAGCCAAGCCGGAACTAAACGAGCTGGCACACAAGCACCGTATCGCTATTGTGACAGCGTCCAATCTAATCACCGTTTTACAAATAGCTGAAAACTTGTGGAGACAGGAACGCTCCGGACAGCTAACTGAAAAAATATTTAAAACTGCCCAAGAAATGCTGGAGCGCGTAAGCCGCTTTGCGCAGCGTATGGAAGAAATCCACAATCGCATGGGGCAATTAGAAAAGGCGTATGAGGATGCCGATAAAGCCTTGCGCGGTAAACAAGGGATCGTCTCCTCCGCTAAACAATTGGAAGATCTGCGCATTAAGTCTGCGCGCAAATTGCCGGAATTGGTGGACGAATCCACGGACAACACCCATTAGAGAGGTAAAATAAAGCTATGATTCGGTTTAATTGCGATTATAGTGAGGGAGCACACCCTCGCATTTTGGAAAAACTGGCCCAAACAAATTTTGAACAAACCGGCGGCTACGGAAACGATCCGTTTTGTCGCCAAGCGGCGGAGCTGATCAAACAACAATGCAAGGCTCCCCAAGCCGAGGTACACTTCTTATGTGGAGGTACACAAGCCAATTTGATTGTGTTGGCCGCTTGTTTGCGCCCTTATCAAAGCGTTATTTCCCCTGTTTCGGGACACATTAATGTACATGAAGCAGGCGCCATAGAAGCTACCGGGCATCACGTTGAAACTCTACCCGAAACTGATGGGAAAATTACCGCCGATCAAATTGCCCGTGTCTGCAAAGCGCATTGGGAAGATGAAAATCCGGAATTTTCCCCGCAACCCAAAACGGTTTATTTATCGTTCCCTACTGAATACGGCACGCTTTACACTAAAGAAGAACTCCAGGCTATCCGCCGCGTATGTGATGATAATAATCTGTTCTTGTTTATAGACGGGGCCCGTTTAGGATATGGCTTAACAGCGCCCGGCAATGATATTACATTGGCCGACTTAGCCGCTTTGTGCGATGTATTTTACATAGGCGGCACTAAAATCGGGGCGTTATTGGGAGAAGCGGTCGTTATTACCAACCCCAAATTACAAAAAGATTTCCGCTATTTTATGAAACAAAGAGGCGGAATTTTGGCTAAAGGACGCCTCTTGGGTATCCAGTTTTCGACTTTATTTGAAGATGGACTATATCTTGAGTTAGCCAAACATGCCAACGATATGGCCGCACTTATCAAAAAAGCTTGCCAGGAAGCGGGATTTGTATTCTTGTGTGACTCTTCCACCAACCAGCAATTCCCAATTTTGCCAAATGACATATTAGCAGAATTAGAACAAACCTATGTTTTTTCACATATCAAAAGCATAGATCATAAACATACCGCTATCCGTATTTGCACCAGCTGGGCTACCCGCCCGGAAGATGTGGAACAATTAACGGCTGAACTAGTAAAACTATCTAAGGGAAAAAATGCTACACATCGGGTGTCATTTATCAAGCAGTAACGGTTTTAAAGCTATGGGAGAAACGGCCCTTTCTATTGGGGCAGATACGTTTCAGTTTTTTACCCGCAATCCCCGTGGCGGACGTGCCAAGGATATCGACCCGCAGGACGCTAAAAACCTCATAGCTTTGATGCAAGATCACCACTTTGCACCCATTATCGCACACGCGCCTTACACTCTAAATCCGGCCAGCGCAGAAGCTAAAACGCGTGATTTTGCCTTGATGACCTTTGCCGATGACCTTAAACGCATGGAATATGTTCCGGGCAACTTCTATAATTTTCATCCGGGCTCCCATGTGGGGCAAGGGGTAGACAAAGGCATTGAACTCATTATTCACACCCTAAATGAAATTTTGAATCCCAAACAACACACTACAGTTTTGTTGGAAACGATGTCCGGCAAGGGTAGCGAAATCGGCGGAAAATTTGACGAGTTAAAACGTATTATGGATGGGGTAAAATACAATCAACTCTTGGGGGTGTGTTTGGATACGTGCCACATTAGCGACGCCGGGTATTCTTTGGTGCAGTTGGATGACACCCTGGCCGAATTTGATAAGCAAGTAGGCCTAAAACTACTCAAAGCCGTTCACTTAAACGATAGTTTGAACCCCCAAGGAACTCACAAAGACCGTCACGCCCCAATCGGGGAAGGAACGATTGGCACCCAAACATTAGCCAACGTAATAAATCATCCAGCACTTAAGCATTTACCTTTTTGTTTAGAAACCCCCAACAACTTGGACGGCTACGCACGCGAAATTAAACTGCTACGCGGGCTGTATAGGGAATAAATTAAGAAACAAAAAACCCGCACAAAGCGGGTTTATGTTGTAAATGGTGGACCTGACAAGGATCGAACTTGCGACCCTGGCCATTTGGCGTTGTCTAGCGCCTGCGGTCCACAAAAAACCCCACGCTTTCGCGCAGGGTTTCAAATGGTGGACCTGACAAGGATCGAACTTGCGACCCTGGCCATTTGGCGTTGTCTAGCGCCTGCGGTCCACAAAAAACC
>CADBYN010000040.1 GCA_902798835.1 Candidatus Avelusimicrobium bubulum | reverse complement strand
TTCTTAAAAGGTTTATCCAGGGTGTTAATTACGTTATCTACTACTTCGTACATGTCGCGGCGGAAGGCTTGGATGTCATTCGTCCCCGGGATTCCTTTGGAGCCGGCGTAGTCGAGCCCTTTATTTAACGCGATGTTGAAGAACATGAAAGCCGCAGATATGAAAGCCCCGCGTTTATCTACATTTTCCATACTTTGAATTTGTTTCAAAATATCCTTGGTGATTTCTTCCTTAACGGCTTTCTTATCATCGTCCGCCATGTCGCGAATCTTAAATTGTTTCACGTATTCTTCAAATTTCAGCTCATCATACTTATTCATAACGTCATAAGCCATCGGGTCGAATACTTGCAAGAAGGCGGCGAATTTAACCGTACCCATCGTATATTGCACGCCGGGCAATTGACCTAAGTAGTGATAGGCAAAACTGAATTTTGTGGGGATTTTGCCGGCCATAATATCGCGCGCTACAGCATTATAGAGGAACGCTGCTTCATCGGCAGTAGCCGCATAGATCGTGGTGCCGTATGCATGGGCGGGCAAACCGAGTTTGGGGTCAATAAAGATACCGTCTTGAGCCGAAAAGTGAATTTCTTTGGCGGTGCCTTGCGGGGTTTTTACTTTGGCCGTCTTGGCACGGGCATTGTTGTAGCGGCCGAAGAGGGTCCGTTTGCCGTAGGTCCGGACGGTGGTGTTATACATAGTCTGCCATTCTTTAAACGCGGCTTGTTCTTCCGGCGTCAAATCTCTGAGCCATTTTTTGATATTAAAGTGGGTATCGTCGGTAATCAATTTAGCACCCTCTTTGCCCAGTTTGTCTGCGGTGGCTTTGCCTGCAAAGTGCTTAGGTTGCTGCGTAACTGCTTTGCCGGTTGCTCCGTTAATGATAGTTTTAGCGGATGTTTCTTTGACCGAGTTCTTAACAATGGATTGGCCCGTTTTATCTGCACCAATTCTAAGTAATTGACGTCTGGCTTCGATGCGCAGTTGCACACGTCCGGCTAAGCTGCTTACAGATCTGCCGCCTAAATCTACCTCAAATTGAGCCAATTTACCGCCGCGTGCTAACGTAACGGTGCATTGTCTTTTCCCGACGATTTCGGCAATACCGGCTTGCGTTTTCCAGCCTTCGCCGTAGTACTTCCAAATTTGGGAGAATTTACCGTTGAAACGGGCCAGGCGCATCCCGTTGGCCGCGTGGGCAGAGGCTTTGGAAGCGATGGCGAACGTTCGGCCCAATTGCCACAAACGCTTTAACGCTTGGAGTGCTTTACCCCATAAGTACCAGGTAAGTACTTCGAGGGCAAACGCTTTTATATACTCTTTGTTTGTGGTATTCAGGTTGCGCGGGTTGTTTTTGCGCATACCAATTGCGATTTTTTGATTGGGGTTGGCGGCGTTTGTTGCCCACACAATGGTATTGTCGATTTCTCCGTATTTATCAAACTGACACCAGATGTTATTGAGGACTTTGCCGTCCGCATCGACGGGGTGTTTCACGGCTTTGAGCCCTTTTTGAGCAGTCAACGTGCTTAAGGTGCGCTTTTGGTTAGTAGCTACCCGGCTTTTCCAGCACCCCTTATACATGCCTTCTGTGTGTTTTTCGAGCGGTTTGACGGAAGGTGCGGGCAGGGGGAGGAACGTTTCATAAATGGCCGCTAAATGGTTGCTTAATTCTTGCAAATGGTCGCTGCCCATGTGTGCATCCCAGAAATAGCGGATATCCCACCAGGGGTACTTGGAGGTGACAGAGCCCGTATCAATGCCGTAGGTTTCGTTGACGACCATGCCGTTGGCTCCGTTATCCCAATGGCCGTTCCACTCGGTAGTGGTGGCATAAATTTGTGCCGCACTGAGTGCCATTTCCTCGCGAAAATCAATCTGCGAGAAAATACCGTTTTTCAATGTGTGCGCGGACGGTCCGTCCTGTTGGAGTTTGCCGTTTTCCGCCTGAACAAGCACGCTGGCCAACGCTAAGGCTTGCACGCGCACATTGATAGCATTTTTATTAATAAAGGTTGCATTAAGCAGCAAATTTTTTACATTTTTTTGTTGGTCAAGTGTGCTGGGCATATCCACCAAACAATCTGCCAACGTGGTGAAAAATTCGGTGACTAATTGGGAGTGTTCCCCAAAGAAGGATTTGCCGTCTTTGTTGATCATGGCCAAGAGCGTATTAAAACTTTGCCCGTTATAGAAAAAATACGTTGTCAACGCCGAGATACCGTTGAGGGTGGCTTGAGAAGCGGGCTCCGATTCGATCTTCTGTTTGGTATCGTTCAGCACGATTTTGCTCAGCTGGTCAAGATGTCTCCAGGTGTTATAATAGTCGATTGCCTGGGCGATTTCTGCATTGATTGATTCAAAGGCATCTGCTTCGTACTCTTGTCTGTCTTTTGCGTGTTCTGCCTCATCATTTATGCCCTGCTTTTTCAAAAACTGCCAAGCCAGGGTATAGAGCGTAAGTAAACTGGCGCGCGTAGATAAAGCCTTCATCCGTGTTTGTTCACTTCCTTGGCTGAGCACATAAAGTTGATGCAAGGCGCGCATTTTGATACGTGTGACTGTCCAAATAACATTTGCTTTTTCATCGCTGCCAATGGGGGTCGTGTCGGTAAGATACGTTATGAGGATAGAAGATAAAAACTTGACCGCATCTTCTGTGTTTCCATTGGTTGAAGAGGATATCGGGTCCATATAATCGAGGATATCTTCATAGCTGATTTCATTGCTGGCAAGTTTTTGAAGAAACGCCTCATTCGGGGAAACCTGTGGCACGTTAAAAGACGGAGGGGGGGCCACATACGTGGTGGAAACCGGGGCCGCCGGATTGCTGAGCTGATACTGCTTGCTCATTTGATGCAGATCATTTTTGGCCAATTTCGCACTAAAGGCTTTGTTGTGCAGCAAACTGATAGCAACCCCCGTCCAAGAGGAAGAACGGGCCTTGCGGTACATTTCTTTGACCGTCATGATTCGTTCAATAGGGAGTTGCAGGCGGCTGTATTTCTCGTCGATTGCTTTGTCTCTGGCGTGCACTTTGTTACTGGCGTGCTTTTTAGCAAACTCGTATTGGTCATGCGCTTTTTGCAGCTCGTACTTCAGGTATTCTGTTTCGTCCGCGCTTAAATCGTTTCTTTTTAATTCTTCTCTTACGGCGCTCTCGTAGTCTTTCCAGTAATCTTTGGCAAGATAGGGGCGCGTCTGGATTTTCTCTTCGACGACGCCTTCGGTTTGGGCTTGATTAAGTCCTTTGCCAGCCCAAACTTCCGTCGGTAATGTGTTTAAAAAGAAAACTACTGTTAGAATACGACATATCCAAGTTTGCATAAGTTCC
This sequence comes from Candidatus Avelusimicrobium bubulum, assembly GCA_902798835.1. Classification (GTDB taxonomy): domain Bacteria; phylum Elusimicrobiota; class Elusimicrobia; order Elusimicrobiales; family Elusimicrobiaceae; genus Avelusimicrobium; species Avelusimicrobium bubulum. Next base: position 4,852 of record CADBYN010000040.1, on the reverse strand, counting down.
TCTCCTCTGATAATCCCTTACTACAGTATCGGTATATAAGAGGGATTTGACCAGGGCATTTGGACCTATATTTTTTGTAAAAAGGTCCTAGGACCTTTTTACCCAGGAGGGGAAATCCCAACGGGGGGGGCATTTTGGCAACAAAAAGCCCCGCACGCAGCGGGGCAGGGTATGTTGTAGGGGATAAAAACTACGGAATAGAGTCCATAATCTGGCGCAGTTCTTCTTCGCTTTTGTCGCGCACTTCAACGGTTTTTTCTTTTCCTTTGGCGCCTTTTACTAACACAATGCTGCCTTCTTTTACGTCGAAAAAGTCTGCCAGGAAGGTTTTCATCATGGCGTTTGCCGGAGCGTCATCTACTTTTTTGGTTTGAATTTTCACGCGCAGCACACTGCCGATGCGGCTAATTACTTCGTTGCGTGTAGCTCCCGGAATTAAACGTACTTTTATAATCATACACCCTCCAACTTGGATTCAAATAGTAAACTGCCAATGCGGGGTAATGTAGACCCTTCCTCTACGGCAATTTCAAAATCTTCGCTCATCCCCAAGGACAACGCCGCCCCGGGGCAATCGGCAAAATCTTCTTTAAACGCTTGCGAAACAGCTCTAAATAGCGTACGCAATTCGTTTTCGCTGGCTCCCTGGGGAGCTACGGCCATATAGCCGCACACGCGTATATTTTCAAACGCTCCGCGCAACTGCTTTACTAATTGACGCGCTTGCGGTAAGGGCAAGCCTGATTGTGTTTGTTTCTGCGTCAATTTTACCTGCACCAGCGCGTTAAGCACTTTACCGGCGGGGGCATGCTTGGCCAAGGCCCGGGCCGTTTCTATATCATCTAACGAATCAATAAAGTCAAATAGCACAGCCGCTTTGGCGGCTTTATTGGTTTGCAAGTGCCCGATAAAATGCTTGGTTACTTGGGCAAACTGCGCAAACCGGGGATCCTCGTGCCATCGTGCCCATGCTTGTTGCACGCGCGACTCACCCACGTGGGTAATGACTCCGCGCTTTAACAAAGACAGTACGTCCTCGTCTTTGGCGTATTTAGTGACGGCTAGGAGTGTAATTTCATCTGGATTACGACCGGCACGCAAGGCGGCTTGGGTCAGGGAAGAACGGACAGCTTGATAGTTTTGCAAAAGTATTTCTTCCCTATACATAATGAAAAATCCCTTGACATATTATACCAAATTTACTTTAATGTGGCAATTTTTCTTAACGGCCCCGCGAAGTTGCGCCTTTACGCCCAAATAAAACGTCAGCCCGCAACCTAAAAGCAGTTTTGAAAAATCATCTTGCTTACTGCAGGTCCGGTGCTAGCCTGCACGGCCAAGGTACACGGCCCCGCGAAGTTGCGCCTTTACGCCCAAATAAAACGTCTTCCCCGAGTGTTTTTATCGGGGATCTCCTCCTTGCGCTCTTTATCTGCGGTGGAGATTCCCGATTACGGCCTTCGGGAATGACACCTTAAATAGTTCAGGATGACATTTTTATACTTACTCGGCTTTGGTTAGTTCGGCCAGCGGGAAGTAATGTTTGAGAATCGTTTGATACCCTTGTCCGGCGTCGGCACGGCCGGCGGCTCCGGTTTGACAAAATCCCACGCCGTGGCCCCAACCACCGCCGTAAAAGACGAAGTATTTGAGTTGGTGATTTTCGTAATTGGGTTGCACGATGAAATAACTGCTGCGCAACATCCCTAAACTTAAGTTATTGCGAATGACGTTTTCTTTGTCGAGCGTTACCGTTCCCTTGGTGCCTTTGACCAACAACTTAGTGACATACCCGGCACGGGTGCGCTCTAGCGGGATGAGTGCGGTAATTTGGCCGATATCTCTTTTTTGATTTCTGATTACTTTGCGCAGTTCGGGCTCGCTGACTACACGTGCCCAGCGAAACGCGGCCGGGCTGACGTTTTTATCATACTTGCTATACGCGGCCGGGGGGTACTGCAAAAGTTCTTTGAAGTGATACGGCTCGATATGGTGCAAATCAAATTCTTGATAGTCCGAGACGGTGTCCAAATACGGGGTGGCATTCCAGCCGGCGTCTTTAGCGCTTTGCGTAGCACCGCCGCAGTTGGCCGAAAACACGCTCTCGATGGGTTTGTCCTGATAGGTAAGCACTTCGCCTAGCGTAGCTTCTACCGCGGCATTGCCGGCCTCTGTTTCGGCACTTACCCCGTTATAGACTTGGCAGTTTTGCGTGTCGCACAAATCATATCCTTGTTTTTTGTGTTTGCCGATATGTTTTAAGGCATACGTGCGTGCGAGTACGGCTTGGGCGCGCAAGGCTTGCGTGGGGAAACCGTTGGGCATTTCCGAAGCGATAATTCCTTGTACATATTCGTCGAGCGTAACGATATTAATGGGCACGAGCGTTTGGGCCGACGCGTTGTGCAAGACTTCAAGCTTGCCGCGATATTCCTTATGGCCTACGCTGGCCCAACTCATCCCCGGGCCGCTGATTAAATTTTTGACGATAAACGTAGGCACCTGCGTAGGGCTTTGCGAGGTGGGCAGCACGGTAACCGATTTGGTAAAGGCAATCTGTCTCCCGGAGGGGGCTTGCACAAAGGGTTTGTTATTTTTGAGAATAACACTCCAGGTTTCGCCTGCTTTGCCGACGGCGAGTTGCTTGTTCTGCGCGTTTTTGATGGTGAAATCGACCGAGGGGATAAACGTTACTTGCGTGCGCGGCGAGGCCAGGCCGCTTTGGGTGGTTCCCAGCCCGATTTTGAGTTCCACGGTTTCCATCCCCGGCGGCAATATGAGCGGTTGCACTTCCGTATGTTCGAGCGGGGGAGCGGGTTTTTTTTCTTCTTTTTCTGTTTTTTTCGCTTTGGGTTTTAGGCGCGCAAGTGCCTCGGCTGCGCGGGTATTTTTTGCGTCGGAAGCATAAATCGATTTGTACTGCGCGTAGGCTTGGTCGTACTGTTTAGATTTTTCCAACATATCGGCCAAGTGCAAACGTGCTTCAAAAAATTGGTGATCGTAATCGACGGCTTTTTGGTAGGCTTCGGCGGCTTTTTTATAGTTCTTTTCTTCTTCGAGCACTTGCCCCAAAAGAAAGTTGGCTAAACTGGGATGCGAGCCGGCCTTTACCGCACGTTTGAGGTTGTGCTTGGCTAACTTCTTTTCGCCCAGCCCCAGTTGCGTGCGTGCCAAATTGATGTAAAAAAATCCGGCGGTTTTATCATTTTCGCTCAGCAGCGATAAAATACGTTCCGCGGCGGCGTATTGTCCGTCGGAAAGCAGCGCCTCGGCGGTCATTTCGATAATTTCGTTATCTTGCGGGTAGAGACGGTACGCTTCCAGCGCCACATCCACGGCCTGTTTGGTGAGGCTTTGCTCCATGGCAATAAAAGTGGCATTGAGAAAAGCACTTCGCTCGCCGGTTTCTTTGGAAAGTTCTACATATTTATCCAGGGCTTCTTTGGGTTTGTAGGAAAAGTACAACTCGGATGCTTCTTGCAAGCGTTCTTGCACGGTGTACGCCGCGCCGAACACATCATTCATCCCCGCAAAAAGTGTGAGCAGTAAAAACAGTTTTTTCATAACCCTGTCTATATTATACCTTTTTGTATAATATATGTATGACACTTCCTGTACCCGACTGGTTAAAGCAACTTGTACGCGTCAATAAAGAGGCGTTGCGCAGTTCGCAAGCGCTCAAGGCCGAAGCGTCGATTTCCGCCCATGCGTTGCACACGGTTTGTCACGCGGCCAAGTGCCCCAACCGCGGGGAGTGCTTTAACTGCGGCGACGCGACGTTTATGGTGTTGGGGAATATTTGCACGCGCGGGTGTCGTTTTTGCGCGGTGGATAAAAAACGCCCCTTACCGCCGGATCCGCAAGAGCCGCAACGCGTGGCGGAGGCTATTAAAGCGTGGCAGATTCGCTATGCGGTGCTTACGATGCCTACGCGCGATGATCTGCCCGATGGGGGGGCGGAACACTTTGCGCGTGTGTTACACGCAATTCACACGACTACCCCCGAAGTTTTTACCGAGCCGCTCATCTCCGATTTGCACGGCGACACAGACGCCCTGCAGACAATTTTGGATGCAAAACCCACGGTACTGGCACACAACGTGGAAACGGTATGCGACTTATATAATCAGGTGCGTATCGGCGCAGATTACACGCGCACCTTGACGCTTTTGGAAAACGTTAAAAAGTTATCCCCGGGGATGCTTACCAAGTCGGGTTTTATGGTAGGCCTTGGCGAAACGCCCGCCCAAATCACCCGGCTGCTCAAAGATTTACGTAGCGCGGGTGTGGACCTGTTAACCATCGGACAGTATTTAGCTCCGTCTGCAAAACATTATCCCGTAAAACGCTATCCCGAACCGGCCGAATATCAAGCGTGGAAAGACGAGGCACTTTCGCTGGGATTTAAAGCCGTAGCCAGCGGCCCCTTGGTGCGCAGCAGTTACCGGGCGGGTACGTTGTACCGTCAAGCTTTGCTTGCGCAAAAAAAAGAAGTGGAGATCCCCGATAGTGACACTCGGGGATGACAAATTATTTATAATATGTCATTCCCGCGGGTTGTAACCGGGAATCCCCTCTGCTCTGTCGTTTTGTGTTCATTATATCGTCAAGCCCTGCTTGCGCAAAAACGCTCAAGAAACGTATAATATAGCTATGAAACGGATTTTTGCAATCGTACTAGCCAGTATTTGTTTTGCCGCGTGTGCCGGTGATCCGCCCGCGTGGTGGAATCCGGGCAACCGCTACGGGCAAACCGCTCAACCTGCCGCGCAAACGCCTGCGCCTGCTCCCAGCGTGAAGAAACCTGCCGAGCCGACGGAAGTGGCGCTCGATCCGTTGCCGGACAATTCCT
>CADBYN010000039.1 GCA_902798835.1 Candidatus Avelusimicrobium bubulum | reverse complement strand
AAAAATTGTATGCACACCGTCAAAGAATTGGAAACATTGCCTATGGTGAACACCAAAGTGGCTGCTACCATCCCAGATACCGATTATTCATTTATTCCGCGCAAATACCGCCGAAGTATGAGCCGCATGGGGTTGTATGCCTACGTTGCGGCGCAGGAAGCATTGCACCAAGCCGGCTACGAAGACTCCCCCGAACAACTTGGATTTTTCATGGGTTCCACGCTCAATAGCATTTCCGTGTGGTTGGAACTCACAAGCTATAGCCAGGGAGCGCATTTGGAACTCATAAAGACCTCCGATTTCTTACAAATTATGAATCACTCCCCGTTGGCCGCGGTATGCCAAGCACTAAAAATCAACGGCCCGGCTATGGGCGGAAGCGAAGCATGCGCAACCGGCCTAATGAATATGGGCCTTGGATTTTTAGCCATTCGTTCCGGTCTTGTGAAACAAGCCTTGTGCGGCGGTACCGAAGAATATCATCCCATGTTTAGCGCTTGCTTTGATATTATGCAGGCTACTTCGAAAAATTCCAACGATAATCCCGCGGCAGCTTGCCGGCCATTTGATGCCTCTCGCACCGGATTGGTAGTTTCGGAAGGGTGTGGGCTCGTATTTATGGAAACAAAGAAAAGCGCCCAGGAACGCGGCGTCCCGATTTTAGCCGAAGTGCTTGGTTTCTATGCCAATACCGAAACGGAAAATATGGCATATCCCTCGGCAGAAACTTTGAAAAAATGCATGCAAGGCGCGCTGCAAACGGCCCAAGTTAAGGCCGAGCAAGTAGATTTGTTAAATGCACACGCAACAGGCACGGTAGCCGGCGATATTGCAGAAACACAAGCCGCCAACGCCGTCTTTGGCCCTAACTTAAAAATCAATAGCTTAAAAGGACACTTAGGGCACACGATGGGTGCCAGCGGGACTTTGGAAAGTATTGCCTGCGTAAAAATGCTACAAGAACAAACCATTGTACCCACCCATAATTTGAAACAAATAGACGGGCAGTGCGCTCCCTTGCAGTATATTACACATTCCACAAACACCCCTTTGCATATTATTATGAAAAACAGTTTTGCCATCGGCGGCAACAACTGTTCATTGCTTCTTAGGAGACCCCAATGATTACACGTGAAGAAATTATAAAACAAACAAACGAGGCCTTAAAAAAAGAGTTTGAGTTTAAGGACGATCAACTGCTACCTACCGCACAACTTAGGGACGATTTGGGATTGGATAGTTTGGATGCGGTGGATATGGTCGTAGTATTGGAACAAAAATTCGGCGTTACATTACGCCAAGGGTATGATTTGCGTACCATCGTTACCCTAAATGATTTGTATGATTTTATTGAAAAATTAGCCCGCACACACCAAAAATAGTATGGAGTGTTTACGCACTTGTTTTAATACGTTTGTCATTGGGGGAGCGGCGATTGGTTGGCTGGTTATGTCCACGCTTATTGCGGCTCCTTTCTTATGGCTTACTTCGTCAGCCAAACGGGATCGGGCCGTGCGCAAATTTGTGTATATCCAATCGCGCGGCATTGTGTTCTTTATGCGCCTGGCCAGTAAGGGGTTATCCGTAGAAAAACAAGCGCGGCCTGAAGGCAGTTGTGTGATTGTGGCCAACCATGCTTCCGCGTTGGACTTGTATACAATTAGTGCTTTTGGATTTGACAATATTATCTATATTACAAAGGGTTGGGTATTTAAGTTGCCGTTTTTTCACTATGTCATGAACGGGGCCGGCTATATAGACGCCGAGAAAACTTCCCCCGAACAAATACTCGCGCAATGCAAAACCGCGATAGAAAAAGGATGTGATATTATGTTTTTCCCGCAAGGATCGCGCAAAGATCCGCACGCGCGGTTTAAAAGTGGTGCATTTTACCTGGCAGAGCAATTAAATTTGCCCATTGTGCCCGTAGCCATTACAGGCACCCGAAAAATGCTCCCGGCCGGTTCTTTTGTCATTAAACCGGCAAAGATTGTGCTTAAAATGTTCCCGGCGATATATCCCAAAGATTACACCGGTGAACTGGGGCATTTGCGCATGGCGCAAGCCGCTAAAAAACAAATTATGGATTTTTTTGATAAACAATTATGACAACATATCCTTGCGTTTCTTCCTTAATTCCGCATCGACCGCCTATGTTGCTAGTCAGCCGCGTGCTGGATGTGCAAGAAAAAATAGGGCTTGCCGAAGCACCCGTTGCAAAAGACCATCTGTTTTTACGCCAAGACGGTACGTTATCGCCGGAAACTTGTTGCGAACTGATTGCGCAAGGATACGGCGTTTGCGAGGCATACCGCCGCATTCAAAAAAACTTGACCATAGAGGGCGGTGGGTATTTGGCTACGCTACGTGATATGGAAATTTTTTCCCCGGCACGCGCGGGAGATGTACTAACAGTTCGAACCGAGAAGATGGATGAATGTTTTGGCACCTATATCGTGCGCGGGGAAGTATTTTGCAACGAACAAAAATTAGCGCAAGCCACCGTGTATATTTTTATGTGGCAAGGAGAGCCCCCCAAATCACTATGAAATACTATTTGAGCTTGTTATTATGTTTGGCTGTTTGTTTTTCTTGGGCGCAATCCAAAGAGGACGCGTTGCACAACTATGCCCAAAAAATCAGTACCGTACAAACACTGCAAAGTAATTTCATCGAAGAAAAACACCTGGCATTATTGGATCAACCCATCCAAAGCCAGGGGACACTTGCTTTTGATAAAAAAGCACAAAAACTGCGCTGGCAATATCAAATACCTTTTGAAAATGGCTTCTTGATTGAGAAGGATCGTTCTTATCGCCTGCAAGCGCACACTAAAAAGCCCATTGAGTCCGCCATGGGACGTATGTTTATAAATGAAATGTTGGTGTGGCTGACGCTGGATTTTGACTCGTTACAAAAAAATTATCACATCACGCACGAGGGAACGCAAATCACCTTTACTCCGCTGCTCAAAGAGCATAAAATCGTTAAAAAAATTACCGTGTGGCTAGATGAAAAAGACCCGCGTATCGTAACGCAAGTAAAAATGGAAGAACCCAGCGGTGATTTTATTGTGTGGAAATTTAATCATACGCAAATTAATCCCCCTCTATCGGCCGAGGTATTTCCATGAGAAATTTGCGTCAACATGGAAAACTGTTAGGTTTTGCCTGTTTGATGGTGCTGGGCGTGGTAGGTCTATGCTATGGCTCGTTGGAAGAAAATATATTGGCATTAGTGCCCGGCAAAATCAAACAACGAGTTGCCCTTTTTGAACACTCCCCGCTTAGCCAAAAACTAATTGTCATCACAAAGGCTCCTTCCGCGCAACAAGCACAGGAAACAGCCGCCCGACTCCAAGATGCGCTGGCACAAGCCGGGTTTATTATCCCTCAAAAGCCTTGGACCAATACAAGCATTTTGCAGATGCTTTCGGCTCTGCCCGGGCTTTTCTCGCCGAAAATTCAACAAGAAACAGAACGCAAAATTGCACCGCAAGCAGTATCCCGCCAAATCGCCCAATACTATGAGGAATTATTTTCGTTTCAAAGCATCTTCACCACTCAAAAGATGACACAAGACCCGTTTAATTTAACAGAATTACTAATTAGCCCTTGGAGTAAACTGGGCAAGAACGTGCAAACCTTAAACTACACAGATGGTTTTTTGACAAATAATGACGGCACCCTCCGCGCGGCTCTGTAGGACGCCAAATCCGCCGTATCGGATATTAAAGCTGCGCACCGGCTGCAACATTTTTTTGCGGACTTTCAGTCCTCTTTACCTGAAGATGTGCATACATTTTTTGTGGGAGGACTACGCTATACGTTGGAAAATGCCCTCCTCATCAAAAAGGATTTAATGACGGTAACACTAACCGGGCTTCTTTGTTTGACCGGCGTATTTGTGTGTTTTTTCCGTACTCGAAGAGCTCTTTTAGTATATTCACTTCCCTTGTTGGTACTCCCCCCCGCCGCGTGGATTACCCAACTGATTTTTGGACACATTAGCGGAATTACGCTGGGATTTGGCAGCGTGGTGGTAGGATTGTCGGTGGACTACGCTATTTATATCTACTTTGCCCTTGCGCAAACAAACCCAGACACCGCAAACGTCGTATCCAAAATAACAAAGCATTTATGGTGTAATTTTTTGACATCCGGGCTTTGTTTTGTCGCCTTGCTATTCTCATCTATTGAAGTATTTAAACAGATTGCCGTGTTTGCGCTGATTGCGCTTTCGCTGGCTTTTTTCATCTCTGTGCGTGTATTGCCCTCCTATTTTAAAAAGGGAACTCCCGCCCGGTTAAATACTGCAAAAACAGATATTATCCCCCTTACTTTTAAAGGAGCCGTTTGGGTAAGCATTTGTTTGCTGGTATTTGGCCTATGGGGAATAACGCACCTTGAGTTAAGTTCCAATTTGAACGATTTAAATTCCACTTCTGCCGCCTTTGTAAAAGACAGACAAATTGCGCAACAACTATTCCCCTCAAACCGTGGGGCTCTGCTATTTTCATTGGGTAAAACGCAAGATGAAGCCCTGGCAAACAATGAGCAAATATCCTCAAAAATCCCGGACGGCTTACCGATAAGTACGCTCTTTGTTTCTTCAAAAACACGCACTGAAAACAGGGAACGATGGGCAACATTTTGGACACCGGCCCGCTGGGAGCAAGCACAATCTGTCTTGCAAACACAAGCCCAAACAAAAGGATTTAACCCACAAGCATTTGCGCCCTTTTGGGCCTGGTTACAATCTTCTTTTACCGACTCAAATTTCGACTTCTCTACTTGGTATAATCCGCTCATCAAAATTTCAAACGACTTGTACGCTGTGGTAAATATAGTCCCCAACGAGCCGCTTTATGCACGGCTGGCCGATGGGGTTCACTTCGTCTTTATTTCTGCTTCCGAGTTACAAGCAAGTTTGGTACAAAATGTTAAAAAAGAAGCCGCCACAATTGTTTGCCTGGCACTACTGTTAAATTTAATTGCCGTATGGCTATTGTTTAGAAACTACAAAGAAACGCTATTATGTTTCATCCCGGTCTTGTTGGGAAGTTGCTTTCTATTTGGTTGTTTGGCACTCTTTCACGTGAAAGTTAATTTATTTGGGCTGATTTTCCTGCCGTTACTAATTGGACTAGGGCTGGATTATGCTATTTTTCAGTTAATTAAGCACCGGTCAAAACAAGAAGAATTAACGCAGTTATACCCCACGCGCGCTTTACTGGCGGCGGGGCTATCCACCTTAGCCGGTTTTGGCGTGCTGATTTTAGCCAAACATTCGGTCTTATTTATGATGGGAATATGCGCTTTACTAGGCATTGGGGGCACAGTATTAGTATCATTATTTATATTGCCCGCTTTATGGAAACGTTACGTATGAAAAAACTGATTGGATTATTCGTTGTTTTAGTGATGGGTTGTAGGGCGCATTGGGTACATACTCCTACACCGGCAGAGCCGATTTCTATGCAAACCGCGTCTGTAGCCAGCGGTTTACTGCAACCGCAAAATTTTTATTTTACGCTCATTAGCCAATATCAAGAGTCCGGGCAAACGCGCGTATTGATTCTAGCGGAGCCCGCACTAAAATTGGCCGATTTAACCGTGTCAAAGGAACAACTGCAAGTGCATTACCAAGCACCGAAAGTCCCAAGCAGACTCATTCAAGCTTGGGGCCAACTAGCGCGGGAACAATTTTTAGTTCCTTGCCCGGCAAGGCAAATGACTCAGAAAACAACCGTGGGCACATTTGAATTAGAAGTAACGGGAGGAATATGTTTGTAGAACAGGCTGTGGAAAAGTGCTATCGGCACACAACACCCAATGGATTTTTATATGAACTAGTGAAAGATTTCCCCGCATTTAAGGGGCACTTTGAAGGATACCCTTTATTGCCGGCGGTATGCCAAATTTCATTTTGCAGCGACGCGGCCAGCCGGTTGCTTCACAAACCTATGGAAGTAAAAGCTGTCAAAAAAGCCAAATTCATGAGCCCTTCTCTTCCTGGTTCGTTTATAGAAGTAAAATTATCCCAGCGCCCGGACGGCTGGTATTTTGCAGAGTTAACAGAGCCAAACCAAAATAAAAAATTAAGCCAACTCATCGTGCAGTTTTCACAGAGGGATTTATGAAACAATACAACTATTTTAAACAAGAGCCCAATGCTCCAAAACCGCTTGAGAAATCTATTTTTCACACTGTTCGTTTCCACGAAATGGACGTAATGCAAATTGTGTGGCACGGGCATTATGTCGCCATGTGCGAAGATGCGCGTATGGCATTGGGAGATGCCTTTGGTATAGGCTATGCCGATTTTTTTAATCACGGGGTGCTGTTGCCCGTACGGCAAATGCATCTAGATTATTTAGCCCCCTTAACCTACGGACATACTTACGAAATTAAAGCGAGGTTATTTTACACAGATGCCGTGCGGCTCAATGTAGATTTCACCATTTTAAACGAGCAAAAAGAAGTGATGGCCCGTGGATATAGCGTTCAGTTATTGGTGGATAAAAATAGCCAGCAAGTGTTGTTTGAACGCCCCACATTTTACGAAAAAATATGCCAAGCATGGAAGCAAGGGAAACTTCAAACCAAGTAACATTTTTGGTGGTACTTCCTCATTACAACCACTCAAAAACATTACGCGCGGTAGCTAAACAATGCCGCGCCGTTTGGCCGCACGTGCTGGTGGTAGACGATGGGAGCAATGAATCGCCGGAAACTTATTTACAAGGGTTAGATGTTAGCTTTCTCCGGCAAACACCTAATCAAGGGAAAGGGACCGCCATCATGACCGGTGCCGCTTGGGCACAAGAACATGGATTTAGCCATATCATTACCATTGACGCCGACAGACAACACGACCCTCAAGAAATTCCGCTTTTTATTCACGCCGCAAAGCAACATCCCAAATCTCTTATTTTGGGCGTACGTAAATTTGATGAGAGTGTGCCGTTCGGCTCTCGGTTTGGACGTAAATTCGGCAATTTTTGGGTACATGTGCAAACAGGTAAAGCCGTGCAAGATATTCAAAGCGGTTACAGATGCTATCCGATCAATTTACTCAACACGTTACGTATTTGGAGCAAACGTTACACCTTTGAAGTGGAAGTTGTAGTACGGGCTTTATGGGCGGGATTAAGCATAGAGGAAATACCGGTTAGCGTGTCTTATACAGACGAGCGCATTTCACATTTTAGCCAATGGAAAGACAATGGGCGTTTAACGGTGCTCAATACTTATTTAACGTTGCGTTCCATGTTGCCCATTGCTCACCGGCAATACGAGGAAGTGGAAGGAGAATTGGTCAAAAAAAGCTACTTGCAAACACTCAAAGATAATTTGGCTGCGCCGGGCAGCGTTCTACGTAACGCGCTTTCGGCCGCATGGGGAATTTTTTGCGGATCTATTGCTTTTATAGGTATTCGGCAAGTGTGGCTGTTTTGGGGAGCCGGCTGGTGGAACTTAAATCGGCTGTTATGTGTGGGATTTGAAAAGTTATGTATTGGGCCTTTTATCCCGGCTTTGTGTATTGAAGTAGGGTATTTTTTACGTCACGGGCATTGGCTTACAGAATTTACCTTGACCACGCTGGGCAAACAAGCCCTGCAACGCGTGTGGGAGTGGATATTGGGCTCTTTAGTGGTCGCACCGTGTTTAGCCGTAATTATTTTTGTAGTGGTGTTATTGGCAGGCTGGATATTACGTAGAGGACTACATGAACACACATGAAGAAGAAACAGGCCGTAGTATGGCCTCGCGCTTCAAGCACCGCTTTGTATATGCGTTAATTTCTTTAGGCGGCAGATCGCTTGCGTATGCGTTTTTATACCCACTCGTGTTTGTGTATTGCCTACATAAATCGGTTCGGGATAAATCGCGCGCGTATATAACACGGCGCTTTTCCCCAAAGACAAAATGGGATTTTTTTAAACACACGTTTCGGCTTAATCTTACCTTTGGGCGCACGCTGGTGGACCGCGCCGCTTTGGGAATTTTAGGAAACACACAATTTATTTCCAGTCCGCAAACGCGCCAAACTTGTGAAAAACTGCTTGAGCAAAATAAAGGACTTTTATTACTGACAGCCCATGTGGGATGTTGGCAAAGCGCCGTGAATTGTATGCAATTTTTAAACAAACCCATGCATATTTTGTATTACCGAAATCCCAAAGATAATGATAAAACCGTCGCCGAACATAGCGGCAAAAAAGCCCCTTTTACCTTTATAAACCCGTCCGGCCCGCTGGGTGGCGTGCCGGAAATGATGGCCGCCCTTAACCGAGGAGAAATTGTGTGTGCGATGGCAGACCGCGTGT
>CADBYN010000038.1 GCA_902798835.1 Candidatus Avelusimicrobium bubulum | reverse complement strand
GAAGTAGGTTCCGGCTCGTTGGTGGGATTACCTGGGCAGAGGCTGGAAAGTTTAGCCAATGATTTATTGTTTTTTAAGGATTTGCCCGTAGATATGGCGGGAATCGGGCCGTTTATCCCCCATCCTCATACGCCTCTTAAGGATGAAACTACCCAGGGGCATTTTGAACTTTCTCTAAAAATGATGGCACTAATGCGTTTGCTTCTGCCGGACATTAATATTCCCGCCACCACCGCCATGGAAACGTTGCATCCGCAAGGCCGGTTGCTTGCTTTGCAATGTGGCGCCAACGTTGTGATGCCCAACGTCACAGAAGGTGACTTTCGCAAAAAATACGAACTATATCCCGGTAAAGTATGCACGGGAGAATCCCCCGCACAATGCCGCGGATGTATCGAGGCTAAAATAGAAAGCATTGGAAGATTTGTATCGTCCGGGAAAGGATTTCACGGGGATTTTACTAAAGAAAATTCCGCCAACCCCAAACCTTAATTATTGACGTTATTTCCTGCCTTAAACAAAGGCTCTTTTTCCCACACCATGTACGAGGCTAATAACGGTAAAATTTGCCGCGCATTTTGAGATTTGTCGACGATAGCTTCTTGAGTTTGCGGGTTAATGATACAAAATCCTCCGGCGCAGTGATTCATGACCCACGCTTGCGGACAATTAAAATTATCACTATGGCAGGAATAAGAAGAAGATTGGGGCACTTCGACTACATTTTCCTTATAAAAATCTTTCAAGTTTGTATTTTTAAATGCTTGGTCCAACGCTTGGCGAAAAGCCCTTGCATAAGGACATCCGTTCCACGTAATGAGTACCACTTGTTTTTTATCGCCCAGTAAAAATTCTTTGTAGGTGCCATTATTGGCAATGCCGTCGTAAATTGCTTGTGGAATTTGCTCGGCATATACCTCTTGCAGCGGTATAATTTTTTTGTTTAGCTGTACAAAAGATATGTTTTGTCTTTGAGGCCGATTGTGGTCAATGTGTTTGTAACAATAAATACCCAGCCCTAGTAGTGCCAAAGCAAATATAATAAGATCTCTAATCTGTTTCTTCATATAGTTTCTGCCGCCAAGTGATTTTTAACAGAAGTAATTATACTAAAATTTACTTCCTTTTTTAGTAGAAATTTACTACAATATACAGGAATATTCACGTGCGTTTTTCTGTACGCGCGCCAACTTACCTATAGGGAGAATGTATCATGGTGAAAAAAACCACAAAAAAAGCGACCGCAAAGAAAGCGGCTGCCAAAAAAACAGTTGTAAAAAAACCCGTTTCTAAGAAGATTAAAAGCACAAAATATGTTTATTCCTTTGGTGCCGGTAAAGCCGAAGGTAACGGAAAAATGAAAGAACTCCTGGGCGGAAAAGGAGCGAACCTGGCTGAAATGTCCGGCCAATTAAAATTGCCCGTCCCCCCCGGTTTCACAATCACTACCGAAGTTTGTACCTACTACTGGAACAACAAAAAAACCTATCCGAAAACCTTAAAAGCCGATGTAGAGGCTAACCTCAAAAAAGTAGAAAAAGAAACCAAGAAAGAATTTGGCTCTGCTACCAACCCGTTGTTAGTTTCTGTACGTTCCGGTGCGCGTGCTTCCATGCCGGGTATGATGGAAACCATTTTAAATATTGGTTTGACCGAAAAAACCATTCCGGGTATGATTGCCAAAACCAACAACGCCCGCTTTGTGTACGACGCGTACCGCCGCTTAATTATGATGTATTCCGACGTGGTAATGGAAAAAGCTGCCGGTATTGAACCCAAAGACGGCGAAGGCATCCGCAAAATTTTAGACGGCATGATGGCTGACAAAAAAGCCCAACTCAAAGTAAAAGACGATACGCAAATCCCGGCTGAAGAACTCAAAAAACTTTGCGTAGAATTTAAGAAGACCGTCAAGAAAGTATTAGGCAAAGAATTCCCGGATAACCCGATTGAACAACTCTGGGGTGCCATTGGCGCCGTGTTTGCTTCCTGGAACGGTAAACGCGCCATTGCTTACCGCGCCATTGAAAACATCCCCAATGATTGGGGTACTGCCGTAAACGTGCAAACCATGGTATTTGGTAACATGGGTGACACCAGCGCAACCGGTGTGGCCTTTACCCGCAACCCCGGCAACGGTGACTCTCACTTCTATGGCGAATACTTAATCAACGCTCAGGGCGAAGACGTGGTAGCCGGTATCCGCACCCCGTCTCCGATGAACAAGTGGTCTACCAACGCACACTCTGCGCACTTGCCGACGCTTGAAAAAGTGATGCCCAAAGTGTACAAACAATTAGACGATATTCAAAAGAAATTGGAAAAACACTTCCACGATATGCTTGATATCGAATTTACCATTGAGCATGAACGCTTGTGGATGTTACAATGCCGCGTAGGTAAACGCAACGGTATCGCCGCTGTGCAAATGGCGCTCGATATGGTAAAAGAAAAACTCATTACCAAAGAAGAAGCCGTTTTGCGTGTAACGCCTACCCAACTGGGCGAACTGTTATTGCCTGCCATTGATCCGGCTGCGGAAAAGAACGCCAAAGCCATTGCGCAAGGTTTGCCTGCCGGCCCGGGCGGTGCTTGCGGTAAAATCGTTTTCAACTCCAATGACGCCATCGCGTTAGCTGAAAAAGGCCAACCCGCCATTTTAGTGCGCGAAGAAACCAACCCCGAAGATATTGAAGGTATGCGTGCTGCGCAAGGTATTTTGACCCAACGCGGCGGTATGACCTCTCACGCGGCGTTAGTAGCCCGCGGTTGGGGTAAATGCTGCATCGTAGGTTGTGGCGAATTGGAAATCGACCTCAATAAGAAAACCGTTAAAATGGGTGGCAAAACCTTTAAAGAAGGCGATGAACTGACCCTCAACGGTACCAAAGGGTATGTCTATGCGGGTGCTTTAAAAATGTTAGGCGCCGGCGAAGGCAACAAAAATTTAGCTAACTTCCTCGCGTTGTGCGACAAAGTGCGTGTTTTGAAAGTACGTGCCAATGCCGATACAGAAGATGATGCCAAGAAAGCCCGCAAATTCGGTGCCGAAGGCATTGGGTTGTTCCGCATTGAACACATGTTCTACGGTAAAAATTCCGAGACCCCGCTTTTCATCTTGCGTAAGATGATCTTGGCCGGCAACGAAGCCGAACGCAAAGCGGCTGTGGAAGAATTATTCCCGCACATGAAGAAAGAAATCAAAGCAACCATGAAAGCCATGGCCGGCTACGGCGTAACCGTCCGCTTGATGGACCCGCCGCTGCACGAGTTCGTACCTACCTTGCCCAACAAGCAACAAGAACTCGCTAAAGCCTTGAACATTTCCATGGATACCTTCAAAGAACGTGCCGCTGGCCTGCACGAAGTCAACCCGATGATGGGTCACCGCGGTATTCGCTTAGGTGTAACCTATCCCGAAATTACCAAAATGCAAGCCCGCGCGATTTTTGAATCGGCCGCCGAACTTATTAAAGAAGGCGTAAAAGCCGAACCGGAAGTAATGATCCCGCTTACCTGCGATAAGAACGAAATTGTCACGCAAAAGAAACTCATCCGCGCCGCGTACGATGAAGTAGTTGCTAAGACCAAAGTGAAGAAACTTAAATTCTCCGTAGGTACGATGATTGAAATTCCGCGTGCGGCAGTATTGGCTGCGGATGTTGCCACGGAAGCTGATTTCTTCTCGTTTGGTACCAACGACCTTACGCAGATGACGTTTGGTTTCTCTCGCGATGATATCGGTTCGTTCCTCCCCGAATACCTCAAACAAGGTATCTTGGAACACGATCCGTTCCAAACCTTGGATCAACACGGTGTGGGCCGCTTAATTCAACACGCGGTCATTGAAAGCCGCGAAGTAAAACCCGGTCTCAAAATCGGTATCTGCGGTGAACATGGCGGAGATCCGGAAAGTGTGGAATTCTGCCACCGCGAAGGTTTCACTTACGTTTCTTGCTCTGCCTTCCGCGTGCCGATAGCGCGCTTGGCTGCTGCACAAGCCGCTGCCAAAGACGTCTTGGCCAAAAAGAAACGCAAATAAGCCCAGCGCCTGGGCTCCCAAAGCCCGCGCTAAACGATTATAATACCCCTTGCGATTTAACCCGCGAGGGGTATTGTTTTTTTAATCTGTCATTTCTGAAAGTTATAATCGAAAATCCCCACCTTATTTGTTGCCGTTTATTTGCTATCCCAAAAAGAAAACGCTTGAATCGTTTTTTTTTTTTCTTATAATGGACTATATGCTAAAATAATTTCATATAAATGGAGGAGTACGTATGCAACAAAAAAGTCGTTTTACGGGCGGTTTTACGCTCATAGAATTGTTGGTAGTAGTTTTAATTATTGGTATTTTAGCGGCGATCGCTTTGCCGCAATATCAAAAAGCGGTAGCCAAAGCCCGCGCCACAGAAGCAATAACTATTGTAAATACAATGGAGAAAGCTATATCCATTTGGACTACGGAAAATGGACTGCCCAATGCAGAGATAGGAGAAGTTTGCTTTACAGGAGAGTGCCTACATAATGAAAAATTAGATGTAGATTTTCCTTGTAAAAAGGCGGGAGGATTTTGTGACTTATCAAATGCTTCCTGGACAGCCACTTGTGGTACTTCTTATGGTTGCGAGATTATTATCTACGGTAGTTTAGGTAATTCTTGGTATACTGTGTATAGCCATATGAATAGATCATACCAATGGGATTCTCACAATTGTGGTTACGATGGAGATGCAGGCAAAGCAGTATGTGAAAGTTTGCCTTCAGATGTATGGGAAGTTGAAGAAGGTTGGGATATCTAATTTTGAATCATGTGAATAAGCGAATCTTTCCGCCCTCTTGCACCCCTTCCCCGCTATTTACTATAATAGCAATATGAAGGCTTTTCCCATTATTGTTTCGTCCCCTTCGGGTGCGGGTAAAACTACCATTGTAGACGCGGTTTTGAAGAAAAACAAAACTGTCTCGCGCGTAGTTACGGCCACTACCCGTGCGCCGCGCAAAGGCGAAAAAAACGGTAAAGATTACCATTTTTGGACGATCAAACAATTTGAGCAAGCCATCAAGAAAAATCAAATGCTCGAGTGGGCGCAAGTGCATACGCACTACTACGGTATCCCTAAAAAATCCGTCAATGATTTGCTTAAAAAAGGGATCTGCCCCATTTTGGTAATTGATGTACAGGGCGCACGTACCGTCAAGGCGCAGTACCCAAAAGCGGTGATGGTGCCTTTTTTATTTATTTTTTTAGGCAGAAATGATATAATATAAGAAAGAATTTATAAAGTAAAGGGGAGGATAAAAATGAAGGAAATTGACAAGTACGATTATGCCCTTTTAAATGACGATTTGCAAGAAGCCATTACAAAAATGGCGGGAATTGTTTCCGCTGAACAATGCCGCGTAGAACGGCAAGATAAAAAACTAAAGATTTTAAAATAGCACACAGGAGTAATTATGTCCGTAAAAAATGACCAAGAATTAGCCGCAAAACTGACCGACTTTGACGGGGATCGCTACGACGTTGTCGTGCTCGCATCCATGTACGCCAAAGAGCTCAAAAAGAAACAGGAATTTAAAAACAAGCCCACCGCCGCTGTGATTAAAGAAGCGTTAGACGCTATTTTGACTAAACGCGTGAGCAAAGAAGAAATTTTAAACCTCAGCACCACCAACTACGTAGCCGAGCAAAAAGCAGCCGAAGAGGCCCGCTTGGAAGCCGAACGCAAAGCCAAAGAACCCATGAAACTGTAATTATGGCAGATTCTGTGCGCGGGCTAGCCGGGGAATTAAAACGTTTCTTAGCCGCCCAAGAGGAAGATGAATTCTTAACGACGGCTGCACCTGTACGGGCAGCCGCCTCTGCACCTGTGGCGCCCGCAAAAACGAAACCGGGCGCATTACCCCCCATGGCTAAGGATAGCACGCTGGATGTTTCGTTCGTGCATCAAACTGTTTCTTCCCCTCAAGAGGAGCGTTTTACTATGAATAAAACCGATAAAACCCGTGCTTTAGATGAACTGGCCCAAGTAATTAAATCATGCACCCGCTGTCCGCTGGGATCCACGCGCATTAATGCCGTTCCCGGTGAAGGAAATGTTAACGCGGATGTGATGTTCGTGGGCGAAGGCCCCGGCTTTGATGAAGACCGCCAAGGCCGTCCGTTTGTCGGCCGCGCGGGGCAACTTTTAGACAAAATGATTTTGGCTATGGGCCTTACGCGCGAGAAAGTATTTATCGCCAATATCGCTAAATGTCACCCCATGACTGATCCGTTACATCCCGAAAAACACGGCAACGACCGCGCTCCCAACGCCCAGGAAATCGCCTGCTGCCGCAAATACATTGAGCAGCAAATTGCCATCGTTTGCCCCAAGTACGTCGTGGCATTGGGTGGTGTGGCGGCCAAGGCGCTCATCAGCGACGCAAGCAGTTTAGGCGCGCTTCGCGGTAAATTTCACACGTTGCATTTAGATAGTGTGGAACTTCCCAAACCGGTGCAAATTATTGCCACGTTCCACCCGGCCGCTCTTTTGCGCAATCCCAACTGGAAGAAAGACGCCTGGCAAGATTTACAAATGGTCATGGATAAATTAGGTCTTAAGGGCGCGCGTAAATAATTATGTTTTGCAAAGTTGTTTTCGACGTTCCGCTGGACCGCGACTTTGACTATCTAATTCCATCCGAACTGGAAAGTCAAATAGCGCCTGGCGTGCGCGTTACGGCTCCGCTGGCTAATCGTTTAACGTGCGGGCTTGTGGTAGCCGTGAGCGAAATTACTACCGTTGCCTCTCACATAAAACTTAAACCGATTGCTGCTGTCTTGGATAAAAAGCCACTTTTCGGCTCGGATTTATTTCCGTTAGCACGTTACATAAAAAGCCGCTGGGGATGCCCGATCGGTCAAATTTTATTTGCCTTAATTCCCCCGCAACCGTATTTTAAATTAGAGGCTGCCCCCTCGTTGCCTGCGTTTCACTTCAACACGCCTTCGTTTTCGCTTACCCATGGACAACAGCACGCGTTGCAAACACTTACGCAAGTGCCCGCGTATCAATTTAAACCGTTTTTACTCCGTGGTCCTGCCGGTGCCGGCAAAACAGAAATCATTTTACGTACGGCCGAACAAACACTTCGCAATTACGGACAGGTGCTTATTATGGTGCCGGATATCGTGGCGGCGCGGCAGTTTATTTTCGAGGTAGAAAATCGCTTCGGCGCGCAGAACGTATATTGTTGGCATAGCCGGATGCTACTGAGCAAAAAGAAGAAATATTTTTCTAATATTTCTAACGGTGTTCCTTGTGTGGTAGTGGCTACACGTTCAGGGGTACTCTTGCCGTTTAAGAATTTACGTTTTTGCGCTATGCTGGACGAGCAAGACGAAAATTACAAGCAGGAAGAAAACAAACCCTACTTCCACGCGCGGGATGTGCTCTATTTTCGCGCACAAACGCACGGGGCGGTGTCGGCGTATGTTTCGGCTACCCCCAGTGCCGAAATGTTTAACTGGGTGCAACACAACAAAGTAACCGCACTTACGTTTAATAGTCCCGCGGTAAAAACCTATACACCACAAATTAAACTTACCGAAAAGAAAAGTGAAAAATCGCGCTACTTTTCGCAATTTTTACTGGACCAACTAGCAGAAAATTTAACGCGAAAAGAACCTGCGCTTTTGATTTTTAACCGTCGGGGATATGCCAACTCGTACTATTGTTTAAATTGCGGTGCGTATGCCAAGTGCAAAAAATGCGGCGCGCTCTTAACGCACGAAAAGTTAGAGGATGGCACTGAACGTTTGCATTGTAAAAAATGCGGTGCGGTGGAAGGGATGCAACAAGAATGTCCGCATTGTCACAATTTAGTATTCAAGTCCCGCGGCGGCGGTACGCAAAAAATTGTCACCGAACTTACTAAATTTTTCCCCCAAGCCAAGATTTTACGCCTAGACTCCGATTCACTTAAAACAAAGGGCGGCCAAGGTTTTGAGGCTCTTAGCGCGTTGCAAACGGGCCAAGCGGACATCATTGTAGGCACGCGTTTAGCATCGGGCGCACTTAAAAATTCGCGCGTAAATTTAGCGGCCGTGTTGGATGCAGAACTGGAACTGGACGGTCCTGATTTTCGCGCCAGTGAAAAATTTGGGCAACTCCTCTTTGAACTGCGCGGACATCTATCTTGCATACCCAATGGGCGATTAATTATCCAAACTGCCGACCAAAGTGCGTATGACTATGCGCCGTTGTTACAGGGCGATTACCAAGCCGCGGCCGAGAACGAACTTGCCTTGCGTGAGGCCTTTGGCTATCCCCCCTTTACGCACCTTATACGCGTGACGCTCAAGGCCAAAGAGTTGAATACACTCCAAACCGAAACCGAACGCATTAAACAACTTGGCAAAGAACGTTGCACTGAAATTTTAGGCCCGGTGTGGTGTGCCAAAAAGACCGACAAACTCAAAAAACAATATCTTGTGTTTAAGACGGACGAAGCGCGGTATTTAGATCTCTTGGCACAACTGGATAGTTTTGAGCCGGGCAAAGGGGCAGCCATCCAAATAGCAGCCGATCCGTATAATTTTTACTAATTTGCTAAAATATAGATATATTTTTTAGGAGTAATTTTTATGACCATTGATGAGCAAATTTCTTTTTTAACACGCGGATGCGTGGATGTCGTTTCCAAGGCCGACTTGGCCAAAAAATTAGAATCCGGCAAAACGCTTAAAATTAAACTCGGGTGCGATCCGACCTCAGCCGAT
Organism: Candidatus Avelusimicrobium bubulum; assembly: GCA_902798835.1. Taxonomy (GTDB): domain Bacteria; phylum Elusimicrobiota; class Elusimicrobia; order Elusimicrobiales; family Elusimicrobiaceae; genus Avelusimicrobium; species Avelusimicrobium bubulum. Next base: position 5,712 of record CADBYN010000038.1, on the reverse strand, counting down.
TTGCACTTGGGCCATAGCGTGGCACTTTCGTTGATGCGCCGCTTCCAAGATATGGGACACACGGCTGTGCTCGTTATCGGCGATTTTACCGCTGCTATCGGCGATCCGTCCGGGCGCGATTCTACCCGCCCCGTCCTAGGCCGCGAGCAAATTCTTGCCAACGCTAAAACCTACACAGACCAGGCGTTTAAAGTGCTAGATCCCGCTAAAACCGAAGTGCGCTTTAACAGCGAGTGGTTAGACCCGTTTGTGTCGGGCAAAGACTTACTAACCACGCTTCAGCATGTGACCGTTTCACAAGTATTAGAGCGCGATGATTTCAAAAAACGCATGGCCGCCGGAAACCCCATTAGCATGCTGGAAATCTTGTATAGTTTGTTCCAAGGGCAGGACTCTGTGGCTCTTAAGGCAGACGTGGAACTGGGCGGAACAGATCAAATTTTCAATTTACTCGTCGGTCGTCAACTTCAAAAGAATAACGGACAAGAGCCGCAAGTAGCGCTTACCGTTCCGCTGCTCGTCGGTTTGGACGGCGTGAAAAAGATGAGTAAGTCCTACAAAAACTACGTCGGCCTTACAGACGCGCCCGAAGATATGTTTGGTAAAATTATGTCCATTGCCGATGAAGTAATGCCCATGTATTACGAGCTTTTGACTACGGAAAATTTGGATGAAATTAAAGCCATGCACCCCATGGCCGCCAAGAAAAAACTGGCGCACTTATTGGTGGCGCGCTTTCACAATGAAGCGGCCGCCAACGCCGCGCAAACTCATTTTGAAACTGTGTTTTCCAAAAAGGAACTCCCGACGGATATGCCGCAGTTTAAGCCCGAAGAAGGCGCGCTTTTATCAGCTGTCATTTTTGCCGCCGGCGCCGCTGAGAGCAAGAATAAAGCCCGTGGTTTAATTACCCAAGGTGCGGTACGCTTAAAAGGTGAAAAGGTAGCGCAAGATGGGCCGATTGCTTTTGAAAACGGAGACGTATTGCAAATCGGAAAGCGCCATTTCTTTAAACTCGTTAAATGAAAAAATTACTCATTGCCTTGTTGGTTTTAATAGTACTCTTGGTCGTTGGTATGTGGGCGGCCAAGATGTATTTTTTTAGTCAGGGCGATTTAGTTACCGTGCAAATTTATCCCGGTCAAACGGGCCGCGAAGTGGCCCACATTTTAAAACAAAAGGGCATTATTCGCAGTGAGTTATTATTCAAACTTCTCTTGCGTATTACTTCCCGCTCCTCGGATTTAAAGGCCGGGCGCTTTGATTTGCGCAAGAATAGCTCCGACCTGGAAGTCATCAATTGTATTAAAACCGGGCAATGCACGCACTATGAGAAAGTAACTTTTTTGGAAGGGTGGCGTAGTGAAGAAATGGCGGAGGCCCTGGCCGCTAACGGTATTAGTGACGGCCACGCGTTTTTAAATATCGTCCGCGCGCAAAATTTGGAAGGAAAGCTGTTCCCCTCTACGTATTTATTTGCCGATAATACACCTGCCCAAAAAGTAGTGGATGAAATGGTCGGGCAGTATAAAAAAAATATTTTACCGCTATTTAAAAAATACAATACTAATTTGACGGAAAACCAAGTGCTTACCCTTGCCTCTATCGTAGAACGCGAGGCCGTTGTTCACGATGAGCGCCCTAAAATTGCGGCGGTTTATTTAAATCGGTTTTACATGGGCAAACGCCTGGAGGCAGACCCTACGGTGCAATATGCCCTCGGTTTTGCCATTAACGAAAACCGCTATTGGAAAAAAGGTCTTACGTATAAAGATTTGAAGGTTGACTCTCCCTACAACACCTATCGTAATGAAGGGCTGCCGCCGGGTCCCATTTGTAACCCGGGTGTAAAATCGGTGGAGGCGGTGCTGAATCCGCAACCTGATTTTGATGCACTTTTCTTTGTGGCGGACAACACAGGACGGCATGTTTTTTCTAAAACTTTTAACGAACATAAACGCAACATCAAACGCATCCGCGGCCGTTAGTTATACTTTTTATTAATTATAAAACCCCTGCTTTTTGCAGGGGTTTTAAAGCTTGCTTGTTTAGTTAACGGTGTCTGCCGTGTCCGCCACTATGTGAGCCGGAGGGAGCTCCTCCATGTGAGCTGAAGGAACTTCCGCTATGTCCAGCCCCACTAGAAGGGCGGTTAGATCCGCCGAAAGAGCGAGCTGCGCCGTTACCATTATGGCTGGGTCGACCGCTTGGCGTAGCAGGGCGGTTGTAATTGCCAGCATTGCCCCCATGGGAATGGTTGGGCGTTACGGATGAGTGGCTGGGGGTTACCGTCTTGGATTGATGGATAGAATGGGTAGAAGACCCCTTGGAAGGGCGGTTCCCCGGCGTGAAGTTTGAATGTCCCGCAGAAGAGCTATTACCCTCGCCGGATGGCAAAGCAGAACGATTAAAACTGCGTTTAGCAGTAACGTCCATACGGGTAACAGTTGCCGGTCGCTCTGTTGCTATGGGGCGTTCCGCTCTCGGGTTTCCCGTTATGTGTCCATGGCTTCCGGTGGATCCGTTATTTCCACCATTGCCACCGGGTTGACCACCGTGACCGCCATTGCCGCCAGGTTGACCGCCATTGCCGCCAGGTTGACCGCCGTGCCCACCATTGCCACCAGGTTGACCACCGTGCCCACCATTGCCGCCAGGTTGACCACCGTGACCGCCATTGCTGCCAGGTTGACCACCGTGACCGCCATGACCACCATGATCGCCATGACCGCCTTGTCCACCGTGTCCGGGTTTGCCTCCGTGGTTACCGCCGCCATTGGGAGGAGGATTTCCACCGGGATGACCGGGCTTGTGACCGCCGGGTCTTCCGTGACCGGGATGTATTATATGTGGCCGGTGCGGTCTAGGTCTGGGACGTATTACGGGTGGATGATGGTACCACAAGAGAGGCCGAATATAGGCAACAGGCCAGTAATAACCTACAATATACCGCGGATCGCGAATCACAGGCAAAATGGGATCCACGATTACGGTATAAGTAGTGGTTACTTGCGGAATACCGGTAATGTATCCGTAGTCCGAGGCATAGGTTACAAAGGTTTTACAACTTGTTGTAAAGTTGGTTTGTGAACAATACGAAGAAATAATTGACTGTATTTTACTTTGATTTTGTTGCGTAATAGGGCTTACGTGGATGGCGGGCCACAAATCGGTTTGCGAGGAAGCCAATTCTTGTACCGCATATTCCGCTTCGTGTGTCAAAATTTCCTCTAACATGAGTTGTTTAAGGTAATCGATATCCGCTTGGGCAAAGGATCCTTCACGCAATATCCATCTGTTCCAAAAGTTTTCCAAAACGTATCGATTGGTAGGATGCCCTCTGAAAGAGCCCATATGTGCCCCCACATAATAGGGGGTGGCTTCCGGATCAATGTCCGCCATAAAGTCGTATGCATCGCCCGCCAGGTCCGGGTTTGTCCAGTAGGCATCTAAGTGATTTGCCAACGGTATGATGCTGGCCATTGGATAATTATGCCAAAGAGCCATGGTAGGCAATAATAAATGTCCGGCGTAATCACTTTTGCGGCGGGCATAATATTCTTGCAATAAATTTTTGTCGGCTTTATTGGGTGCTATTCCATATCGGCTGACGAAATCTGCCGTAAAGGCTTGGAACAGATCCGTATAACGGGAAGCCCCACTTTCTAGCCCCAGAAGATAGGATCCCCACGGCAAAGAATAATTTTCAAACGCTAAACGCATCGATTCTGAGTCGTTAGTCATCCAATAAGACATTAGATCCGCTTTTGAATAATCGGCGGACTGCATGTCTGTTATTTGTGCAAAAGACGCTATAGGAAATAGCCCCGCACATAGACCTGCTAGGATTGCTCTTTTGAACAAGTGCATGACACCCTCCTTTGTTAAGCATGCTTTTGCTTTTGTTGTGAAAACAAGAAGCAAAAAATTCCTTTCTTATTTTTTACAATAAAAGCGGTATAAAAGTCAAACACTTGTTTGATTTTTTTTATTGCATATTTGTTATTTATAAGCAATTGATCGAAGAGAAACAAACTTTGTAAACAAGATTTTTTATATCTAAAAATATGGGGGTTTTTCGCTTGAGAGACTTGCGATTTTTCAGCTTTAGTCTTACAAATCAGCAAAGCACTTGCCTGGGGTATTACTTTTCTTGTTGTAAAAATCTAAAAAATTGCTATACTATGTGTAGTTAGTAAAAAGGAGGACGTATGAAAGGTTTTACACTGATAGAATTATTGGTAGTTGTGTTAATTATTGGGATTTTGGCCTCTATTGCTTTGCCGCAGTATGAGCTAGTAGTGGAAAAAGCACGTGCTAGCGAAGCCATGGTAAATGTACGTGCCATTTTGGATGCCATGCAACGCCACGATCAGGAATTCCCTGGCGAAGAAGTGACCAATTGTAGCGAAATTGCCGATGTACAATTAAAGGGTGGTTCTTGGGGGGCTGCTTGTGCGGTTAGTGCCAATCCTGGCTCTACCGCTTGTCCCGAAGAAGGTGCCAGCTTTTTTAGCACCAAAAACTTTTGTTATAACATCAATAATGCGGTTTCCGAAAGCACTAACAATGTGACAGTAAGCCGTATGGATGGCGCAACTACTCTTTACACTATTAGTTATACCAAACCGACGGATGGAGCCACACCGCAAGCAACTCAAGGAACAGGTTGTACCGGTGATTTTGCGCAAGTGTGTAAATTGTTTACCTCTTTATAAGTTTGTGTAGTCGTGTAACTAAAACCCCCGCATTTTGCGGGGGTTTTAGTTTTAGAGTGTAACAAGCAGATCGGTGATTTGTTGCGTAGCTTGTAAGGGATCCGGCAGTGTAAGCCTATTGTAAGCCTCGTGCATTTTGGCCAGTTTTTGCGGAGTAAGCGCTTGCAAGCTTGTTTGCAGTTGGGAAGCAAGCTTTGGCCCTTCCAACACAATATGGGCACATCCGGCGTCCGCCAAAACCTTTGCATTAAAATACTGGTGATTGGCCGCCGCATGAGGGAACGGAACTAAAATGGCCGATACTTTACAGGCAATTACTTCGGCTAGCGTACTGGCTCCGCTGCGGCAAATCATTAAATCTACCGATTTCATTAATTTATAGATTTCTTCGCTATAGGCAAGTGTTTTTACGTTTGGTAAATCTTGATACGCCGCTTGCTGGGCTTCGTACCACCGCCTTCCTGTTAAATGGATAAACTGATATTGCGACGTATTTTTAATCACTTGCGGTAAAGCTTCGTTGAGGCCTTTTGCTCCTTGACTCCCCCCCATAATAAGTACGGTGGGAACATTTGTTTTCAGGCCCAACTGGGCAAGTACATCTTGGCGGGAAATCGATTGGCCAAATTCTGCACGGATGGGTGTGCTGGACAGGACGGCATTGTGAAACGTTTTTTGCATGGGAAGCCCCATCAAACGTAAATCTGCAAAGGTGGCACAAATTTTATTAGAGAGCCCCCAAATAGCATTTGACTCGTGGACGGCCGTCTTAATTTTCATAAAATGTGAGCAGAAAATCAACGGGAACGATATATATCCCCCCATTCCAAGGGTAACATCGGGCCGAAATGTTTTAATAATGTGACGTGTTTGCTTGAGTGATTTAACTAATTTCCCTATAAAGCGAACGTGCCGTACGGGATTGAAAGAACGGGGCAAGCCTATTAGATCAATTTGCTCATACGTAAGTCCGTTGGCGGCCAAAGTGGGGATA
>CADBYN010000037.1 GCA_902798835.1 Candidatus Avelusimicrobium bubulum | reverse complement strand
CTTGCCGATGAAATCAACCGCTCCCCTGCCAAAGTACAAAGCGCTCTTTTAGAAGCCATGCAAGAACGCCAAGTAACTATCGGCGAAGAAACCTATCCGTTGCCTGCCCCATTTATGGTACTGGCTACGCAAAACCCAGTGGAGCAAGAAGGGACCTATCCGCTACCCGAAGCACAAGTGGACCGCTTTATGCTTAAAGTGTTGGTCACGTATCCGTCCAAAGAAGAAGAAAAACAAATCCTAGAGCGCATGGCCAGCCACCAAAAAATCGAGGTGAACACCTCGGTTACCCCGGAAATGATTTTAAAAGCACGCGGCGTAGTAGATAATATTTACGTTGATGAAAAGATTAAAAACTACATTGTAAATTTAGTCTTTGCCACGCGCGATCCAAAAGCTTTTGGCTTGGAAAAACTGGCTTCGTTTATTGCCTATGGGGCCAGCCCGCGTGCCACTATTTTCCTCACGCAAGCGGCCAAAGCATACGCCTTCTTAAACGGACGCGGTTATGTAACACCCGAAGATATCAAAGCCATCGGCTTGGACGTACTACGCCACCGTGTGCTTTTGTCCTATGAAGCCGAAGCCGAAAACGTATCGGCCGATCAAATTGTAACGCAGATTTTTGATGCGGTAGATGTACCGTAGACGCTAGGGGGTAAGGGATGGATACTGCGGAAATTTTAAAAAAAGTCCGCCAAATCGAAATCCAAACGGACCGGTTGGTCAGTGAGACATTTGCCGGGGAATATTTAAGCACGTTCAAAGGGCAAGGGATTGAATTTGCCGAAGTGCGCGAATATATCCCAGGCGATGATGTACGCAGCATTGACTGGAATGTAACCGCCCGCACCGGCATCCCCTATATTAAAAAATTCAACGAAACACGTGAGCTGACCACCGATAAATTTAAACAACAAGCTGCGGCGGAACTCGCGGCGCTCTTTGCTTTCTCTGCCTTGCAAAATAGCGATAAAGTAGGCCTGCTTTTATTCTCGGACCAAATAGAGCTCTTTGTTCCCCCCAAAAAAGGTAAGCGGCACATTTTACGCTTGATCCGCGAGTTGGTGGCCTTCGAGCCGAAACAAACTAAAACCAATATCGCCCTATGTTTAGAAACGTTGCTCAAGGTACTTAAACATCAAGGGATCGTGGTATTAATTTCGGATTTTCTAGAGCCTGTTTCGCAATTTGAACGTCCTTTCAAATTAGCCGCCAAAAAGTTTGATTTAATCCCGGTTAAAGTACAAGACAAATTAGAATACACGTTGCCCGATGTCCCTGTGTGCGTGGGCATGGTGGATCCGGAAACGGGCGAAGAAGATGAACTGTGTTTATCCGACGAAGATTTAAATCAACAGTTACGCGATTTTTGGCAAAAGCAACAACAAGCGTTGCATGCATTGTTTACCCCGTTTAAGATCGAGCCTATAGTAGCCCAAACGGATAAACCGCTGGCGGACCCGGTCATTGCATTTTTCAAACGAAGGGCTAAAAAAATAAGGAAATAGTTTATGAAAAAACATATCTTGGGGGTTTTGGTACTGTTTCCGATCCTTGCCTCTGCGCAAGGATTAGAAGTGCTACACACAGAAATTCCCCCCACGGTTCCCTTTGCCAAACCTTTTGCAGCGCAAGCTATATTGGCTCACGGTGCCGGAGATAGTGTACAACTAGTGAAAGATTCCACTCCGGCTGATTTCGCTATTACCCACGTCGCACTCAATTCCCTCGCGCCCGATCGCACACAAGCCGATTTAACCGTACTTCCGCTCACGCTCAACAAATCCACCTTCACGGTTAGCTTTGCACTCAATGCTGACCCAAACACGGTTGCCACCGTTGAAACTCCTCTCACCATTACACCCGTGCAACTTTTCAAAGATAATGAGTTTAAAGAAATACGCTCGCCCAAACGGCCCTTTGATTGGATGACATGGTTGTGCGTATTACTCACGCTTATAGCACTTATTTGTCTGATCATTTGGTGGATACGCCGCCTGCAAAAAGATGCCACGCTGCTATCGGCCGAAAAAGACAACCGCCCCGCCCACGTCATTGCATTAAGTCAAATTGATGCCCTGGTTGACAGCGGTTTGTGGGAGAATAAACAATACAAGCTCTTTTATATCACACTGACCGACATTTTACGTGCTTATTTGCAAAAAGCATTTGGGCTGGATGTATCGGCGGATACGTCGGCAGAGCTGTTGCGCCGTATTAAAACACAAGAACAATTTACTTCGTTTGTGCAGGGACTACGCGAATTTTTGGCCTCGGGAGATTTGGTAAAATTTGCCAAGGCTACCCCTACCGAAACGACACGCAATCAGGACGTTACGTTCTTGCGGCATTTCATCACGCAAACGGCCCCTAAACCGCAGCCGCAAACCCCTAAAACAGTGGAGGTGAAAATATAATGCATCACCTGCTTTCCCTGTTTGATTCATCCATTTCTTTGCGCTATCCGTGGGCACTTGTACTGTTAATTTTGCCCGTATTGTTGCTTGTTTTTAAAGCCATGCGACACGGAAGCGAGGCCCGCCAACTCAATTATCCGCTTATACATCTGCAATTTAAAAGCGGCTCTTTGCGTTTGTTGCTGACACGTTGGCTACCCACTTTATTATATGTCCTGGCAATCACGCTATTAGTAATTGCACTGGCGCGCCCGGTTAAAGTGGACCGCACACAACTTCCGCCCACCGAAGGGGTTGACATTATTTTACTAATGGATGCGTCGGCCTCTATGCAGCAAAAAGATTTTGAGCCTAACCGTTTTGTGGCTTCCCAACTTACCGCCAAACGCTTTGTGGAGAAACGCCCCAGCGACCGTATCGGCCTAGTGGTATTTGCCAAACAAGCCATGCTGCAAGCGCCGCTCACTTTAGATCACGAAGCGTTGCAAGCATACATTTCAGCTATGTATTTAGGAATGATTGATGCCAACTATACCGCCATCGGGGATGCACTGGGCGTGGCCGCAAATCACTTAAAAGACAGCAAAGCCAAAAGTAAGATTATTATTCTGCTTACCGACGGCGACTCCAATGCTGGCACGATTACCCCCCTTATGGCGGCCAAGGCAGCAGCTTCTTACGGCATACGCGTTTATACTATCGGGGCGGCCAGCGCACCCGGGCAAACCATGTATTCCAGCCAAGAAGATGAAATCAACGAAGGACTCTTGTTAGAAATTGCCCAAACTACCGGCGGTCAATTTTACCGTGCAAAAGATACACAGCAATTAAACGATATTTACAACACCATTAACGAGTTGGAAAAAACGAAGTTTACCCCCCAAGTTACCGTCCATATGCAAGATGAGTTTACACCGTTTATTATGTTGGCAATCGTGGTGCTGGGGGCAGCCGTTATTTTAGAAAAACTGCTTTTGATAAGGATACCGTGAGCTATGGAATTATTTGCTAAACCCATTTTCTTACTTTGCCTAATTCCCGCGCTGGCCTTGCTCTTATTCATACTTTGGCTGGGAGGACGACTCGTGCGCCGTTATCAGCGTGCCTTATTCGGTACTTCGGCCTTATCCCAATTAACCGCCCACTTGCATCCCGTTTCTGTTTGGAAAAATATACTTTTGGTATTGTGCGTATGTTTTCTGTTCGTGGCACTAGCCGGACCTCAATGGGGTATTGAGGTAACTGAGGCGCAAGGCTCGTTTGCGCAAACCGTCATTGCCGTGGACGTTTCTGCTAGCATGCGCGCGCAAGACGTTAAACCCACCCGCCTTGAAAATGCCAAACGCATGCTCCAGATGCTTGTTACCCGCTTGCGCGAAGATCGTTTAGGCATTATTGCCTTTACCTCAAAAGCTTTCATCCAATGTCCCATCACTACCGACACCGACGCTTTGAACTATTTTATTAATTCGCTGCAACCCGATATGCTGCCCGTACCGGGTACCTCGCTGGCGGCCGCCGTGGACCTGTCCGCCCGCATGCTATCGACGTATCCGGGACAAAAAGCACTAATTTTACTCACAGACGGGGAAGACCACGCCGCCGCAGAATTAAAACACGCTGAAGAAATTGCCCAACAAAATTCCATCCGCATTATTGCCGTAGGAATTGGCACAGCTGAAGGCGCTTTAATTCCTACCCGTGTGGATGCTGGCGGACACGTGGTAGATTACAAAAAAGATAAAACGGGCAAAACCGTCGTTTCAAAATTGGATGAAAAATCACTGGCCCAACTGGCACAAGCTACCGGCGGAGTGTATATTGCTTATACCACCCCGGCCCAAGTAGCCAATCAGATTGAACAAGCCGTTGCCGGGTTAGATAAAACAACCAGCACTACGGGGCGGCACGTACTGTATAAAAACAGATATGCCTTTCCCCTCTTACTGGCGCTGCTATGTTTGATGGGATACTTATTGTGGCCGAGCGGTAAGAAAAAACTACTTCAAAAAAGGTAAAATATGCCTATGCGATATTATCTAGTTGTCCTTCTTCTATTTGCAGGACTCTCATTACAGGCGGGAGTCGGCGGACAACTGCGTCAAGCGGGCAAACTCTACGCCAATGAGCAATATGGGCAAGCACTCTCCGCTTACGAGCAAGCGTTACAAAAAGATCCTCAAAATGCAAAAGCCGCCTTTGGAGCAGGCGCCGCTGCCTATCAACTCAAAGACTATCAGCAAGCGCAACAAGCCTTTGAAAGTGTTTCGCATGAAAAAAACCAGCTGGGGCAAGACGCTCTGTTTAATTTAGGGAACACGCTTTATCGCGCCGGGCAGCAAGATCCGGCCATTGCCGCGTACCGTCAAGCGATTATTCAAGATCCGCAGGATAAAGAAGCCATCCACAATTTACAATTGATTTTGCAACAAAAGGGAAAGCAGCAAAATCAAAACGATCAAAATAATCAAAACCAAAATAAAGATTCGAAAAATAACGATCAGCAAGATCAACAAAATAATCAGGGGCAAGCTCCGCAACAACAAGAAAATCAACAGCAAGAGCAACCCCAACAACCGCAAAACCAACAAAATCAGTTGGACAAACAAGCGGCCGATCGTGTCATGCAATTAGCGCGCGACAACGAGTATAAACGTCCGTCGCAGCCGGGCAATAGCGGGCAAGATGAAACAGTGGAGAAAGATTGGTAATGAAGCGCTTGGCACTCTTTTTAAGTTGTGTTGTACTTAGCACCTCTTTGTGGGCGCAAGTAAAATTGACTGCCACGACAGACAAAACGGACTTAGCCCTGGATGATGAACTCACGCTTACCGTGCAAGTTTCCGGGGCCAACGGAAATATCGTCATGCCGCAGTTGCCCAGTCTACCCGCCTTCAACGTCTATTCCCGCGAAGTATCCCAATCTACCATCAACGGCAAAACTACTTCCATTTTTAAATATACCATGTTGCCGCGCTTTGTAGGGAAGGCAACTATCGGGGCCATCACCTTTAATTACCAGGGAAAAACGTATCAGACGCAACCCATGGAAATTCGCATTTACCGTACGGCTCCCGTTACCACCAAAGGTGCCTCTGCAGCCACAGTTACTACGACCAATCATCCTGCAACTTCCGATACGGATCTTTCCCAACTTCCCCCGCTCGAGAGGGAACTGGCCACCCGTGCGTATGCCCATCAAGGGCAACCGTATTTTGTAGTAGCTGCCGTAAGTAACAAAAAGCCGTACGTAAATGAACCTATTACGCTGACGGTACGTTTCTACTATTCCAAAGCATTTTACGATGCCCCGTACCAAAACCCCACGCTCTCTAATTTATTTATGGAAGAAGCCGGCGATGCACAAGGGCAACAAACCGTCAACGGAATCATTTACCGTTACGAAGAAAAAAGATACCGTTTAACGGGGGTAAGCCAAGGAGAAGCCACTATCGGCTCGGCCAGCGTTTCGTTCCGGCCCGGGTCTTCTCCGCTATCGGTACTGGATCGTTTTTTTGGCGGTGCTGCCGTAGAGCCGGAACAAACGGTTTCTTCTGCTCCCATCAAATTACAAATTCGCCCTCTGCCCACGCAAGGCAAGCCCGACTCTTTTTACGGAGCCGTTGGCACCGGCTATGCATTCGCTGCTAAACTCGATCCCACGCAAACCGAAGCCGGTGAAGCCGTTACGCTCTCAGCCACCGTACAAGGTCCCGGCAACTTAAAAACAACTACCGATTTGCAATTCCCGCCGATAGAAGGCTTAACGGCTTATCCGGCTGTTCCCGTATCCAACTACCTACCCAACAGCACTTCGCGCAGCTACAAAATATTTAAAACCGTTCTTGTACCGGCCGCATCGGGAACTTACACCATCCCTGCTTTGCACTGGTCCTATTTTGACCCACAGACAAGTACGTATAAGACATTGACCTCTACTCCGCTTTCATTGACCGTGGCCCCTTCCTCCAAAGCTGCCAGCCAATTTGATTTTGGGCATTCCGAAAATGGAAGCACAGGTGTGCAAACTATCGGGCAAGATATCCGCTATCTAATTAGCGCGGATCCCCCCGCGCCCTCGTGGTTAGCCACCCTCTCTAATTGGGGATGGCTCCACGGGGTTGTATTGGCTTGGTTAGCAATTTGTATCTTTATAGCCAGCATCGGCAAAAAGTCAGCCGCCAAACGCCAGGCGTATGTGCAAGCCAAAGCACATTTGAAAAAAGCCACTACCTATGAACATATTTCGGACGCAATCTCGGCCTATTTGTTGGCTAAATGGAAAATTTCTACGGCCAGTTTGCCCTTACGCTCTATTGTAGAAGCACTGGAAAAGAAAGGGGTTAAACCGCAAGTGCGCCAACAATTTTCCACACTGTGGGAAAAATTGGAGTCCGCCCGTTTTGCACCGGCACAAGCGGACACACAGACACGCACACAATTTTCGGAGCAAGCCCTAGCCTTACTCAAAGCGTTGGAGGGTACCAAATGAAACGCTTACTCGCCGCATTATTCATAACTGCTATTTGTGTAATTCCTACCTGCCTACGTGCAGGGGACATCAAGGCAACGGCCGAGTCTTTTTATAGAAACGGACAGTATGCCCAGGCGCTTTCCGCCTTTGAACAAGCATTGAAAAATGCCCCAAACGACCCTTATCTTTACTACAATATAGGTAATTGTTATTTTAAAATGGGAAGTAAGGGATTAGCGGTAGCCTATTACTATCGCGCTTTTAAAGCAAATCCCCAAAACAGCGATATCCGCCATAATTTATCGTTGGCTTTAGCCAGCGGCGGAGACTCCCTGGTGCCCACGGGTATGCCCGAGACGTTGCATCGTGCTTTGTTCATACTGTCTTTGACGGAACTAAAAGGACTTTTGTGCTTAGCGGGATGGATGGCATGTTTCTTTGCGGGGCTTTGGCTGCTTACGCACAAGGCGGGAAAATTGACCCTTGTATTAGGGGGTATATTCGTCTTGCTAGCCGGATGGTTTTATCTGCGCCACTCGCTGGAAAATGAACCCCTGGCCGTAGTAGCTTCCCCCGTGGTGGAACTACGCAGCGGGCCTGGGAAAAATTTCCCGGCCAGTGCCGCCGTGCAACAAGGGCATTTAGTGCGTGTGCTGGACAGTAAAGATAATTGGCAAGAAGTCATTGTCCGTTCCGAAGGATTAAAAGGCTGGATTGAACAGACCGCATTAGAACGTATTTGAGAGGAAATTATGTTTGTACAACAACAAGCTGATGAACTAATTACTGCCGTAACGTATGTAAAAGAGAATTTGTCCGCTTCTGTGGAAAAACTAGCCGCGGAAGTTATCAACGCATTTCAAAACGGACGCAAAGTGATTTTAATGGGAAACGGTGGCAGCGCCGGAGATGCCCAACACATTGCCGCCGAATTTGTAGGCCGCTTTAAAAAAGAACGCCCGTCTCTGCCGGCACTGGCCTTAAACACAAATACGTCCACGTTAACCGCTATCGGAAACGATTATTCCTATGATGTGGTTTTCTCGCGCCAAGTGGACGGCTTTGCGCAAGAGGGAGACGTAGTCATCGGCATTTCCACTTCCGGCAACAGCAAAAACGTTTATTTAGCCTTGGCGCTTGCCAAACGCAAAGGTTGTTTTACCGCTGCTTTTTTAGGCAAAGACGGCGGCACCATTAAAGATATTTGTGATTTGCCTTTAGTTGTAAAATCTAACAATACCCCCCACATCCAAGCGTGTCATATTTTTATGGGACACTGTATGTGCGAGTTGGTAGACCAGGCGTATTAATATGAAAATAGCCATCGGTTGTGACCACGCAGGCTTTGCTCTTAAAGAAACCGTTTTGAAAATACTCGCCGAGCAGAAACACACCGTCATTGACTGTGGAACAAATTCGTGCGAGTCGGTCAATTTCGCCGATTTTGGTTTGGCAGCTGCCCAAAAGGTAGCCAACCGCGAGGCCGAGCGCGCCATCTTAATTTGCGGATCGGGCGTTGGAATGTGCATTGCCGCCAACAAAGTCAAAGGCGTGCGCGCGTGCGTGTGCCACGATGCGTATTCCGCCCGTCAAGCCGTAGAGCACGACAACTTAAACGCGCTTTGTTTGGGCGCGCGTATTATCGGGCCGGCACTTGCCGAGGACTTAGTAAAACAATTTTTAGGTGCTACTTTTAAAACGGGTACCCGCCACGAAGAGCGCCTACAAAAAATACTTGCGTTCGAAAACGCACATTTTAAATAAACTTAATAGAAGGAAGGAATTATGAAGACACAAGCAAACCCCCTAGCCCAAGGGATGATTCGCGAGGGCGAAATCAAACTGGAAACGTTGGAATTCAACACCAAGTTTTGGGCCAAGGACCCTACTCTTTGGAAACAAGATAAAGAACACAAAGAGTTTATCGTCAAATTTTTAGGCTGGCAAAAAGTATATGATTGGACGCTGGAACGCATTGACGAGGTAACTTCTTTTGCCCAAGAAGCCAAGCAAGCTTTTAAACATTGTGTCGTCATGGGGATGGGCGGGTCTTCGTTAGCGCCGGAAGTATTTCGCACCGTGTTTGGTAAACAAGCCGGCTACCCGGAACTTATCGTGCTCGATACCACCAACCCCGATTGGGTCAGCGCGGCACGCAGCCGCATTGACCCGGCTACCACCCTTTTCATCTTCGCCAGCAAATCGGGCGGCACGGTAGAACCTTCCTCCCAATTTGCCTACTTCTACGAAGAAGTAACCAAAGCCGGCGTTAAAAACCCGGGCGATAATTTCATCGCCATTACCGATCCCGGTACCGGTCTGGAGAAACTTGCCAAAGAGAAAAAATTCCGCAAAACCTTCCTCAATCCGGCAGATATCGGCGGACGTTTCTCAGCACTGTCTATGTTTGGCATTGTACCTGCGGCCATCATGGGTGTAAACGTCAAAAAACTCTTAGAAATTGCCAAAGAAGAAGCCGCCACCTTCGGCCCGGAGGCTTCCTGGCAAGATAATGCCGCCGTGCAATTAGGTGCGCTGATGGGCGCGTGTGCAACCAACCAAACGCGCGACAAACTTACGCTCCTTACGCCGGCCGATTTTGCCACCTTTGGCTTGTGGGCTGAGCAATTAGTAGCCGAATCTACCGGCAAAGAAGGCAAAGGCATTGTGCCCGTTGCCGGAGAAAGCTTGCTGCCGAATTTCACCTACCGCGATGACCGCTTTTTTGTGCATTTGTCCACCGGCAGCGATGATGACAAACGCGTAAGCACTTATGCCAAAAATCTGTCCGAAAACGAAATGCCCGTGCTCACGATTTATCTAAACGATAAATATCAATTAGGTGCCATGTTCCTCTTGTGGGAAATTGCCACTGCTGCGGCAGGTGCTATCTTGGCCATTGATCCGTTTGACCAACCCAATGTACAAGCCGCCAAAACCATGACCAAAGATATTTTGGCGCAACTGGCCGCCGGCAACGTTCCTGCCGAAGTAACCGCACCGCTTTTAGTATCTGGGGATATCAAAGACCAAGTAAAATTGCAAACGCTCGGACAAGACGTGTATTCTCTCTTGGAGAGCAACGATTACCTGGCCATTTTGCCTTACGTCTATCCTTCTGCCGATGTGGAAAAAGCCTTGCTCACGCTGCGCGATAAAATTATGAGCAAGACCAAACGCGCCGTTTTGTTTGGCTATGGGCCGCGCTACTTGCACTCCACCGGGCAACTGCACAAAGGGGATGGTAATAACGGGGTATTTTTAATTCTCTCGGCCGACCCGAAAGAAGACATCCAAATCCCGGGCCAAAAATACACCTTTGGCCAGCTGTGCAACGCACAAGCCTTGGGAGACTTCCAAGCCTTGCAAGCCAAGGGCCGACGGGTAATTAAGCTGCACCTGACGTTGCCTTTAGCCGAAAATATTCAAAAAATCACGGACTTATTCTAACAAACACAGGGCGGCTTACAGGCCGCCCCTTTTTTATATGCTACGCGTCTTTATCCAAACATACGGTTGCCAGATGAACGAGGCCGACTCGGAGGAAATGTTCCTACACCTCTCCGCCCGCGGCGCCGTTCGCACCGACGAGTTAGACAAAGCCGACGCCGTGCTTATTAACACGTGTACCGTGCGCGATCACGCCGAGCACCGCGCTATTTCTTTTTTAGGGCGCCTCTTAAAATGGAAACGCCAAAACCCACAACGTATCATTATTTTTGCCGGATGT
>CADBYN010000036.1 GCA_902798835.1 Candidatus Avelusimicrobium bubulum | reverse complement strand
ACGCGCCCTTTATCGAGCAAGCTAACGGTATTGTAGTTGGTGCTATCGCCAATTACGGGAGTGGTCACCGTAGAGCGCGTGAAATTGGCCTCCATGGGGAATTCTTTGATGCGATCGATTTTTACAAAGTATTCTTCTTGCGTGGTTTCTTGTTCTTTGGAAACGGCCAACGGTGTTTCAAAGTTCGCGTCTTTGTGCACATATTTAGCCCCGGCACTGCCCCACTCATCCAAGCGGACCACTACATCACCCTTGTACGCATCGCCGGTAAGCGTGATGGCCTCGGCCAAGTGTAACACGTTAAGCCATACTTCCTTTCCCGAATCTCCGGCCCCTGTTACTTCCACCGTTCCATCCGCATGTTTATATGTTATTTTTTCCACACCGGCCAAAATCAAGCTGACTTCGCGGAAATTCAAAACTCCTTTAGCAAGGCGGGTAGATTCCACCCGCACTCCGTAAGACGAATCTGACACGTTTTGAAATGTATCGGCAATACCGTCTCCGTTTTTATCTACCATCTTAACGGAGATCAGCCGCCAGCCATCATAATCCACCGGAACAATTATCTTATCGTAATTCTGCTGCGTACCTACTTTCAAGTAGAACTGGGTGCCCGCGGTTCCGCTGCCGGCCCCGTGCAAGAGGAAGCGGAATTCTTTATGTTGGCTAAAATCCATCGTGGGGAAGTTGCGGTTGGCGTAACAGGTTTCGTTTCCGCTTGTATCCAAATCACAATTACTTCCCGTGGTATCAAATTTAATACGCAGGGATTCATCTTTAGCGTTTTCGCTGTTATTCATTTCTTTGAAATCGCCCACCGAGCCGTACAAATAATTAAATACACGCAGCCCATCCCCCGGAGAATTAAAGATAGGTTGATACCCCGCATTATCCACGTTATTGATACTGGATACGGAGAAAGTCTCATTATTTTGCTGACCAACCGGGTTCCATGCCGTACCGGATAAAGCGACGTTGGCAATGCGGATTTGCCCGGTCAATTTATTAGCCGCTTTCATGGCGTCTGTAAGTTTAAGGGTAATACGCACATGGTGTACTGCAGACCAATCTGATTTTTCGTCCAAAGTAATTGCAAGCGGCTCTGAATAAGTGTGCCAACCGGCACTGGAAGCAGGAACGATAAAGTGACCTTTGGCCGGGATATTTTCGGCATCGTAGCGGCCGTTGTTGTTTAAATCTTGCGTATCAATGCGGCCGTTAGGCTGAGACTCGTAGTTAAATTCGTTATGCACAAAGGGGTTGTAGCGCTCTTCGGTGCCATCCGGGTTAGTGAACAACCAGCCGATATCTTCGTTGGGTGCTAAACTATTGCGGCAGTCAACATCTTCCGTCTTGGGCACATTGGTACCGCATTGGGTATTCATTCCCGTACTATTGTCGGAATGTTCATCCACATCCCCGAAATCAACTTCAATAGTCGGCCCGCCCTCTTCGCCTTGGTACGTCAAATCGAAAGAGGTTTTGTCCGACAAATCTATCCCTACTTCGCTCAAGGGATATACGATAGAAACCTCATCTAACGCCGTATCATACGCTTGTGCTTGGGTAAAGTCATAATTCAAAACAAGTACTTGTTGTTTATCATTGTAATTGGCAATAGCGTTGGGATTAATTTGAAGCGAGGGATAATCTTGCGTATCCCAACGCAACGTATTGAGGAATGTTGGCTTGAGATTGGGGTTGGAAGCAAAAATCCACTCTCTAAATACCATGCTGCCGCCCACTTGGGTGTTGGCATCGTTCATGCTGTCTACCATGGCATAGCCGAATAAATTTTGCTTTTTGATGCTGCGTGCAGCTTCGACACTAAAATCAACCGACAACGGTTCGGCCAGTTTAATATCTTTACCGTTAATATCCGCCCCGTACACCAATAAATCTTTGGCATAATTTCCCACCTGCGGAACGGATTTGGGTTTTTCGCCCCCTTCTTTAATAGCCGTGGCCCCGACGGTTATTTTATCAAACAGTTTATAGTCCAACCGTCCGCCGAGCACTGTGTTATTGGAGTTGTTACCGACAGTTGTATCGTAGGAAATATCAATGACGGAATTTTCCGTAATCATTTCGCTCTTGTAGAACGTAATAAAACCGGAAGTATAATCAATGTAATAATCGTTGTTACGCGTGAGCTTGCGGCCGTTTAATTTGACGGTTTCGGATTGGACAACGATTCCCGATTCGATGAAATACGTTTTGACGGTGCTTTGATATTGAATTTTGAATTTTAAGTTGCGCGAGGAAACCGGTGTCGTCCCGTATAATCCCTGATCATCCAAACGATAATCCAAACTAAAAATACCGGTATTAAAATTGACATCCATATACGTAGGATAGGTAAAATAGGGGTTACTATATTGCTGGCCGTTGGCATCTTGCAACTGCAAAATGAAATTGCCTTTGCCATCATCCGGAGTAATCTTTTGCGCGCCGATATTGTAGTATGTTTTTAGCTCTAATTTGTTCGATACCACTTCATCTTCGGACAAGCTGGTAGGCAATTTATCATTGGCCAATTTAATATATTTAATCGTCCCGGGGTTACCCAAATTACTCAACAAGTCCCCCCGGGTATTGCGATAGTCTATAGCGATTGCGGCATCCGCTTTAATGGCACGCTTAAATAGAATAATTCCCCGCGCATAGTCAACGGTATAGTCAATCCCGCGGCTTAAAAGTTCCCATTTCGTTTCTATACAAGTGCTATCCCCTAAACAAGTGGAAGTTTCCAACAAATCCGAAGCTTTCTTATATACAGGCACATACGTATAAGAGGTTTCGTTATTGTCCAAATAGATTTCCTCCGTCCCGGGAGAAATATTCCCCATCGCACTCCACACGTAGGCCGCACTGTTATAAGCGGTTTCTTCTTTGGCGTCTTTGTAATGCTCGGCCCCGTTTGCATCTTTGTATTTTTTTATATTTGAGCCAAAGGTCAAATCGTAATAGGTACGACGGATATAGTTTTTATCTTCCAGGGAAACAATTTCCGATACGCTGCCCCCTACGAAACGTTTTTGCTTGCTAGACCCTTTGGTTTGCGAACCGATGATATACAAGTTGGCATTTTTGTGTTGCAAATGCATCTTGGCCCCAAAGAGTTGCTTTTCATAAGCAATAAATTCCGTTTGCGGAAGTGCTAAATCAATATCGCCAAACTCAGCCAGCTGCACAAATTCCCCTGGCTTGCCGCGATACGCCACCGATATCGTTTTCTCTTCTTCACGCTGGTCATCATAATCAATATCAACAAACACGCGGTCTAGAATTTTACCTTGCATTTTTATTTGCAGTTGCTGATCCATAGTTACATTGTGGATATCCCGATCTTGCACCGTGCTGTTGGGATCACTCTTATACTTTTTGCCGGATAGTTTCATCCCCAATATATAGCGTCCGGTCAATGCGATACTGGTACCGTAAAGCGGCAAGGAAAGCGTGGGGTTAAGCAAGGTTAAATCGGGGATGGGTTCGGGGTCTTTGTCGAGTGTATAAGCCCCCTCTATGGAGGTAACCGCTTGACGCCAAAACTCGTCGGAATATTGCAAGAGTTGGGCATCATCGGGAGGTTCTACAATAGTAAGTTCTTTCTCGCGTGCTTGCTGTTGTTCTTCTTCAAATATATCATATTGATTTTTGTCTACCAGGCTATACGGCAACGTTTCCGCCCCCGCCACAGGAGCGAAAAATATATTTAACATTAAAACACAAGCTAGTAGCAGCCGCAATGCTTTCATAAGAAGCAATAAACCCTCATTTTTCATTTTATAAATTATCGGGGTTCAGTGCTACTAAAAAAACAAGTTTTCCCCCGCCCAGCATACTATTTTGATAGAATAGAGGATATGCGCATTGGGATTTTTACAAAATACATCGCCAAAAACCTGATTACCTTATTCACCGGTATATTGGGTATTTTGGCGTTTGTTATTTTTATGAATCACTTCATCCGCATTATGAATATGGCTATGAATTTCGGTACTAGCTGGGGATGGGTGGCGTCTTCTTTGCTCAACTTGGTACCCGATGTGTTTTGCTTAAGCGCGCCGATGGCCTTTCAAATCGCTATCTTACTAACACTGACCACCATGAGCGAACATGGGGAACTTATTGCGCTGCGGGCGGCAGGGTTTTCGTTCAAAGAAATTGTGCGCCCGCTGGCGGCTTGCGCTATTTTACTATCGATCCTGCTGGTCTTTTTGAGCAATTGGGTTACGCCGCGCAGTTATCAACGTATTCTCAATTTACGCACGGAAGCACGCAGTAAAATTACGAAAGTAAATCTGGAACCCAAAACCATGCTCAACTTGGGCGAATGGCAACTATATTTGGAAGACCTGGACCCCGCTACTAACGAAGCCCACAGAATACAACTCATCAAAGTAAATGACCGGGGCGCTCTTTCCACAAAAGTAAATGCCTCCCGCGGGAAAGTAACCCTTACCGATACGGCCATTGGTCTACAATTGCACGACGGCCAAATGCAACGTTTGGATTCCAAAGATCAGTCCTCTTTCATCGCCGCCAACTTTGATAATTATACCATGCACATTTCGCTATTTAAAAATCAAACCCGTCGACTGCGCGTAGGAGAAATGACCACTTCAAAACTGCTGCGTCGTTTGCATAATGCCCCGTTGGATAAAGCCACCCGCAACGAATATCGCACCGAAATCAGTATGCGCAATGTGATGGCGCTCTCACCGATTATCTTGTTAATTGTCAGTTGCCCGATTGGATTTTCACTCGGTAAACGTACCAACAAAGGGTGGGGGATGCTCTTTAGTGTGATCATTATTTTCTCGTTTTACTTACTGATGACGTTGGGAATTTCACTAGGCAAAAAAATTGGCTGGCTGGCCTACCCGGCTCCTTGGCTGCCCATGCTTGTAGGAATTTTTGTAGGACGATATTTGTGGAAAAAGAGGTTAACCATTTGATGAAACTATACCGCTATATCGCCTGTAAATTTTGGGGGCCGTTTTTCTTTGCGTTAGGTATCTTTACTACCTTGGTGGTATTGGGTGATATTTTTGAGAAAATGAAAAACCTCTCCAACGGCACTACCACCGTGTGGGATTTACTGACCTATGCCGCAGCCACCTTCCCCAACTGGCTAACCACCATCGTGCCGGTGGCATGCCTGCTAGCGGCTATTTCGGTCATTAGCGAAATGGTAGCCAACGGGGAGTGGACCGCCTGTGTAGCCGGAGGATTTGCCCCGAAAGATTTATTCAAACCTATCATCGTGTGTATCCTGATTGTGGTAGCGGGAACTATGTTAGTGCAGGAATTTATCGTACCCGGCCTTAATTTAAAAGCGGACGAAATCTACTACACGCGTATTAAACCGCAAGAAAATTTCAACCCGCACGCAGAGACAAATGTAGCTATCAAAATTTCTCCCGAACAAATGCTCTTTGCCAAGCAAGTAGACGCTGTGCGGGGAGTCATGAACCAAGTTTCTTTAGACACCTACAACAAACAATGGGAAATTTCCACTCAGATTATTGCACAAGAAATGCGCTGGGACAAACAAGCCCATCATTGGATGTTTAAAAACGGTATCGAGCGGACCTTCCTAAGCGATATGGACACCACGGAAGTTTCTTTTGAAGAAAAAGAAGCTCCCTTTACTACCCCACCGAACAAAATGGTAGTCAGCAAGGCCGAAGATAAACTTTTAAGTATCCGCGATTTGACCACAAAAGTTAATTTTTACAGACAAAGCGGCCTGGCACATTATACCGCCGAAACAGCCCGTCAATCCAAATTAGCTACTCCGTTTGTAACAGTTATTATGTGCCTGTTGGGGATGCCGTTTGCCATTAGCACGCGGCGTAAAAGCAAAATCTTAAATATCATTGTGTCGTTTGTAATTGCGTTTGCGTTTTGGTGGTTGATTTCTATGTTTACTTCCGTCGGTCAAAACGGCTATATCAATCCTTTCGTGGCCGGGTGGGGCCCGGTGCTCTTCTTCGCAGCCGCCGTGTGGGCTGAATTTAAGTGGCTTAAACTCTAAAAAAAGCCCCGGGTTACCCCGAGGCTTTGCAGATATATTTTCCCATCTCATTTCAAACGTTCAATAGAAGCCAGCAACTCATCCGTATCAAACGGTTTATAGAGAATCCCGTCCGCCCCTAAACGCTGCGCCTCTTCCAAAATAGTTTCCTGACGAAGGCCCGTTACCAAAAGGACTTTAATCTTGGGAGCCACCTGTTTCAACTTGGCTAAGATATCTAACCCGTTTTCCGTGGGGAAAAAAACATCTAATAGGACCAAATCCACTTTGTTTTTTTCCAACAGAGAAAATAACTCCTGCGATCCCCCTGCCTCCAAAGCTATTTGAAATCCGGAGGATTCCAACACATTTTTTAAGGCAGATCGCAAGATGACGGAATCATCTACCAACGCTATTTTCATGGTTATTTATCGCTAACTCCGGCTAATTTGGCCCCCAAGTCCAGCAAGGCTTGGGTATCTTTTTTGGTGGCACTTTCCGCATAAATACGCAGTAGCGGCTCCGTACCCGATGGGCGAATAAGCAACCACTCATCATTATCCAAAATAACTTTGAGGCCATCCAATGTGCTGATTTCGGCGACTTTGTGGGTGCCGATTTTTTTGGGCATTTTTTTGCGCAACTTATCGGCAAAAGCGGCTTTATCCAATCCTTTTGTTAATTCAAAATCGCGCCGTTGATAGAAAGAAGCGCCATACTCCGCCGTAATGTCTGCGCACAATTCACTCGCTTTTTTACCCATATCCACCATTACGGTTAGAAAAGCCAACGCCACGGCCAGGCCATCTCGGTCCGACAAGCCCCCCTTCCAAGCAAATCCGCCGGCTTCTTCTACCCCAAACGCGACATCCTCTAAATTCATACGTTCGGCCACATTCTTAAAACCAACGCTCACTTCTTCAAAACGCATTTCATGCGCGCGGGCAATACGTTTAAGCAAATAGCCCATAGACACCGTCTGCACGACGTTGCCTTTAAGTTTTTTACGCTTAATTAAATAGTCACATAGCACCGCCGCGATAAAGCAAGGGGTAATATAGTTGCCTTTTTCATCCACCAAGGCCACCCGGTCGCCGTCTCCGTCAAAAGCAATACCCAAGGCGGCTTTTTTCTCCACAACGGTTTTCTTAAGCTCGGTTAAATTCTTTTCTACTGGTTCTGGCTGCGTATTGCCAAAAACGGGGTTATGATTATCATGCAACGCAATTACATGTTTAGCAGACAACATTTTTTCCACGTATCCCGTAGCCGCCCCATGCATGTAATCTACCACCACTTTGCCTTTAAACGTTTTTAGCTTTTTGGTATTGATGCGGGAAGACAAATATTTAAAATAAACATCCGTTAAATCTTTTTGCTCGGCTTTTTGGCCATACAATTTTAATACCGAGTTTTGATCTATCAAGGCTTCAATATCTTTGGTGATACGTGCGGGGGCAGAACGCCCGGCAATTTTAATTTTAATACCGTTAAAGTGGGCCGGGTTGTGACTGGCCGTTACCATAATGGCCATCCAGCACTTACTGAGCGTTAATACTGCCGCGACAGGCGTGGAAACCGGTTTATCAGCCAACACAACGTCTATTTTATTGGAGCGGAAAATAGCTGCAATATCCGCGGCAAAAATGTCAGACATAAACCGGCGATCATATCCTACAAAAATTTTGGGCATTTTCCCGTTTTCGAGCACAGGTGCATTTCTATTGATATAATCTGCCATCGCTTGGGCCAGCCGATACACATTGTCAAATGTAAAATCCCAGGCAATAATGCCTCTCCAGCCGTCCGTACCAAATTTAATGTCTGCCATAATCACTCCTTAAATATAATTGCAATTTCTGTAAAAAGTGGAGGTGGGGGGATTCGCACCCCCGTCCGAACATCTTCTCCTAGCAGGCTCTACAAGTTTATCCTTGCTATTTACTATCGGCTAAGCGCAAGGAAGCACGCCGATAGTTTGGTTCGTTTGTCTTATCCAGCCCGGACGAACCGCGCCAAGGCTGTAGCATCCCGTGGTTTGACTGCCGTTCTTTCCCGCGCGGGAAACAGGAAAGAGGCAGTGGACTAAGCAGTAGCCCAGTTGACTTGATTGTCAGTTATTTTTATGGCCCTATTTTAACCGGCCTGGCCAACCGGTACTTGCTCCCGAAAGGCAACAGATACCCGTCAAATCTATTACACCCCCGAAATACAGAAATTGTCAAATAGCACGCAGGATACTCCTGCAAAATTTAAGCATTATATTGTATCATTTTCTTATAACAATTTTTCACGCAAAAGGCAAATTATGTACACTTCCACCAAACCGACTATCTATCTAATTGACGGCCTGAATTTAGTGCGCAGTTTCCTCTACGAGTTTGCCCGTAGCGAGGAAGAAGTAACTGCCGATTTTTTGGATTTTTTGGAAGATATGTCGTGCGACGAACGCTACAGTATGCACACCTACGAAGTGATTTTCGACGGGACTTTCCGCCCGGTGGGGCCTCTCTACCGCGCGGGAGTGCATATTTCCTTTGCCGAGGAAAATTCCGCCGACCAAATTATCTACGAGCGCGCCAGTTACCTTTCGCAAACCAACCAACGCGTGATTGCCGTCACTGATGACCGCGCACTGCAAGAAGATCTAAAAGCGCTTGGGGTCAAAACACAATTCTGCCGTAAGTTCTACAATTCTTTCAAACCCAGTGAAAAATAACTTGCACGGGCCCGTTCCTTTTTTGCTATAATAAATACGTAAGAGGGCTGGTGGCGGAATGGCAGACGCGACAGACTTAAAATCTGTTGGCCGCAAGGCCGTGGGGGTTCAAGTCCCCCCCTGCCCACTTAACAGTACCTGCCATTCAATCAATCCCACCAGTAGTAAATTACATGATTAAAGATATTACTCGTACACTTACCAAATCTGTAAGTTGGATTAGTACCGTTCTTCCTTTGGGTTTAAAGTTTTGCGCGGCCGGGATGCTCGTGGCCGCTATCTTATTTGCTATCGGCTGGCCGAAAACTGCCGTCTTATTTATGCTGATAGGGATTTTCTGCGCCTATTTCTTCCGCGATCCAAACCGCAACGTGCAATTTGCCGATGATGAAATTGCCTGCCCCGCCGACGGAACAGTGCTTTCTATTAAAACGGAAGACGACCCCAACTCCGTTGTGGTACGCATTTTCCTTTCCATTTTTGATATCCACGTGCAACGCTCTACCATTAACGGAAAAACCGGCGAGATTTTCTACAATAAAGGCACTTTCTTGTTTGCCGATAACCCCGCCGCTGTAAAAAATGAGCGCAACCTCATCCAACTCTTTAAAGACGGCGACCCGGCCAAATTTGCCCATGTAGAGCAAATTACCGGCGCCATTGCCCGGCGCATTGAGTGCTGGGTGCATCCTAACGAGCCCATTAAACAAGACCGCCGCTTGGGGCTGGTGCGTTTTGGCAGCCAAGTAGCCGTATATATGCCTAAAAATAAAGTGCGCGTCGTTGTAAAAGAAGGGCAAAAAGTACAAGGCGGTATTACCGTTTTGGCGCTTTGGAAATAGGAGAATTTATGGCAAACGAATCAAAAGAAACTACCAAATTAGCTATTGCGGCGCCTTCCCTATTCACGCTAGGCAATTTAGCGTGTGGATTTTTCTCTATTTTAGCAGCCACCCGTGGCAATTTTGCCCAAGCCGGATGGCTGATTTTAATTGCGGCCGTATTTGATATGTTCGACGGCCGCGTGGCCCGCCTGCTGGGAGGAGAGAGTGAATTTGGAATTGAAATGGACTCATTGGCTGACTCTATTTCCTTTTGTGCGGCACCCGCGTTCTTAATGTACTTTATGGTGCTACACACCCAACCCACTTGGGGCGCCCCCATTGCGTGTGTGTATACGTGTTTTGGCGTGTTGCGTTTAGCCAAGTTTAATGCGATGGCTCGCGCGGGAGAAGGGTCCAAAAAGTACTTCTGCGGACTGCCTGTTCCGGCGCCGGCGGCTCTGTTGGCATCGTTCGCGATTTCATATAACATTATGCAAGGCGGAAGCGGCCACAATATTCCCCTGGTGGAAACCTACGTCACTCACTTATATAATATCGTATGGTTTTTGATGCTGATTTTGGCGATTTTGATGGTCTCCAATATACCTTACGCCGCCTTTAAAGCCAAACGCGAAAAGAAACTGAGCGTGTGGTTTTTGCTCTTGGTGGTATTCATCGTAGTGATGCTCATTAAGTTCCCGCAAAATGTGGTGCTCGTTGTATTTTCTCTCTACATTTTGTTTGGGCTTTTGGCGGTATTATACCGCGCTTTCCGTGGCATTAAAGTAGACAAATAAGCGCTATTTTACTAAAAATCCCCGCCCAGTGTGGGGATTTTTTTGCTATACTAAGGAAAATACTTTAAGGGGGTTATATGAAGAATTTGGTTTTGGCCTGCGTAAGTATCATTTTACTAGCAGCCTGTTCTAGCAAGGAACAACCCCTCTCTCAAACGCAACAAGACCTTCCCCCTTGCACCATTAACGGCCACGGTTGCTGGGAAGTGGTGCAAAAACTGGCCCAAACCCAAATAACATATCCTGATGGACCGGAAACGACCAACCGGAAGATGAAAAATTTTGAAAATCCCGCTTTGCAAGCGTGGGGAATTACCGTCA
>CADBYN010000035.1 GCA_902798835.1 Candidatus Avelusimicrobium bubulum | reverse complement strand
TATCAAAAAAAGCTTGATTTGTTTTTTTTTATCTTATAATGGGCTATATGCTAAAATAGTTTCATATAAATGGAGGAGTACGTATGCAAAAGAAAAGTTGTTTTGTGGGTGGATTTACGCTCATAGAATTGTTAGTGGTCGTACTTATTATCGGTATTTTAGCGGCAATTGCGTTGCCACAGTATCAATTGGCGGTGGAAAAGGCGCGGGCTGTTCAAATGTTGCCCTTTATGCGTGCCACTTATAATGCCTTGGCTCTGTACAAACTGCGCAATGGTTCTTATTCTAAAGGGGACGGCGGGCTATCTTGGAACGATTTGGAGATAAAACCTTCCTCCGGGTTTGAAGCATATGATTATAGTACGGAATATGAAAACGAGCAGTGGTATTGTTTTCCCAATGAAGAACTTGTGGGATATGTGTATTGTAGTAGAATGGACCCTCAAAGGAACTATTTGTATACTTTGTTTATGTTTCAGCCGGATGATGAGCTTTATTCCGAATTTGCCGGTAAACGTGTTTGTACGGGGAATACGGACTTTGGTACCAAAGTATGTAAAGCGTTAGGCGGCAAAAAACTGCCAGACGATTTGTGGAGTGCGGACGCATACGAATTCTAAAGTTGCTTGTTTTGATAAAAGAAAACCCGGGGAATTTCTTCCCCGGGTTTTTAGTTGCATAATCTTTACAGCGTAGACAAATACCGTTCCAATTCGTAACTGGACACATGCGTGCGGTAGCAATCCCACTCAATATCTTTGTTGGCGATAAACTTCTCGAACGTATGTTCGCCCAAGATTTTTTTGACTAACTCGGAGTTGCGCGTGTAGTTGACCGCTTCATACAAGTACGCCGGCAACGTGTCGATTTTGTGTTCGGCTCGTTTTTCTTTTGTCATGCGGAAAATGTTTTCCTCGGTAATCGGTGGCACTTGCATTTTGTGTTTAATACCGTCCAAACCTGCGCCTAACATGACAGCAAAGGTCAAATACGGGTTGCAGGCCGGGTCGGGGAAGCGGCACTCAATGCGTGTAGCGTTGGGTTTGCCGGCTTTTACTTGCGGGATGCGCACCAATGTGCTGCGGTTTTTGCGTCCCCAAGCGATGTAGGCGGGTGCTTCGTATCCAGGTACTAAACGCTTGTAGGAATTAACCCATTGGTTAGTAACCGAGCAAATTTCTTTAACGTGATTTAAAATTCCGGCAATGTACTGGCGTGCCGTTTCAGATAAATACAATGGATCTTTTTCGTTGAAAAACGCGTTAGAGCCGTTTTTGAAAAGCGATTGATGCACGTGCATGCCGCTACCGTTTACTTTGGCCAGCGGTTTAGGCATAAAAGTGGCGTACACACCGTTGGCGGCGGCTACTTGTTTGACTACGGTGCGGTAGGTAATCACTTGGTCAGCCATTTTCATGGCCTCGTCGTAACGTAAATCGATTTCGTGCTGGGAGGGGGCCACTTCATGGTGGGAATACTCCACGCGAATACCCAATTTCTCGAGCATCTGCATGGTTTGACGGCGAATAGCGTACGAGCGGTCCAGCGGGATTGTGTCAAAATATCCGGCACTGTCTAACCCTTCGGGATGTTTATCATCTTTAAAGTAGAAATACTCCAGTTCCGGGCCGACCATAAATTGGTCAAAGCCGGCTTTTTTCATCTCGGCCAAGTTGCGTTTTAAGATGTAGCGCGGGTCGCCTTCAAACTGTTTGCCGTCGGTAGTTTTGATGTCGCAGAAAAAGCGGGCAATCGGCGCGCCGGTAAACTCGGGCGGGAACATTTGGAAGGTGTCCAGGTCCGGCACGGCCACCAAGTCGGACTCCCACACACGCGCAAACCCTTCCACCGATGAGCCATCCAAGCCCATGCCTTCGGTCATGGCGTATTCAAATTCCCGGTACGAAACGGAAATGGATTTGAGCTTTCCTAAAATATCTACAAACCACAATTTAAGTATTTGAATATTATTTTGTTCGGTAAGTTTTAAAATCTCTTTAATCTTTTCTCTTTCTTCGGTGGTGCGTTGGTACATGGGGCAAAATCTCCTTTCAAATATAATACATTGTAGCTTTTTTGGAGATACAAAAAAATACTTCCGCCCAGGGGAAGGCGGAAGTTTTGGGAGGATAGAACAACTACTTTGTTTACTGAGGGCTGTGTAGGAGTTCAGCCCTGCAAATTTTCATTATTTAATCTTCATCTGGTGTCGGCGCATTTTTCGTGCCATCACTGGGTAAGGGTTGCTTTTTGCTGTACTTACACTTATCGCTGTGGTTATAAAGCAACCAGGGATATTTTTCGAAAGAAGCGGTCGGATCATATGTATCACGGATCTTTTGCAATTCCATTTCCGCATCGTACAATTCCGGGCCGAATTTAGGCTCGCAATTCTTCTCGCAGAAATCGGCGGGTTGCTCGGCTTGTTGTTCGGCTTTTTTCGCTTTTCTTTCCATTACTTGTTTTAACTTCTCAATCTGTTCTTGCGAAGGTTCCAAATTCGGAACGATGCGTTTTTTGCATTTCCATGCAAGTTTGGGTGTAGCAGCATTGCATCCCGATTTGTTTTTTTGTTCTTTCTTCGATACCCTGCCCTTATAGTGCTTTTTGGTTTTTTTCGCTTGCTTGTTGCATTTTAAAGCCGGAGGGCATACGCGAGTGCTATCACAGGGGCACACCATGCTATTGTCTATTTTTGCATCTTTCTTCGCAGCTTCGTATCCCATCGCCGGGAAAGTCATACAAGTAGTTAGTAAAATTGCTACGGTCCATTTAGTAATATTATTCATATTATTTTTCTCCCTATATTATTTCTGTTCTTCGTCGGATATTCCCATTTTGGAAAATAAATCTTCCAATTGCTCGTTTTGTTCTTTCAATTGCTTTGCTAGTTGTAAGATTGCGTTTATAGCTAGTTTTTCTTGATCGGGATAGAATACTTTTACGATGCAAGACAGCTCGGCCTCGCTAAGCGCATCGGTAGCTACATAACCGGCTAATAATGACGTTGCTAAAAGAAGTTCCTGTATTTCTTTGTAGTCTTCTTTTGAGAACGTTGTTTTTTGTAAGTCGGCTTCCATGGCCTTATATTCGTCTGCGGTGATTTGTTTTGCTTCAAGCGTTTGCTTAAGTTGTTGAATGTAATAATTTTTTACAAGCAGATCACATTCAAAGTCAGTTTTGGCTTTGAGTTCCTCATTCAACCCTTCGTCCAATTTGTTGTAGAATTGTTCAGCGTATTCTAATACTTTTTCTTGTTGGGCTTCGGTCAAATCATCCAAATTTTTGTTCCCTACTTCCTGGGCAATCCCTTTTAGCGCCGGCAAGACAACCTGATTAAAGGCATTGGCCTGTTCTTGCACTTGTGCAAGTTGTGCCAAATATTCTTCCACTGCTTTGTTGGTATCGGCTTGATCGGGTAACGGTAAAGGCGACGGCAAGGCAAATGCGGCCGTGCTTAACGCTACTGCTAACAACGAAACGACATATTTTTTTAGTTGCATACTATTCTCCTTATGAGTGCTTAACTTCTACTAGTAGTATAAATAGTTCTTGGTTTCAAAACGAGGGTCTTTGGACCTAGGATCTGTTGCTATTTGGACCTATCTACAAAAGGGACTTTTGCGCAATTTGCGGCAATAAACTATAATATAGGTATGATTATACCTACTATTATTGAAAAGAACGTCGGATATGATATTTTTTCCCGCCTGCTCAAAGACCGCATTATCTTTGTGGGTGGCCGCGAAGGCGAAGTAGATACCGCTAGCGCCAATATGATTATCGCCCAACTTTTGTACTTGGACGCAGATGATCCGAACCGGGAAATTAACCTTTATATTAATTCTCCCGGCGGTATGGTAACGGCGGGTTTAGCTATTTATGATACGATGCAATTTATCAAAGCGCCCATCACTACCATTTGTATGGGACAGGCGATGAGCTTTGGCGCGGTGTTGTTGGCGGCCGGCTCTAAAGGTAAACGCTACGCTTTGCCACACGCGCGCATTATGATCCACCAACCGTTAATTTGGGGCGGGGGAATTTCCGGCCAAGTGACCGATATCGAAATCGAAGCGCAAGAACTCCACAAAAACAAAGAGCACCTTTTGGATATCTTGGCGCATCACACGGGGCAGGATAAAGAAAAAATCCGCCACGATAGCGAACGCAACTATTATATGTCTGCGCAAGAAGCCAAGGAATATGGTCTTATTGACGCGGTGCTGGAACTGAAGAAATAAATTAATCTGGTGAATAAATTGTGAAACGCGCCCATGATGCAGGTTTTACGCTCATTGAATTGTTGGTAGTGGTGCTGATTATTGGTATTCTGGCAGCAATTGCTCTGCCGCAATACCAAAAAGCGGTAGAGCGTGCGCGTATGACAGAAGCCATACAAGCGTTAGGTGATATTGCAAAAGCCCAGAATATCTTATACATGCAAACCGGCAGTTTTGCTACTAGTTTGGAAAGCCTTAATGAGCGCGGAGATATTACTGTGCAAGGTGCTGGGGATGCGTGGACTTTTTCTACCGGCTTGGGATCTGCAGCCACTGGGGATGGGATTAACCATGGTATAGGAAGGCTAGTGCGCTACACGCGGCAAGCGGGCCGATATCAAGGTGGTCAGTTAACCGTGTTTATTCATCGGGATGGATTTATTTATAGAACTTGTGTCAACCCGGCCGGTAATACGGAGTTTTGCTCTATGGCGGAAAATTCGGGTTATCATTGTGCAATAGGTGGTACGGGAACTAGCTGCGCTCACTAAAGTTTTCAAGGCAGAGAATACCCCGCCGTTACTTGGCGGGGTATTTTGTTGGTCAACTAATCAAATAAACTAGGTTGTTGCGGATGCTTTTTGGCGGTGGACTTTGTCGGTTTTTTTGCGCGTTTGACCGGAGCTACTTCCACGCCGTTGACAACGTTATCCTTCGGGGACGTGTTCAAAAGCTCGTCATCTTCCGGCAAATATTTAATCGGGTTAAATCCCAGCGACTCTTTGGCATCCATGGCTTTATTGGCCAGCGCATCGGGCGCCTTGTTAAATTCGCGCAATACGTGTTTAATATGAATAGTAAAGGGCTCAGCCAATTTGCGGATTACCTGCATGCGGGCTTGCAAGTCAGGGTTTTTAATTTTGTATTCGCCGGTAAATTGTTTAATGAGCAGCAAAGAATCCCCTTCAATAAATAATTCGGTCGCCTTGAGTTCGGCACATTTAATAAGGGCCAACTTGAGCGCGGTATATTCGGCCTGATTGTTGGTGCAGTGTGCGATAAAATATCCCTCTTGTGAGAGAATTTTCCCGCTTTTGTCGCAAATTACATACGCTGCTGCGCCCGGGCCGGGGTTTCCGCGTGATCCGCCGTCAATATTTATTTTTACTTGCATATGTTTATTATACAAAATGAAATTTTATGCGTCACGTATGTCAATTAAATGTATAATAAATTATGTTCAAATTTAGAAGAAGAAAACTCAATTTAAACTTAAAATGGGGATTACTACCCCGTGTCATATTGGCTATCGCGCTGGGCATTATCTGTGGGTTGTTTGTACCCAGTTGGTTGGTGCGTGCAGTGCTTACTTTTAATGGGTTGTTCGGCAACTTTTTAGGGTTTATCATCCCCTTGCTGATTTTGGGATTAGTGGCACCGGGTATCGCCGAATTAGGACGTAGTGCGGGCAAATTGCTCTTTATTACCGCCGCACTTGCGTACGGGTTTACCCTAGCCAGCGGATTTTTTAGTTACGCGGTTTCCGCGGTGACGTTTCCGTATTTGCTTGATTCTTCGACGGGGATTGCCTCTTTTAGCCAAATAGCCGAACTAAAGCCGTACTTTGTGATTGCTATGCCCCCGGTGTTTAGCGTAATGACGGCGCTTGTGTTGGCTTTTACGTTGGGGCTTGGAATGGCGGTAATTCAAGGCAGCCGCTTAAAAGGGGTGATGATGGATTTTCGGGATATCATCGACAAAGTAATTGTTAAGGTAATTATCCCGCTCTTGCCCATCTATATTTTCGGTATTTTTATGAATATGACCGTCAACGGCCAGGTGGCTAAAGTTCTGGGCGTATTTGCACAAATTATTGTAATTATCTTCATCATTACGGTAGTGATGTTACTGCTGCAATTTACAGTGGCGGGGATTATTGGACGGAAAAATCCGTTTGCGATGCTTAGACATATGTTAGTAGCGTATGCGACAGCGTTGGGAACGCAATCGTCCGCAGCCACCATTCCCGTTACGCTTCGTCAAACTGAAAAGATTGGCGTGCGCGAAGAAGTGGCCGGGTTTGTAGTACCTCTGTGTGCTACCATTCATATGTCGGGCAGCACGATGAAAATTGTAGCCTGTGCGCTGGCGATTATTATTATGAGCGGGCAGCCTGTGTCGCTTGAGCAATTTGCCGGTTTTATTTGTATGCTTGGCATTACTATTATAGCGGCTCCGGGCGTTCCCGGTGGCGCGATTATGGCAGCGCTGGGCGTGCTGGAGAGTATGTTGGGCTTTAGTCAGGCTGAGCTGGCGCTGATGATTGCCTTGTATATTGCGATGGATTCCTTTGGTACGGCGTGTAACGTAACCGGCGACGGTGCTATTGCGGTAATCGTAGATAAAATCTACAGCCGCAAGCACGACAGCGCACTTCCGTAAGCAATTTTTGCACCGAATATATAAGGGGCTCTTGCGAGCCCCTTATCTTATTTCTTTAAGATATTTTCGGACGGTTTAAAACGTATTTTCGGTTTGGCGGGAACGTCCACGCGGGCTCCTGTTTTAGGGTTACGCCGCACAACAGGGCGCGCCATTTTCAAATGAAAAGATCCAAAATTGCTAATGACTACTTTTCCGTCGCGCTTAAGGCCGTGTTTGATAATCTCAAACACTTTGTCGACGGTTGTTTTGGCTTGTTTTTTATCTAACATTGTCCGCGTCAAGTGGCGGATGACATCATCTTTGTTCATAAAACTATTTATTACCTCGGTTTGTAAATCCCATTGCGTGCAGCAAAACGCACGGCTTTTGTCCTTGGCAAACCAACTGCCAAATGGCATCGATAATGGGTGTATTTAAATTATTTTTGCGGGCGATATCGTACACGCTTTGCACGGAGTTGACACCTTCAGCAATCGTGCCAACTTCCTTTTTAGCTTCTTCCAAAGAGAGCCCGGCGCCTAACTTTTCACCTAGTCGGCGGTTGCGGCTGATGGCCGACATCCCTGTCAAAATAGCGTCGCCAAATCCGGCTAAACTATACACGGTTTGGGCTTGTCCGCCTTGGCTGGTGATAATGTCGCTCATCTCTTGCATGGCCTGGGTAATCATGGCGGCTTTGGTGTTTGCGCCATCGCCGATTCCGTCAATGACGCCACATCCGATAGCCAGCACATTTTTCACGCCGCCGCCATATTCTACGCCGCGGCGGTCTTTGCAAGGAACAACGATAATCGGGTCGCCGTTTAGCACTTTTGCCAACTCGGCGGTCAAGGTTTCATCTTTTCCGGCCAGCATGATTTTGGTAGGCACATTTTGTGCTACTTCCAACGCAAAGCTGGGGCCCGAAAAAGCCAGTACTTTATCTTTAAGGTGGGGGAGTTCTTCCTCCACAATTTCGCAAATCGTTTTGAAGGTCTTATCTTCAACGCCCTTTGAAGCGCTGATCACGGGTACCACGCGCCCGGCCAAGAGCGGTTTTAATTGCTCGCGGCAAAATGCGCGGATGGCTTTAGAGGAAATGACAAAAATGATTAAATCCGTGTCTTTGACGGCCTCGGCTACGTCGCCGGTAAGGCGCAAATTATCGTGTAATTTAAAATTAGGAATATTCGGGTGGCGGCCGATGGTTTTGAGCACGTTGAGCAGCTGCTCGTTGTACTCCCACAGGCGTACAGCATATCCTTTTTTGGCCAGGTGCTGGGCGATAACACTTCCCCAAATCCCCGCACCAAATACGGTGATGTTATTTATTTTCATGGTCTTCTTTGCGTTTTTTGGCGCCGTCTTCAAATTTAAGTTCTTTTTGCGCGAGCAGACGCTTAATGTTCGGAATATGTTTATAGATGACTAGCAGGCCTACGGCGGTTGCCATAATTTTTTCGGCCATTGGGTAATTCATAAACCAACTTACGGTCGGAAGCACCACACACGCGGCGATAGAGCCGATAGAGATGCGTCCCCAAATAGCCACAAGTACCACGAACGTAGCAAACGCCAAGGCGGTAGGAATCGGGGCAAGTGCAAAAAACACACCGGCTGATGTAGCCACGCCTTTTCCACCGCGGAATTTAAGGTAAATGGTCCACATGTGTCCTAAAATAGCTACCACCCCGCAGACGACGGCGATGGCAAAAATATCCGGGCAGAAGATGCGGGCTAGTAGCACGGGAACATATCCTTTGATAGCGTCAATTAAAAAGGTAGTAACGCCCGCCCATTTGCCGACGATGCGGTAGACGTTTGCCGCACCCGGGTTGCCCGAGCCGTGTTCGCGGATGTCGATATTCATCACATGCTTGGCAACTAAATATCCCGTGGGGATAGAACCTACTAAATAACTCAGTAAAATAAGCAAAACGATTGTTGTAGTCATATAGGTTTATTATACTAAAAATAATCGCTTTGTGGTCGTTTTATTTGTTATAAAAAGAGAAAACACTTGATTTGTTTTTTTTTTTTCTTATACTGGGCTATATGCTAAAATAATTTCATATAAATGGAGGAGTACGTATGCACAAGAAAAGTTGTTTTGCGGGCGGATTTACGCTCATAGAATTATTGGTGGTGGTACTTATTATCGGAATTTTGGCCGCGATTGCGTTGCCACAGTATCAGCTGGCGGTAGAAAAGTCGCGCACGGCGGAAGCGTGGACTACGTTGCGGGCCATTTATCAAGCCGCACAATTATGTCAACTGGAAGGAAAAGAAGAATGGGATTGTGATTTCAGTGGAATTGAATTGGACATTCCTGGTTTAACTAGAGAAGATGATACGGCTTACGCTTATACAGAACATTTTGGATATAATTGTGATGAAGGGGGGTGCCTGTATCCTTATGCCAATTCCATAAATTCAGCATTTGATTATTTTTTGTTTTATCGAGATCCCGTTTTTAATAACAAACGCATGTGCTACGGAGATAATGCACAAGGCCAACGGCTGTGCCGCGCGCTAGGTGGTAAAGAAATTAATAGCAGTGGAAATCGTATTGTATACGAACTTTAATTTTACCTGCTATAACACATCTCACACTTTTAAATAAAACTCGGGGCACGTTTCGACGCGTGCCCCGTGAGGTTACGACTAATTGCCCTAGGTTATAGTTGCCATCGGGCAGCAGGAAATATTCGCCATATGGGCGTGCCCGCGCGTATCAATCTTAAACATAAACCGATTTTTTACCCGCGAGGGGCCCGGCTTTTTAACAACTTACATTGCGTTTAATAATACTGCGCACAATGCCTTCCACATGAAAGGCAGTTTGGTCCGCCACAATCGGGTTATAGGCCGGGTTTTCCGACTGCAAAATCACATTATTCCCGTCTTGCGTAAAGCGTTTCACCATCACTTCGCCGTTGTTGACGCACACCACAATATCTTTATTTTTGGGCGTATGGCTTTGTTCTACAATCAGCCAATCGTGTGGGGCAATCATGGTTTGCATGGAGTCGCCCTTCGCTTCCACCATAAACCCGCGGCACGCGGGGAAATAAATCATGCTTGGGTCCACGGGCACCACACGGGTAGGGGTCCCATCCAAAATTGTTCCTTCCGGGCCGCACTTGGCCATACCATACATATTTAAATAGATAACGTTACGCTCCGGGTCTTTGAGTACAATATAATCGCGCGGGTTAGCCGGGTTGCGTTTGAGGTAGCCCTTTTTTTCCAACTGCGTGATGTGGTGAAACACTACGCTTTTGCTGCTTACATTTAAGCGCTCGGCCAATTCTTCCATAGTGAGCGGATCAGAAATATTGGCTTTTAAAATCTCCAATAACTGGGCTTGTTTAGCGTGTAATGCTTTCATAGTTTAGGGCACCTCCGTTTTTTAATAATTCATTTTGTTCTATATATTGTTCTACTTAATTTTTAAAATAAAAGCAAGTTATTTTTTAAAATCATTAAATTTTAAGTATTTTTTTAGTAAAAACAAAACTTGCTTTTGTTATAAAAAGTTCTATATTTTTAGTTAATAACGGCGGTTTTTCTCCCAATTCCACGCAGTGGATACAGTGATTTGTTATAATAAGTTTATGAAAAAAATTCTTATCGGGGTGCTTTGTGTGGCGGGATTATTTTATTTGTTCAAGGGACATAAGACACCGATTAAAAATTTTCCCAACGATAACCAAGTAATCGTTGCGTTTGGGGATAGTTTAACGGCGGGTTATGGGGCGGCCGAAGGGAGTAGTTATCCCGACGTACTTGCCCAAAAAATTAGCCGCCCCGTGATAAACTTAGGGCTTTCCGGCGATACGGCCGTCAATGCGCCCACGCGTCTTCCTTCCGTATTGAGCCAACGTCCGTACATGGTACTTATTGAATTGGGTGCGAACGATTTTATGCATCAGCGTAGCCGGCAACAAGCTATCGAAGCTGTTTCACGCATTGTGGACGAAGTGCAGGCCGCCGGTGCGATTGCAGTTATCGTGGATACGGGCGCTCCCGGTATGGGCGAATATACCAAAGCCTATAAAAAGTTAGCCCGGGAAAAGGGTGCGCTGTTTGTGCCGGGCATTCTTAAGGGGATTTTCTTATGCCCAGTTATTCGACAATGGACAAGCTCAAGCTGCTCAAAGG
>CADBYN010000034.1 GCA_902798835.1 Candidatus Avelusimicrobium bubulum | reverse complement strand
AATATGTCACAAAACACTCTGATAATTTTATTAGAGTTGAAAATTTCGACACAACACTTGAAATCCCTAATATTTTTGAATATACGGGATTAAATTATCTTGGCGGAAAAACAATCAATCAATTAATTAATGCAATGCGGCTAACAAGTTCTCCATCGGTTCCTTAGCCTCACCGCCACCTTGGGCAAAATCCGGTCGTCCGCCAGCACGACCGTTAATACCTTCGGCAAGTTGCTTAGCTATAGTCACCGCATCGGTATTGGGCAATTTGCCCGCCATTTTAACCACAAAAGAGCGTTTCCCTTCGTGATCACATGTTACAATAACAAGCGCTTGTTTTTGTTTTTGTGCAAGTGTATCCGCGATGTTGCGCAGTTCCTTAGGCTGAGCTTCATTGGCTTTGCGTAAAACAACTGTGGTACCGTTTTTAAGGGTAAAACTCATTTCGTTCACGCCACCTGCCGCCAATGTTTTTTGACGGAATTGTTCATAACGTTTTTTAACTTCTTTAAGTTCATCCATAATTGTATTTACACGAGTAAATACGTCTTTGGTCGGTACGTCTAGACGTGTAGCCAATCGCACCGCTTGCGTATGGACATTCTGCAAATAATCTAAAGCTGCATATCCGGCTACGCCTTCAATACGGCGCACGCCCGCAGATACAGACCCCTCTTTCAACACGAGCACCGTGATTACTTCAGCGGTATTTTTAACGTGCGTTCCGGCACAGAGTTCCAAGCTATATTTTTGTTCGGGATGTTCAAAACTTCCGCCCATTAGTACAAAGCGGGCCGGATCGGCATACGTTTCACCTAACAGCGTAACCGCACCTAATCTTTCGGCATCTGCCAAGGGACGAATTTGACATGTAACGGGCAATGCATCCTGGGCAGCTTTGTTAGCAATCGCCCAAGCTTTGTTTAATTCTTCTGCGGTAGGAGTTTTGGAAAGCGTGTAGTCAAAACGAAAACGCTCTGGTGATACATACGAACCGCTTTGATGTACAGTCGTACCAAATACTTGACGAAGCGCAGCATTAATTAAATGAATTGCGCTATGGTTGGCCATTGTGCGTTTGCGCAGATCAGCATTAACTTGCAAGGTCACTTTATCCCCTTTGCTAAGCGTACCATTTAGTGTATGTAAGAAAATTTTGCCGAGCGGTTTTTGCACATCCGTGATATGCGCCACTTCTTTTTCTCCTGCTAAAACAACTCCCTGATCTCCAATTTGGCCGCCAGACTCGGCATAGAATGGGGTAGTGTCGAATACTGCATACCCGTGGCCATTCAAGCTATCTACCGTTTCAAATTGTTCATTTAATAAAGCCAATACGTTTGCTGTATGAGTAAGCGTGTCGTATCCCACAAACTGTGTAGCCGGTAATGTGTTTTCCAACTTTTGCATGATGATTACTTTTTCTTTGCTAAATTCATCTGCGTAAGAGCGGCTTTTTTCCTGCGCGGCAGACTTAGCGGTTTCGTAACCTTTCTCATCCACACTTACACCTTTGACCGCTGCAATTTCTTTGGTAAGTTCTAACGGGAAACCATACGTTTCATGCAAGTGGAAAGCGTCCTCGCCGCT
The DNA here is from genome assembly GCA_902798835.1 of Candidatus Avelusimicrobium bubulum. GTDB lineage: Bacteria > Elusimicrobiota > Elusimicrobia > Elusimicrobiales > Elusimicrobiaceae > Avelusimicrobium > Avelusimicrobium bubulum. The sequence goes on along the minus strand of CADBYN010000034.1, from coordinate 9,598 downwards.
GATGGTTTTGGTACCGCTGGCTAACAATTCGGCCAGTTTTTCTTCACCGGTAACAAGCGTCTTACGGAAGGCAGTTTCTTCTTGTTTGAGCACAGTTTGGATATGCGCGGCATTTTTATCAATTTCCGGATATAATCCCGCAAAAATCTGTTGTACTACGGGCACCAAAGTGTACAAATAAGGCTTATCGCTACCCATCAGTTTGGCATAACGCACCGCACGGCGAATTAAGCGCCGCAGAATATAGCCGCGTCCCTCATTGGAGGGCAAAATGCCTTCGGCAATTAAAAAGCTGGAGCTACGCACGTGATCAGCAATAATACGCAAGGCAGCTACTTCTTCACGCGTTTGGCCTTGGATGTTTAAATCTGTCTTGGCTTGTGCGGTAAGCGGGGTAAACAGGTCAGTCTCAAATACGTTCTTAGCGCCTTGCATTGCCATGCACAAACGTTCTAGCCCCATACCGGTATCAATGTTGTTGTGGGGAAGTGCCTTAAATGTTCCATCTTCCTGGCGATTATAACTTTCAAATACAATATTCCAAATCTCTACAAAGCGCCCGCAATCACACGTAATGTCACAATGCGGATTTTGGCAACCCTTGTCACCAAAATCATAGTAGATTTCCGAACACGGACCACACGGACCGGTAGGACCCATCGTCCAAAAATTGTCCGCTTCCCCCAGTTCAAAAATGTGATCTTCGGGAACAAATTGTTTCCAAATTTCGTAGGCCTCTGCGTCCCGGTCTGCAATGCCACCCTTGTAGATACTAACGTATAATTTTTCAGCTGGTAACCCAAGTACTTTTGTTAAATATTCCCAGGCCCAGGCAATGGCTTCCTTTTTAAAGTAATCGCCAAACGAGAAGTTGCCTAGCATTTCAAAAAACGTAAGATGACGTTCGGTAAATCCCACGCTGTCAATATCGGTAGTACGCACACATTTTTGGCAGGTTGCGGCGTTTTTAAGAGAGTTATCGATCCCTAGAAAGTTCGCTTTGAATTGCACCATGCCCGCCGAAGTAAACAATAGCGTGGGGTCAGAATGTGGGATGAGGGAGCTCGAGGGCAATACAGGCAATCCCTTCGATTTAAAGAAATCTAAATATCCGTTACGAATTTGCGTACTGGTTTTCATATAAAAAGTCCTGGTAAAAAGGTTATAATATATTATACTAAATATATGTGGCTGCCTGCGGAGGAGCACCCATGCACAAAATTTTAAGTTATCTCTTGCTATGCACCGGGCTTTTAATTATTTTGTTTGCTCTTAACAGCATGTACAAAGTTTTTATTGGCGGTGCAGAAGTGTTGGCAGTTGCTCATTTTGCCGATTTAACCATAAAAACGCAGGCCGGCCCCATGAACATTCCCATGCAAGCCGCCAATACGCTAGCCAATATGGGTCTGTTTGCTGTATTTATGTTATTTGTAGTGTCTGTAGGCGGAAAGATTGCTTCCCTCGGAGTGCAACTTTTAAAAAATGAACGCATTTATGAGGCGCTTTTACAGCTTAACAAAGAAAATCTGACACAGGATACACTTAAAAAATTATGAAAATACGTTTTATCTTAAACCCTAAAAGCGGCAAAGAACCGGCTAATGCGGAATACCTCAAAGACCTGGCATTAGCACAATTTCCGGAAGCTGACTTCTGCGAAACTAACGCTCCTAAACACGCTACAGAGCTGGCCAAAGAAGCCGTAGAAAATAATTTTGATGCCGTAGTAGCTATTGGCGGAGACGGCACAATCAACGAAGTTGCCCAAGCACTTGTAAATACTCAAACGGCCCTGGGAATTATTCCATGCGGCAGCGGAAACGGCTTTGCACGCGAATTAGGGTTAATGGGACCGATTGATAAAACACTGGCTAAACTTAAAAATGCTACGCCGCAACCTTGCGATGTGGGCTATGCCAATGGGGAATTATTTTTAAATTTGGCCGGTGTGGGTGTGGAAGCTGCCATTGCCTGGAGATTTATGGAACATGGCAAAAACGGCGGTGAACGTGGTATGAAGCCGTACTTCAAACTAGGTGCCAAAACACTTTTAACGTACAAACCCAATGTATTGCAAGTAACCCTGGATGGACAACCGCATATGTGGGCACCGCTTTCCCTGGTATTTGCCAACAATCGTCAATACGGAAGCAATTTCATCATCGCTCCGCAAGCAGGCATTGCTGATGGGAAATTAGATATGGTTATTGTGCAAGATGTGGCTAAATTTAAATTGCTAATAGCGTTGCCATTCTTTTTCTTAGGAAAAAAACCTCCTTTTAAAGTGACGGCCTGGGCGCAATTTCATAATGCTGTTGTGGAAAGCCGAAAAGAGATTTTGTATCATATCGACGGTGAACCGCGCAAAACAGAGCGCCGCCTGGAAATCACAATCGCTCGCCATGCGCTGCGCTTACTGATACCTTAGTATGGCCTATAAAAAAAGAAATTATTCCCAACGATATACAAGTACGCGTGGTTCCAAAAAACAGATTAAATTTTGGACTTCGGTTATCGTTGCGGTTATTTTATACTTCATGCAACAGCAAGGCAAACCCCTTACCCAAGACGAAAAAACTCCCACCCCTGCTACGTTTGACAATGTATCCATCGCTTCAGTATATGACGGAGATACATTCAAAATCAATTTAAATTGTTCACTAGCAGTCTATTGTGAGAAAGTTCCCGTGCGCGTGTTGGGCGTGGACACGGCCGAAATCAAAGGCGAAACCGAGCGCGAAAAAGAAATGGCGCAACAAGCCAAGGCTTTTACTAAAAAATTTTTAGAGAAAGATCCTATCAACTTGAGTAATTGCAGCCGAGATAAATACTTCCGCTTACTATGTGACGTAACAAATGGTGAAGGAAAGAACTTGGCCAAAGAACTCATTAAAGCCAACCTTGGGTATTCTTACTACGGTGGCAAAAAATCAAATCAATTTCAGTAAGTTTCCTACTTAAAACTCCAGGCGTTGCCCATGGTGTTTTCAATATACTCTAAAAGCCCTTTGTGCAGCAAAATGCGCTTATTAGTTTTGATGCGGTGAATTTTTTGCGGGTCTTCTTTAGAAGGAACTTCCAAATACACAACTGTGGTTCCCTTGGTCATGTCTAAAAAGTGTTTCAATTTCTCCAGGCCCAATTTAGGATAGTCAACCGGAATACGAATGGTAAATTCTTCTGCGGTCGAAGCAATCAGCTCGGTAATGTCGCTAACTTCCTTTAAGTTAAGTTCCACACGCGCACTCTCATCATCTATTTTGACATCACCCGTAAAATTCAGAATAGCGTTAGGAACAAGCTTATCGGCCATCGTTTCGTACGCACTGGCGAAACAGTTGACCGAAATGGAACCCGTGCAATCTTCAATGACTAGCTGACACCACTCTTTTTTCTGCTTATTCTGACGTTTTTTAAACAGCGTAATAATACCCAGCACATTCAAACGCCCGCTGGCTTTTCCTTCTAAAATATCTGTGATGGGAGTGCATTTTAACTGGGCCAAATGATCTTGATACTTAGCCATGGGATGTCCGCTAAAAAATAACCCCAACACTTCTTTTTCATTGAACAAAAGCTCCCGCTGCGTGAGTGGACGTGCTTTGACGGGATCTTTTTTCTTGACACTTAACACGCTGGAAAAGTCCTCCCCAAACAAATTGCCCACGCTATTTTCTTTTTCTTTTGCCACCATGTGGGCCGTATCAACCGCATTATCTATGTTGGCTAAAATGTTAGCACGCGTAACTTTGGGATCTTGCCTAGGGTGTAAACTGTCTAATGCCCCGGCCTTGGCTAAACTTTCAATTGTTTTTTTGTTAGCTTGGAATAAATCAATACGGCTGCATAAATCTTCCAGGGAAGTGTATGGTCCATCTTTTTCACGCTCTTTGACGATAGAAATACATCCTTCTGTGCCGGCATTTTTAATGGCTTCTAATGCGTAGCGGATATACTCCTTGTCACCTACTTTTTCTACGGAAAATTCCGGCTGCGATTTATTTACATCCGGCGGCAAGGTTTCAAAACCCATTTTACGCGCTTCTTCCAAATACGTAACAATTTTGTTCTCTTTATCCTCGGCCCCAATAGCGTTATGGCCTATTTCGTTAGTCAAAAGCGAACACATAAATTCAATTGGATAATTAGCTTTCAAGTATGCAGTCTGATACGTAACCATGGCATACGCATACGAGTGTGATTTATTAAACCCATAACCAGCAAAAGCTTTCATTTGTTCGTAAATATGCGTTGCTGTTTTTTCGGGAATTTTGTTGACTTTACACCCTTCGACAAATTTCTTACCGAATTTCTCCATTACTTCGATTTTCTTTTTCCCCATGGCTTTGCGCAACGTGTCTGCCTCTCCGGGAGTAAACCCGCCTAAAAGCTTGGAAATCTGCATGATCTGCTCCTGATAGACCATACAACCGTAGGTATCTTTGAGCACTTCGGCAAGTTTGGGCGTTTCGTACGCGATTTTTTCTTGTCCGTTTTTGCGGCGCACAAACATATCCATCATGCCTGATTCCATCGGGCCCGGACGGTACAATGCCACCAACGCAGATAAGTCACTAAATTGGCTGGGCTGTATTTTTTTGATGAGGTCACGCATACCCCCGCTTTCCAACTGAAAAATACCCAACGTTTTACAAGCAGAAAGCATCTCATACGTTTTTTTGTCATCCAGAGGGATTTGGTTAATGTCAAAACTGGGATCATGACGCTGCCGAATCATTTTTTCGGCACTATCAATAACCGTTAACGTGCGAAGCCCTAAGAAATCCATTTTTAAAAGCCCCAGGTTAGAACACGGTTCCCCTTCAAACTGCGTAGTAATCGCTTCCTTCGCGCCGCGTGCCAAAGGGACATATTCACTAACCGGGTCACGGGTAATAAGCACACCCGCTGCGTGAATGCCCGTGTGACGTTTTAGCCCTTCTAACTTACAGGCCATATCGTAGAGTCGCTTGGCTTGAGGGTTGGTATCAATCGTAGTTTTGAGTTCCTTAATTTCCAACGCTTTCTCAAGCGTCATCTTTGGATCGTTAGGAATCATTTTGGTAATACGGTTGACTTCCGCTAACGGCACATCCATGGCACGGCCCACATCTTTAATTGCCAACTTGGCTTTCATCGTTCCAAAGGTGATAATCTGCGAAACGCGGTCTGCTCCGTATTTACTGCGGACATAATCGATTACCCGCTCGCGTCCGGCATCGGACATATCAATATCCAAATCCGGCATACTGACACGATCGGGATTTAAAAAGCGTTCGAAAAGCAATCTGTTTTGAATAGGGTCAATGCGCGTAATATCCAAACTGTAAGCCACCAAGGACCCGGCGCCAGAGCCACGCCCCGGCCCTATTGGAATATCGTGTGCACGGGCCCAGTTAATAAAATCGCTTACAATAAGGAAGTAACAATCAAACCCCATGGTAATAATAACATCAAATTCATATTCCAACTGCTGCCAATAATTTTCCGGCACGTTGCCATGCATTTTTTTCGTAAGGCCTTTGCGGCATAAGTCTTTGAAATATTCGGCAGAGTTGGCAAATTGAGGGGGAATATCAAATTTGGGCAAGATAAAACCATGTTTGGGAAATTGCAAATCACATTTTTCCGCAATCACCAATGTATTTTTACAAGCTTCAGGTGTATGAGAAAAAAGTTCGCACATCTCTTCGGGGGATTTAAAGTATAACTCGTGCGACATTTTCATACGATTGGGATCGCTGAGTGTCTTGCCTGTAGCAATACAAACGTGCACATCGTGGGCCTCCCAATCTTCTTTTTTTTCATAGTGACAATCGTTTGTAGCCACCACGGGAATCCCCGTGCGTTTGGAAACGTCTTTCAAAAGAGGGATAGCCTCGATTTCCTCCCGAATGCCGTGATCCATCAGCTCAATGTAATAGTTTCCCTTGCCAAAAATGTCCTCATATTGCTTGGCAAACGCACACGCTTTATCAAATCCGTCCACACTACGTACGTATTGCGACAAAAGCCCTTTTAAACAGCCCGACAAACATAAAAGTCCGCCGGAATACTTAGCTAATAATTCCGTATCAATGCGAGGGTGATAATAAAATCCATCCACCCACGCCAGCGAATTTAACTTCATTAAATTAAGATATCCTTCGTGATTACGAGCCAGCAGCGTTAAATGCCCAGTTAATGATTTGTCTTTGACATTATATTTCCCTTCGGTCACGTAGAATTCGCATCCTACAAGCGGCTTAATGCCTACGGCGGTAGCAGACTCATAAAAATCAAGTGCTCCGTACATATTGCCGTGGTCGGTCAACCCCATAGCCTGAATACCTTGCTGGGCTAACCCTCGCAAAAACGAAGAAGGTTTATGGTTTTCGGAAATACGAAGCATACCATCCAGCAAGGAATAGTCACTATGATTATGAAGTTGTACAAATTGTGCCATAAAACACCTAAAGGGAGTTTAAATTTTATAAGATATGTCTATGAAACATTATAGTAAATTAAAAGAAAATAAAATCTCCAGCAAAACTATATTTAAAGGCATCGTCGGTGTAAAGTTTGACACCGTCAAGCTCGTCAACGGACACAAGGCCACCCGCTTATATTTAGATCACCAAGGCGCCAGCGCCGTCCTTCCTGTAGAAGGAGAATACATTTATTTAGTGCAACAATACCGCTATCCTGTTGGACGTGTTACTCTTGAACTACCTGCCGGCAAACGCGAAAAGAGTCAAACATTTCTAGCTTGTGCGCGCGCTGAACTCAAGCAGGAAACGGGCATGCGTGCCAAAAGCCTCAAACATGTGCTGATGTTTAACCCCTCTAATGCCTTTTCCAATGAGGAGCTCCATTTGTTCATAGCCACTGGGCTAACACGTGGAAAAGATTGCCCGGATGAGGACGAGTTTATCAACTTAAAAAAACTCCCCCTCTCCACAGCTTATCAAATGTTAGAAAGAGGCGAAATCTGCGACGCAAAAACAGTTATCATGCTGCAGTGGTACAAACTGCACCACAAAAATGCTTGATTAAAGTAGATTTTTGCAAAAAAATCCCCCGCAGGATATGCCGGGGGATTATATTTTCAAAATTACAAACTTCACTCTATCTTTTTTTATTTTGATACTCACGCAACACGGCTGCTACAGCCGGTTTATTGGTGTTAAGAGCTACATCCAATGCAGATTCGTTGTTCTCGTCTACCACACTGGCATCCGCCCCGGCCTCCAGTAATGCTCTGACAATATCCGGATTTCCTTTATAACTAGCCGCAATTAAAACGGTCATCCCGGCTTTGGCATAATTGGGCTGCGCTCCAATGGCCAAAAGGGCCTTGACTGCTTCCAACTGATTATTTTGAACGGCTAACATAAGTGCCGTGTCCATATTCCAATTCATGGCCTCTAAATCCAACTTTTTATTGGCAGACAACGCTTTAATAACTTCCACATGCCCTTCTTGACTGGCCGCCATTAGGGAAGTAAAACCTTTTTCATTGGCCGCATTTACATCCGCTCCGCCAGCCAATAAAGTTTGAACTGCTTTGAGATCGCCTCGTCGGCTAGCCAATATTAGAGGAGTATCCCCCTCCATAGCTGCCACTTGAGCACTGGAAACCGCAGCGGCTTGTTGTATGGTTTGATTGACATTATTGTACGTATTGGCTGAAAAAATCGAGGTCACTTGCTGTTTCTGTGCTTCGGTACATCCGGCACTCACTAAAATTACGATGAACATTCCAAAAATAAATTTTTTCATAACATACTCCTTGATAAATGTATTGTATCACATTACAAGGCAACTACCAACGATTCCGCTTTTATTCCCTTTTAATATACTAGAATATAGTAATGAAGAAACTGTTATTCATCTTAGGATTACTGGGAATTTTAGCAGGCCTTGTGTGCCGGGCAATTCTTTTAAATATCTCCTTTGAATACGATGAAATCTTTACCGCTGTGACAGCTAATCCCACCCTGCCGCTTAGTTATATTTGGAATCATTATCTGATGGTAGATGTGCATCCCCCTCTACATAATCTATTGTTGTGGATTTATAATCATGGGGTTCCCTACGGGCCGGAATGGATACTGCGCTTACCTAGTCTGATATTAAGCTTTTTAGGATTGTTTTTAGCCTGGAAATTATTTCCCCGCAGATTGTTACATATTACACGCTGGATTTTTGTGCTGCTCTTAAGTTGTAATTTTTATTTGCTGCTTTATGCACAGCATGCACGCGCTTATTCCTTAATATTGTGTCTGGCTATTGGGCTTACTTTTTTGTACGTCAATATGACACACTATATCCGCCACAAAAAAATCATCCCGACAAAATGGTGGATTTGGTACGCTATTTGCTCCCTACTTTTATGTTGGAGTCATTACTTCGGAGCTTTGTTGTTCGGATTATTCTCTGTAATTCTATTTGTATACGCCTGGAAAAATAAGCAACCCCTTAAGTTTTTTATTGCAGTACCACTTTTGGTATTGATTGCGTTTTTGCCTTGGCTGATTCCGAATATGTTACAAAACCTTTCACAACATCGTTTCGCGGGGAATTGGTGGGGAAATAGCCGTGTGATGGAGTGGCACTTAGTCATTTTGTGGATTGAATTTTTCTTTTCCTCCCTTAAAGCTTTTTACGTGTTGACCGGGATAGGAATATTCGGCCTTATCTATTCTTTTGTGCGCTTTAGACACCGTAAAATTTGGCCATTTAACCGCACAATTCTATTTATATTTATTCCAATGGCCGCTGCCGGGACATTTGCGTTGCTTGTGTCCCTCCAAATATTTTGGCTGCTATGGCGTTACTTTATTCCCTTTGTTCCCTGCCTATACTTATTCGTGGCCTTAATTATAGCTCCTTTATGTAAACGCTATCGTACGGCAGCACTTGTTTTTCTATGTTTTGTGGGGCTCAGTTTCCAAACTTTCGTTCGGTTATATCCTCATTTTCACAATGGAAGATTTTTCCCTGCGCGCGCGGCTATGGAAGTATATCAAGAAGCATTTGCAGATAAAGAATTATACGTAGTGGCACTGGAAGCTTTCCCGGTGGAATCAATGCAGCCGATGTACTCGTTTTATCCCAATCATTATTTACATGTAGAACAGCCGGTATATGAATTATTCCACATGAATCCTGCTCAACGTGATAAATTGCTGGCCCGGGAAGGGAAATTTATTATGTGGATGCCTAATTGTGATCCAAAGAAAATGCAAAGACTGGCCCAAACATTTCAGCGTAATATGTCTATTTTTGCCCATTTCTATAGTACTTGTTTTATTATTCCGGCCGGATCAGATCACCGTACAGTCAACCCCTTGTTGCAAACAGAATACAACACCAGGATGCAACAATACCAGAAAAACAAAGCACAAAAACTTGTTAAAAATTAATTTTTTCGTCAACAAGATACAGCGGACGTTGTTTTACTTCTATAAAGATACGGCTTAAGTATTCGCCTATCATTCCTAACGAAATCAACTGCACTCCACTGCAAAAGAGAATAGCTACCATCAAAGAAGCATACCCGCTTACCGGGTTTCCCCATACTATTTTCTTGAAAGCCACCCAGCCAGCAAAC
>CADBYN010000033.1:16918-17934 GCA_902798835.1 Candidatus Avelusimicrobium bubulum | reverse complement strand
ACGGAAGGAGAAGAGAAATACATAGATTTTGTAGACTGCTCTACCGAAAAATGGAAACGTTGTAAGAATGGCAAGTGGGAGGAATATAATAAAGCTGTTACTTCTACGGACTGCCGCCAAGGGTGCGGGCAGCCGGCAGATGAAAACCAAGACTGTCCGGAAGGAAAAACCGGCACGCAAACGCGCACTTATACGTGTGATCAATCTACCGGTAGTTGGGAAGCCGGAGAGTGGACCGGAGAATGTACCTGTACGCCCACACATGATGGACAAACCCACTATTGGGAAAATTGTGAAGAAGGATACTCGGGAGTAATTGTATATGACTGGGATGCGGAGAAATGTGAATATAAGGTGTCACATAACAACTGCACTAAGACAGGTTGTACTTGGACAGAGAGAACCGCAGAGAACCTTTCGGGAACTATAGGTGCCCACCAGAGTTGTTCAGACATGGTGTCCTCGTGGACGCGCAATATGGGAATTACTGTGGGAGGCGTTTGTTCTGGCATCAATTCGGGAGATACATGGACAGAGGGAGACCATAACAATACAAAGTGCTTTTGGAATGCAACTGCGGATTGTCCTGGTTTAGGGAGTTGTTCGATTAGCAATGGTTGGTCTACGGGGATTTCGAACAACGGAATGTATTCTGTTTCCTGCAGAGGTAAAATGACTTATTTGATTTGCAGGTAATTCCGGCAAATTATTTAAGATAGTCCCCTGGGCGCTAACCCCGGGGGAAATTTTTGTAAGTTGTCAAATTACCTCGCATTCTTCATAATTTGGTAAAATATATCTATCTTTATTTGTTAGGAAACCGTAAGAATTATGAATAATACCCGCCAAGATGTACGTAACGTGGCCATCATCGCTCACGTGGACCACGGTAAGACCACTGTGGTTGATGCACTCCTCAAATTTGCCGGAGAATTCAAAGTAAAAGAAGACCAGGCACAAGATACGGTGCTGGACTCTAACCCGCTCGAGCGCGAACGCGGCATTACCATTTTAGC
>CADBYN010000033.1:12374-16836 GCA_902798835.1 Candidatus Avelusimicrobium bubulum | reverse complement strand
CCCCCGGTCACGCGGACTTTGGCAGCGAAGTAGAGCGCGTGCTTAAAATGGTAGATGGCGCCATCCTAATGGTGGACGCCGTGGAAGGCCCTATGCCGCAAACCCGCTTTGTGTTGCGCAAAGCTTTAGCTTTGGGACTCAAGCCCATTGTAGTTATCAACAAAATGGACCGCGAGCACATCCGCCCCAGCGAAGTGGTAGACGAGGTTTTTAATCTGTTTATGGAGTTGGGTGCCACGGATGAGCAACTCGATTTTCCGATTATTTACGCCTCAGGCCGTGCCGGATGGGCCAGCCTTAAGATGGAAGAAAAAGGCAAAGATATTGCCCCCATTTTGGATACGGTGTTGTCACACGTTCCCGCTCCGCTTGCCGAGCCCAACGCTCCCTTGCAAATGCAGGTAACGATGCTCGATTACAACAATTTCTTGGGCCACGTAGGTATCGGCCGCATTTTGGCGGGCAATATCACCAAAGGTCAAACGGTGGCGCTCATTCACCCGGACGGAACCACCACACAAGCCAAAGCTGCTAAAATTGAGCGCTTTTTAGGACTTGGCAAAGTAGAAGTGGAAAGTGCTACGGCGGGGGATATTGTGTCCATTGCCGGGTTGGAAGGCGTGGACGTGGGGGATACTATTTGCCGCCCCGATGCGTTAAAACCCTTACCGCCGCTTACGATTGATGCGCCTACGATGTCAATGGATTTTTTAGTCAACGATAGTCCGTTCTCCGGTCGCGAAGGTAAATTTGTTACCAGCCGCCACCTTAAAAACCGCTTGGAAAAAGAAGCCCAAACAAACGTGGGTCTAAAAGTAGAACAACTGGAAGGTGAAGGCAAATTCAAAGTGTACGGACGCGGCGAGTTGCACCTGACTATTTTGATTGAAAATATGCGTCGCGAAGGTTTTGAATTGGCTGTGTCTTCTCCGGAAGTATTATACAAAGAAGCGGATGGCCAAATTTTAGAACCGATGGAATCTTTGATTTTGGATATTAAGAGCGAGTACCAGGGCGCCGTGTTTACCATTTTGGGAACGCGTGCCGCACAGTTGGAAAATATGGTTACCGAAGGCGAAGACCGCCTACGTTTGGAATATTTGATTCCTTCCCGTGCACTGATCGGGTTTAAAAATGAGTTGTTGACCAGCACGCGCGGAACAGGTATTATGCACCATAGTTTTAAAGGATATTATCCCAAGGCAGATTTGCCTGATTTGCGCCACAACGGGGTGCTTATTGCCAAAGAAGATGGGGAAACAACTCCGTATGCACTTTATGCGCTCGAGAATAACGGGGAACTGTTTTTAGGTCCCGGTGAAAAAGTGTATGCCGGGCAAATTGTGGGGCAAAACTCCCGTGCCAATGATTTGGTGGTTAACCCGTGCAAAGCTAAACATTTAAGCAATATGCGCAGTAAAGCCAGCGATGAATCATACGTGCTTACGCCTCCGCGCCAAATGAGTTTGGAACAGGCAGTAGAGTATATTGCTCCCGATGAATTGGTAGAAGTTACGCCTAAATCGTTGCGCCTACGAAAGAAAATCCTTTCCCACCTCTTACGCAAGCGTACCGAGCGTGCCGAAGAGGCCGAAGAAGAAGCCTAATTTAAAAAGTCCCGCATTCGTGCGGGACTTTTGCTATGTATTTTGTCTAAAATACGTTAAAACCCAGCTTGCCAAACAGTTTTCCCAGCAGACCTTCTTCTTTGACTTGCGACATTCCTAATTGGTTTTGCTCGCGCATTACGGCATATTGGAGTAGTGCCAGTACGCCGTCATATTTAGGGAAATCTACAGAACAATCGGAGATTAATTTGTCAAACGCGCACAACCGTGCTTTGCGTGTACCCAAGAGGGACTTCAACGCTTTTTGTAAAACGGGAAAAGCACCCTGTCCACAAAGGATTAATTGAGAGGGGGAATGTTGGATGTAGGTAAGCGATTGTACAAATTCTTTATGCAACGCTTTTAAAACAGGCTTTGCGGCTTCTTCTAGCACTTCATCCATAATGGGGTCAGGCTCGTAGTTGCGCAGCACTTCCAGCGCGGTGACATAATCGTTTTGTAGCTGATCGGAAATACCTTCCGCGATACGGTCCAAGCCGAAAGGAATCTCCCACGCTTCTAACAGAGAATTCTTATGATATAGAAGCGCCGAGGTGCTGTTTTCACCTAAATCTATTAACAAAGAGGAAGATTTTTCCGAAGAAGTAAGTGCCATTTCTCCCAGCGCAATGGAAGAGGGTATCCATTGAAAATCTTCACACCCACAGGCGGTTAATACGCTTTTTAAATTGATCAAATGCGTGCGCACTCCGTAGGAGACGAACGTTTCCACCCCCAAGCAATACCCATACATGCCTACTGGGTCTGTGGCGCCGGATTGGTCATCTATGGTGTAAGATAGCGGTAAAATATCAACGACTTCCAGCGAGTCATCTAAATCTTTAGGTAGCGATTCGTGGATAGCGTTATCAATGTCGCTCTCGCGGATAATGTGGTTGCGTGATTCGGTATACGTAAACCCTGTGCTACGCCGGAACGATAAGAAGCTACCCCGCACGCCCACAATTACCGAAGGGGTTCGCTCGGTATATTCGGACATTTGAGCAAATATGCGGGATAATTCATCCTGTGCCGTAGCGCGTTCGCGTACGAAGGCCCCGGCAAAGGCATCACTTTTGTGATGCACCACATGGCGGATGCGCAACGTGTCCGTATTTTCATCTAGCGAGGCAAGCGCCGCTACGACGGATTTTCCATAAAAATCTAATGCAAGGATGTCCCGGCTCATATATACGTGCTCTGTTAAAAAGTAGTTACCACATTGTAGCAAATTTCAGCTTAATTGCTGGGTTGTTGTTATTTCTTCTTAAAAAATAAAGTTAATCCGTGTTTGTTAAAGAAGCGTTTTAACAGATAAACCGCTAACAAGGTGGACACTCCGTCAGCTACCACCGGTGCCAGAAATACCCCGTCTAATTTCCAGAACAAAGGCAGGATAAGCACGAGCGGAATTACCAGTAAAATCTGGCGCGATAAACTCAACAAAGCGGCTTTTAACGGTTGGTTAATGGCCTGAAAGAACGTGGTGGCCATCATCTGCAGAGGTACAATGGGTAGCAGGATGTTTACCAGGCGTATCACGCGGCTGGCCATATCAATAAGCGCTTGATCTTGTCCGTTGAAGATAGTGGCAATCGGGCGGGCAAATAACTCCAGAATAATAAAGCCTACCGTGGTTACACTCATCCCCCAACGCAGTGCCATTTTAAGTGTTTGGATAGAGGTTTTGTATTTGCGCGCGCCATGATTGTAGACGATAAGCGGTTGTGCTCCTTGCGAAATTCCCATCGTGGGCATAATCACAATCGTATTGATACTAAGTGCCACACCCATCGCGGAAATAGCTAAACTGCCGCCGTAGCGCAGTAAGGCGTGATTCAAAATTACGTTAAGTACTCCTGAGGCCATTTGAAACGCAAATTGAGAGAATCCAATGGCTACTACGTCGAGTACGATTTGTAAACGTAATTTAAAATTGTGCCACATCAAACGGTATTGGGAGCGGTGCCCCGTCAAACAATACATCACCCAGCTAAACGAAATAGCCTGTCCACACACGGTAGCAAGCGCGGCACCTTTAATGCCCCAGCCGAATTTAAAAATGAATAAGGGAGCGGCAATTAGGTTTACAAATGCCCCGATAAATTGCGTGGCCATGGCAGTTTTCGGGCGGCCGGAAGAACGGATAAAGTGATTCATTCCCGCGCCGATAGCAAACAAAAAATACCCCGGAAACACCCACGTAGCATACAAGTGCGAATAGGGCAAAATATCGTCGTCTGCACCGCAGAAATGCAAAAGCGGGTCCAAAAATAGATAGCTAAAGGTAGTTACCATCCCGGCCACGATAATAAGCAAAATAAATCCGTTACCCAAAACCCGCAAGGCCTCTTCATGGCGTTTCTCGCCCAAACGGATGGAAAAGAGTGCGTTACTGCCAATGCCGATCAGCGCGCTAAATCCCATGTACAAAAGCCCAATAGGGAAAATCACCGTGATAGCCGCAATACCAATAGCGCCGACGTCCTGTCCTACATAGATACGTGAAATAATGTTAAACAGAGCATTAACAAACATCCCTGCCACGGCAGGGGCGGAGAATTTAAAGAGGAGTTTGGATAGTTTTTTATCTTTAAACGGGTTTTTAAGTGTTGTTGCAACTGCTGACATACTTATATTTTACTAAATTTACACGTGGAACAGGGCGTGTGCGCGCGGAGAAGTAAAATGCTAAAATAACTGCAAGGAGGATTCTATGAAAAAATCTATTTTTGTAGGGGTTTTAGTTTTTCTTTGTGCGGCACAATTGTGGGCTGCGCCAGCTTTGAAAGTATTGTCTGCCTCCCCCAAAGGGCAACAAAATGATATGAAGCGCCAGGCCATTAATGTGCATT
>CADBYN010000033.1:0-12320 GCA_902798835.1 Candidatus Avelusimicrobium bubulum | reverse complement strand
AATCAGCCCGTTGTAAAATTGGGAGAGGAGACGGCGTTTTCCTCGAAAAATTGCCCGCTGGATATTGTGCCGAAGGTGGAGGGAACGTGTCGGTTTAGCGGCACGCAAACCTTGCTTTTTGAGCCTAGCAACCCCTGGCCCGCCGCTACGCGCTTTACGGTAACAGTTCCGCAAGGGTTTAAGTCAACCGTCTCTGGTGAGAAATTAAGCGCGGCATATCAATTTTCGTTTAACACGCAAGTGCCGCGTGTGACGCAAGTGTATCCCTATTCTAACGAACATTGGGTGGGTCTTAATCCCAGTATTTATGTGGCAACTACGCTTCCGGTCGATTTAGCAAAAGCAACTCGCTATATTTCGCTTGCTACGCAAAGCGGAACGGTTGTTCCAGTTAGTCTCCGTCCGTTGACTGTACCGGAAATTGAGAAGAATTTCTCCTATTTTTCCGCCGAAGAGAAAAAGAATTTATTTGCTATTAACCCCAATCGCACCTTGCAAGTCGGACAGAAATATACGCTCACGTTGCAAGCTGGATTACCTGCCAAAACGGGTACATTGGGGATGGCTCAAAAATATGAAACTGCTTTTTATACCTATCCGTCTTTACGTGTAGAAAAAGTAATTTCTACAGGGTGTTTGCCCTTTACACCGGAAATTTTATTCTCCTCTCCGGTTCGCAAGCGAGAGGTATATAACTTTTTAGAAGTAACCCCATCCTCGGCGAAAAAACCTCTGCCCGATACGGAAAAAGAATCGTTGGGCTATGAATTTGTGAACTCCAAAACAGGAGATGCCTATTTTAGGATGCCACTTTCATTTCTGGAAGTGAAACCCCAGCAAAATATCAAAGTTACCCTCAAAAAAGGACTGCAAGATATTTATGGAAATATGCTGGCAAAGGACGAAACTTTTACTATTTCTAATACAGGCTATTGCCCTTCTGTCGATTTCTCTGCCGATGGAATTGGCGTATTGGAAAGCTATTTGCCTGCACGTTTACCTATAGCGCTTATGAATATTTCATCCCTATTTGTGGAGGCCGCCCGGTTTAATCGTGACAATTTTATTCCCTTCTACAACAAAAATGCGTCTTATTGTGCGCGCAAGGAACTTACTGATGCCGCCTTTGCGGGGGATTATGCGTTTGCGGATATTAGAGATAAAACGTACCGTACGTTTATTGACTTAAATCGTTTTAAACCAACGGCTAAAGATAGTATTATTTTCACCCAATTTAAAACCAAACGAGACGGCGGACAGCGGGATTGTTGGACATCGTCCACGGATAATATTACTGACGTGGGTGTTACCTTTAAAACTTCGCCCGATTCCATTTTGTTGTGGACAACTTCGCTTAAGACCGGGCAGCCCTTGGCGGGACTTTCGGTGGAATTGCGCAGCCAAGAAAATAAGATTGTATGGACGGGCACCAGTGATGCCAACGGAATTGTGCGTGCCCCGGGTTGGGGAAAATTAGAGGTGCCTACTAAAAAATGGGGCCAACCCACCTTATATGCGTTTGTTACCAGCCCTAACGGGGATAGTGTGGTCAGTAATTTGTGGAACGATGGCATGGAGCCGTGGCGGTTTAACATGGACTATGATTATAATCCCACTGCACAGTCTTTGCAATCCTACGTATTTACTGAACGGGGTGTGTATCGCCCGGGAGAAACTGTACACATTAAAGGAGTACTGCGCCAACAAAAAGACGGTGCTTGGAGATTGCCCGAAATAGTGCGCGGCACGTTTACTATTAGCGATGCGCGCGGAGAAGAATTTTCAAAGAAAGATGTAACAATTTCTTCTAGGTGGGGCAGTTTTGACACAGAGCTGGAATTGCCTTCCTCGGCCGCTGCTGGGTATTGGGATGTATCGTTTGTACCCCAACTTAAAGGAAAAGATCCGCAAGAAGCTTCTGCTTCTTTCCAAGTGGAAGCAGTTAAACCGGCTGATTTTAATGTAGTTTTTAAGGCAGATAAATCTTCCTATGCGAGTGGAGAAACTGCTATGTTTTCAACAAGCGCACAGTACTATTTTGGCGCCCCGCTTTCCGGAGCCAAGGCTCAATGGACATTACGCCAAGAGAGTGCCTGGTTTAGACCTAAAGGATATGAAGAATATACATTTACTCCTTACTTTGTGCGCCAAGAATTAAACAACGAAGAAGATGGTAAAATTTTATTACAATCTTCTGGGGAGTTAGATGCGCGCGGATCGCTTTCGTTCAAAGCATCCATGCCGCGGCTTTCGCTTCCGGTAAATGTATATGCGGAGATGGATATTGCTTCCCCGGCACACCAAAATTTATTTAAACGTACTTCGGTACTAGTGCATCCTAGTGATGTTTACATGGGTGCCAAAGTGCTTAAAGATTCTCACGAACAAGGCAAACCGGTCGATATTAAATTGATTGCTATTACTCCCGATGGAAAACCGACACAAATAGAAGCGAATGCCGAAATTTACCGTGAACAATATTTTAGTGTGCGTAAAGTAGGGTTGGCCGGGCGTTTGGAATGGGTCAGTGAGAAGAAAAAAACACCGGTTTCTACCCAGCAAATAACCATTGGCAAGAAAGGTACCACGCTTTCATTTGTTCCGCAAGAGGGCGGATCGTATTTCATAAAACTAACGGCGAAGGATTCTCAAGGGCGTTTGATAGTAGGCGGAACGGACGTATACGTGTATGGAAAGGGGGATTCGTATAATCAACGTACGGATGATGATTTGCTTACACTTAAACAAAATAAAAACGAGTATAAAGTGGGACAGACTGCGCGAATTCGCGTGCAATCTCCGTACGAAAAAGCACAAGCACTTATCACGGTGGAACGTGAGGGAATTTTGGATGCTTGGACTACCACGCTCACAGGCCCTACTGCAGATATTAAGGTACCGATAAAAGAGACCTATTTGCCTAACGTATACGTCGGTGTTATGTTGGTTCAGGGGCGTACGGCTAAGCCTGCCAATTACGAAACGGATCTAGGCAAACCGCAAGTCAAAATCGGCTACGTGAATTTGAACGTAGTGCCGGAAAGTAAACGCTTGGTTACTACTTTAAAATCCAACGCCAAAAAATATCAACCTCGTGAGAAGGTAAGCGTAGATATAACTACCAAAGCGGAGGGGAAAGGCGTTCCCGCCGAAGTGGTAGTGATGGCGGTGGATGAAGGCATTTTAGCTCTTAACAATTATCAAACGCCGGACCTATTTGATTTCTTCTACGGTTCTAAGCCGATTTCTGTCTTCACGATGGATAACCGTTCTTATGTGATTGGTCAACGCAGTTTCGGCGAAAAAGGCGAAAACCGCGGCGGTGGTGGGGCTGCTAATAGTAAACTGGCAGGAACGGATTTGCGTTCGCGCTTCTTATTTACGCCCTATTTTGCGGCAGCCGTACATACCGACGCAAAAGGTAAAGCACAAGTGTCTTTTGAGCTGCCGGATAATTTGACGACATTTCGCTTAATGGCTGTGTCGTTAACGGCGGATGAATTCGGTAAGGCCGAGGATAAAATTACCGTATCCAAACCGGTAATGCTTACGCCCAATGTACCGACTTTTGCCCGCGAGAACGACCAATTTACCTGTGGGGCGATTGTTTATAACTTTGAAGATAGCAAAGGTGTATTTGATGTGCAAGTGGCTGCAAATGGTAGTGTGCAAGCCGACGGCGCAGACCGGCAAACAGTCAATATTCCCAAAGGAAAGTCGCGCGAAGTTTCCTGGAAATGTCGTGCTGCAAAATTGGGAGAAGGAACTGTGAATTTTGCAGTTAAAGGACGTTATTCCGATGGAGTGCAAACAAAAGTTACCGTATCTACTGCCGAAAAAGAGCAGACGTTGGCTGTTTACGGATCCACGCAAACTAAGCAAAAAGAGGGAGTTGTTAAGCCCGCTTCGCTCAATCTTTCTGCAGATAACCGAGTGAGTGTTTCTCTTGCTTCCACGGCACTTTTGCAGCTCAAAGGGGCTCTACGTTATTTGCTCAACTATCCGTACAATTGTTTAGAGCAGCAAATGTCTAAATTAACTGCAGCGGTGGGGGCTAGTTCATTAGTCAAGGATTTTGGCTTAGGTGATGAAAAAGAATTGCGCCAGCAGGCCCAGGAAATTATCAAAGCTGTACCGTCTTATCAGCATGTTTCCGGCGGATATGGCTATTGGCCCAACACGCTGCCCGATCCATACGTCACCGCTTACGCGCTGGATATGATGCTTTTATCTAAGCAAGCGGGATTGGAAGTGCCCACTCAGTCCATAGATAAAGCGGTTTCTTGGCTGCAAGGCGCGTTTAAACAAAATGTATCCCATGCGTATACTTATTCCTTGCGCGAAACAGATACCACCCGTGCGTATAGTGCATACGTGTTAGCACGCTATGGAAAAAATACTGACAGTTTGTTTAATACACTCTATGCAAAACGGACTAGTTTACCACAAACCGCGGTGGCTTATTTATTACAAGCAGCACACGCAGCGGGGCGCAGCCAGGAAATTCAACGCAACTTAGCCCAGCAACTGACTAATAAACTAGTTTACACGCCTACGGCGGCCTACATCGATGAAGGCGTCCCAATGCCGTGGTTGCATAGTAACAATGTGAATGCTACGGCGCATACGTTGAGTGCTTTGGTGAGCGCAAAATTGCCGCTGGATAATGATTTCCAATTAGCCAAGTGGTTGCTTAGCCAAGTAAACGCACAGGGCTATTGGCATGATACTAATACCAGCGCGGCTGTCCTACGAGCCTTGCAGGATTATTATGCGGCACACGAAGCGCAAACGCCCAACTTTACCGCCACGGTTAAACAAGGGGGAGAAACGCTGCTTTCTTCTTCCTTCCAAGGGCGCAGCTTGCAAGAAGAAACCGTGAGTGTTCCGTTTGCAAAGATCTATCAAAATGGAAAAGAAGCGATGTTGGACTTTACCAAAGAGGGAACCGGTACACTGTATTATAATTTAGCACAATACTACACGCCGGGGGCGTATACCTCGCCAGTAGATGCGGGCTTCAAAATTACACGCACTATTTCCACGTTGGAAGGGAAATCAGCTACGGAAATTGTGACGGGCGAGCGCTATAAAGTAACGTTGCATATCCAAAACGCAGCCACGCGCAGTTTTGTAGTGGCGCAAGATTTTATCCCGGCCGGGTTTAGGCTTGTTAATACTTCGTTAGCGACGGAATCTGCCGCGCAAGCGGAACTGTTGCAGGCGGATAATGTCCACTTTAATCGCATAGAACAATATGATGACCGCGTTTATGGGTTTGCCGATGAACTCCCAGCCGGGAAACATACGTTTAGTTATTTGGTAACGGCCATCTCAGCCGGAACGTATACGTATCCGGCGGCGTGGGCCAGCCAAATGTATGACCCCGCTGTTTTCGGCCGGAATACCACTAGTACGCTTGTGATTAAGTGATGAAATCTCTTTGTGCGGCAGTTCTTTTGTTACTTCTTCCCTGTCTGTGCAGCGGGGAAGAAGTAGCTTTATCCCCGTCCAAGCAATTGTATGATCGGGAAGGACTACTGCTGCGAAGTATTCTCTCACAAAATAACACATACTACGAGCCTGTTACGTTAGACCAAATTTCCCCGTGGCTTATTAGCGCGGTGGTAGCCGCGGAAGATAAGCGTTTTTATACACACAGTGGCGTGGATATGGCAGCTATTTTGCGTGCGACGTGGCAAAATACGCAAGAAGGGAAAGTAGTTTCCGGCGCGTCGACAATTACCCAGCAATTGGCTCGTGCGATTACACCACGTTCTAAAACGTTGTGGGGAAAAACGAAAGAAGCTCTGGATGCTACGCAGCTCGAGAAAAAATACACAAAAGAAGAAATTTTAGAGCAATATTTTAATCTCTTGGAGTTCGGAAATTTGACCCAAGGCGTACAGGCGGCCAGCCGGTTTTATTTCAATACCGATGCGGCAGATGTGTCACTTTCTCAAGCTGCGTTTTTGTCAGGGATTTTAAAGTCTCCGACGTATTATAATCCGCTTAAACATTTTGAACGCGCATTAAAACGGCGTGATTACGTGCTCAAAGAACTATATGAAAACGGGTTTATCAACGATGAAATGTATCGTTTGGCGTTAGAGGAAAAAATCGTTCTTCAGCCTGCCCCGCGCCCGTTTTACGCACCGCACTTTGCACAATTTCTCTCTGCCTATCTGCCTGCGCAAGATACGCAAATACACACTACGCTCGATAGAGAATTGCAAACGCAAGTAGAGCAGATTATCAAAAATAATCTTGCGCGTCTTACGCAAAGTAACGTGACCAATGCTGCGGTAATTGTGCTTGATAACGCAAGCGGGGGAATTTTGGCCTACGCGGGGTCGGCGGATTTTAAGGATAAAAAACATAGCGGGCAAGTGGACGGAGTGCGTGCGCTTCGTCAGCCGGGCTCAGCATTAAAACCGTTTGTGTACGCGCTTGCGTTTGCGGAAAATAAACTCACGCCCGCTACACTCTTGGCCGATGAGGACACATTTTTTGAGGGCGGATTTCGGCCGCGCAATTATGATGAAACTTTTCACGGTTTGGTGTCGGTGCGCGAGGCGTTGGCGAACTCTTACAATATTCCGGCCGTCAAAGCGGCTGAAAAAATAGGCACTACGCAACTTTTGGCGTTTTTACATCAGCTGGGGTTTTCCTCACTCACTAAATCGGCTGATTTTTACGGGTTAGGTTTGGCACTTGGCAACGGTGAAGTGAAGCTTTTGGAACTTGCCAATGCCTACGCTACGTTGGGGCGCGGAGGAATTTTTAAACCGCTTGTGTTGGCTACCTCGCCCGAAGTGAAATTGCCCGGGAAGACGACGCGCGTGCTGGATGAAAAAACCGCCTATTTGATTAGTAATATACTTGCTGATAATCAGGCCCGTTCGGCGGCGTTTGGGTTAAACTCCGCGCTTTCTATGCCCTTTGAAATGGCCGCCAAAACGGGCACATCCAAAGATTACAAAGATAATTTTGCGTTAGGTTATACTTCGCGTTGGACTGTGGGCGTGTGGGTAGGAAATTTTGATGCGTCTTCCATGCAAAAAGTGTCGGGCATTACGGGCGCTGGCCCCATTTTGCACGACGTAGCACTGACAGTTCAACAAAAGTATCCATCCACGGCATTTACGCTCCCCACAGGAGTGGTGCGGGAAGCGGTATGCGGTGAGAGCGGCCTTTTGGCGGGGCCGTCTTGCACGCACACACACGAGGAAGTGTTTGACAAAGCGCACCAGCCCGCGCGGTGTGACGGCCGTCACGCAAATATAGTTAAGCGCGTGCAAATTACCGCTCCGCAAGCCGGCGATAAATTTATGATTGATCCCTCATCTCCTAGCGCATCCCAACAACTAAAACTGGAAGCTCAATGTGCGCAAGCTGTGTGCCGATGGTCGGTAGATGGGAAAAAGTTATTGGAGACCGCTTGTCAAACCTGGTGGCCGCTGGCGGGGGGAAAACATACCGTTTCCGTCCAGTGCAACGGTCAAAGTGATCAAATTCCCTTTGAAGTACTCCAATAAAATTTTTTTGCTAAGTTGTTTCCTTTTTCGTCGAATAAAAAATAGCGCTTGAATCGTTTTTTTTTTTTCTTATAATGGGCTATACGCGAAGTTTATTTTGTATAAATGGAGGAGTACGTATGCAACGAAAAAGTCGTTTTACGGGCGGTTTTACGCTCATAGAGTTGTTGGTAGTAGTACTTATTATTGGCATTTTAGCGGCGATTGCCTTGCCGCAATACCAAAAAGCGGTCGAACGAGCCCGCACCGCTGATGCGTTAACGGTGTTAAATCATATTCAACAGGCGTATGCTTTGCATTATTTAGAAAAATCGGACATGGAGGATGAAACCCCTAGAAATATAGTCGGCCTGGAAAATGGAGTATGGGATGATGAGGGCGATGATTTTTGTACCCGAGATTTTTACTTTGAATTTGCTATTCCATCAATTTTTGTACACAGAACAAACGATATGGCGGCGGATTGCTCTAATTTAAATAGTGCATTATATCGTTTGCAATTAAATATGGAGGCATCATCGGGTTACTGGGAAGATTATAAAGAATGTAATGCCTATACTGATATGGGGTATAAGATGTGTCAAGGGTTAGCTAATCAGGGTTTTACTTTAGATGATGAGCGTGGCGGATAAAGTTATTTTTAATTCAAAAACGCCCGCGGGAAAGCGGGCGTTTTTTATGTTAAATAATTTTACGCGGCAACGGACGTTTTAGTTTTTCGCGTGGCAGTTGCCTTAGTAGTTTGCGTATTGCCTTCTTTTTGCTTTAAACTGGCCTTGATTAAGCCGTCAAACAGTGGGTGTGGGCGCATAGGCCGGCTGCCAAATTCCGGGTGGAATTGGCCCGCGATAAAGTAGGGGTGATCCTCGCGCTCAACAATCTCGGGCAATACTCCTTCGTGCCAGCCGGATACCTTGAGCCCCGCATCAGCCAATTGTTTGACATAGGTAGGGTTAAATTCATAGCGGTGGCGGTGACGTTCCACAATTTGATCTTTACCATACAAGCGGCGCGCTAAAGAGCCTTCTTTCAAATCAGCGGTGTAGTTGCCTAAACGCATCGTGCCGCCTTTGTAAACCACGTTTTTCTGTTGAGGGGTCAAGTCAACAACCGGGTCTTTGGTAGTCGGGTCAAATTCGGTAGAATTGGCGTCGTGCAAGCCGCACAAATTGCGCGCGGCTTCAATGACGGCGCATTGCATACCTACGCAGATCCCCAAGAACGGTTTTTTATGTTCGCGCGCGTACTTAATAGTAGTAATTTTTCCTTCAATACCGCGCGTACCGAACCCGCCAGGAATTAACACGCCGTCCACGGTTGCCAACTTTTCTTCCACGTTGTCTTTTTCGGTATTGATATAGACGATTTCTACTTTGGCATCGTTATTCATGCCGGCGTGGCGCAAAGCTTCGTTAATGGACTTGTAAGCGTCTTGCAATTCGGAATATTTGCCGGCCACGGCAATGCGTACGGACTTGCTGGGTGTCATGGCTTTATCAAAGAATTCAAACCAAGCCGGGTTAACCTCTTGCGTGGGTTTAAGCCCCAACAGGTGCATAATTTCTTTATCTACGTTTTGTTTGTAGAACATTTCCGGTACGTGATAAATGGATTTAGCATCCGCACATTCAATGACATTTTGAGCAGGCACGCTGCAGAAAAGTGAGATTTTCTTTTTCAGGTTGTCGGTGAGTGGTTTTTCCGTGCGGCAAATAAGCATGCTGGGCGCAATACCTACTTCACGCAGTTTGTTGACGGAGTGTTGCGTAGGTTTTGTTTTGAGTTCCTGCGCAACGGAAATATAAGGGATCAAAGTAACGTGTACAGAAATAACATTTTGCGGTCCTTTTTCGAGGCACAGTTGGCGCGCGGCTTCCAAGAACGGCAACGATTCAATATCACCCACCGTACCGCCGATTTCAATAATGGATACGTCAGCCTCGTTTTCAAATGCGGTAAAGCGCTTTTTGATTTCGTTGGTGATGTGCGGAATTACCTGCACGGTAGCGCCCAAGTATTCGCCGCGGCGTTCCTTATCGATGACCGTTTGATAAATGCTGCCGGCGGTGTTGGTGTTGGCGCGGGTCATGGTGATATCTAAAAAGCGTTCATAGTGGCCCAAATCAAGGTCGGCTTCCGCGCCGTCTGTGGTCACAAATACTTCGCCGTGTTGATAGGGGGACATCGTGCCCGGATCGACGTTGATGTACGGATCGCACTTAATCATATTGACCTTAAGGCCGTTAAGCTGTAAGAGTTTACCAATGCTGGCGCCGGAAATTCCTTTGCCCAGCGAGCTGACTACTCCACCTGTAATAATAATGAATTTAGACATAATTTTCTCCTTGGTAAAATATTAAATTTAATGATGCGCTTTGTAATATACTTCGGCGCGTTGTAAATCTTCTTTTGTATCAATGGCTGGGCCGGATGGTTCAATTTGCACGCACTTAATGGTCATACTGTCTTCCAACGCGCGCAGTTGTTCCAACTTCTCTATTTTCTCAAGCGGGCTTTGCGGTAGTGATACAAACCGTTTTAAAGCCTCGCGCTTATAGCCGTAAATTCCACAATGATGCCAATACACAAAATCTTTGTTTTCGGCGGATGGCTCGCGCTTAAACGGTACACGTGAGCGCGAGAAATACAAGGCGCGCATATCTTTACCCAGTACTGCTTTAACGCAATTGGGGTTATCAATTTTGGCGTCATCCGTGGTCGCCATGACGGCGGTGGCAATATCGCAAGCGGAGTCACTACGCAGTAATTCGGCGATTTTAATAATCGTTTGCGGGTTAATAAATGGTTCATCGCCTTGCACGTTAATGATAAATTTTTCGGGATAGTTTTGCGTGGCTTCATAAATGCGGTCGGTACCGCTTTGGCATTTATCGCTAGTAAGAACGGCATTAGCCCCAAAAGTTTTGCACACTTCCACTACTTTGGCAGATTCCGTAGCAATTACCACCGGGCCGAGACCTGTTTTTACACAGGTTTCGTATACGTGCTGGATGACGGGTTTACCCGCCAGCAAAGCGGTTACTTTGCCCGGAAAACGCGACGATCCAAACCGTGCTGGAATAGCGATTACTACATCACTCATGGAAGTACCTTCTCGATCTCCTCTTGGGTGGCAGTGGCCGTGCCCGATTTACCTACAACAATTCCGGCTGCGTAATTGGAAAGCACGGCTGCCTCAGGCAACGTGGCTCCGGCCGCCAAAGCAAGGGTAAGGACGGAAATAACAGTATCCCCCGCGCCGGTTACATCGTACACTTCTCGCGCGGTGGTGGGGATGGTAGTAGGTTTCTTTTTACCTTTTTCAAATAAACTCATCCCATCGGCACTACGAGTAATTAAAATGGAATCGGCCTGCAACATTTTTAAAATCTTTTGCCCCAACGTTTCAATAGCTGCTTCTCCAAATTTTGGGGATTCACCGGCTCCTTCCCATGCTTCTTTTGTATTGGGAGTCATGCAGGTAATGTGTTTGTATTTTTTAAAATTATCAATTTTAGGGTCCACACACACGGGAATGCCTTTTTTGCGACATTTATCGATAATCGTTCTGATATTTTGATCGCTAAGCATACCCTTGCCGTAGTCGGATAAAATCACCCCTTTAGCGGTTTTAATAGCAATATCGAAGCTTTTCATACATTGAGCAGCAATGGCAGAAGAAATGGTTTTTCTGCTTTCGCGGTCGTAGCGGACAATTTGTTGTTGTTCCGCCATTACGCGAATTTTTTGGGTAGTAGGGCGATCAGCATCTTCACAAATACCATAGGTGTTAATGCCTCTATCGCGTAAAAATTTGCGCAACATTTCACCACCCAAGTCCGGTCCTACGACGGAAATCATTGACGGTTTAGCCCCCAAGGCTGCTAGATTGACGGCTACGTTGCCAGCTCCGCCGGCTACAAAAAATTCGTTATTGACGGCTACTACCGGTACGGGAGCTTCCGGAGAAATGCGGGAAACAGCGCCCTTGATAAAATGGTCCAGCATAATATCTCCTACGACGATAATTTCCTGACCTTTGAATTTGTTCAAAATAGTTTTTAAGCGTTTGGTAGTGATTGCCATAATAATCTCCTTAAAAGTCCATTATATCTTTAATTGCGCTGATATGCCAGTAGTTCTGCATACACGCTGCCAATGAATACTTCTGCTTCCATTTTAACTGGCATACGGTACTCATCATCAGTTAGCCATACCTTGAGGCTTTTGCCTTTAGCTATAAAAATTCCTTCTCCGCGAAATTGTGGCTCTACCACCCAGCAATTAAACTTGCCCGCGTCGGTTTTTACGGTTTCTTTACCTAGAACTTTGACTACCAGGGGATATTGTTTTTCGCGGTTGACAATATCAAAGACAACATCTTTCCCTACGGTCAGTGGTTCTTTACGCACGTAATACATAGAAGAAAGCATATCCAACACTTCTATGTCTAGTTTCCCGGCGATAGTGCGGGGCTCTTTCTTCTTTTTGACTTCGCCATAATAACGGTGATTTGCAGGGTCAAAGGCTAGCCACTCGTCTCGTATATAGTTACCCTCGCGCACACTTTGCGAATATCCTAACGAGTGGAGTGTGTTAACATCCAGCCAGGAATAGTTTACGTCGCGTACCTTGAATACAGCATCAATCACGCTAGCGGAAAACGCTGTGGTTTGAATCAAATAAGCCATTTTTCCGTTTACGCTTGTCAGACCGCGTGTTTTGATGTACGCGGTGCCGGCCTTTACAAACGAGTAATAAATTCCATATTGTAAGCTTTCA
>CADBYN010000032.1 GCA_902798835.1 Candidatus Avelusimicrobium bubulum | reverse complement strand
CAAACGCCGTCCAAAACCAGGCGACGGCGGTCAAAACCGCCGCCACGGCATCTGCACTCTTCTTGTTCAGCATCGGAGTTAGTGGAGGTGGGAAGCGGAGTTGAACCGCTGTAAGCGGATTTGCAGTCCGCTACCTAACCGCTCGGCCATCCCACCCTCTGGGTTGAACCAAACTGAAGATAGTATATCAGTTTTCTCCCGCGTCTGTCAATAGCGACAGACCCCAAATGGTAAGTTGGAGTAAAGAGTTGGAGTTGGAGCGAAGAGTTGGAGCGAAGAGTTGGAGTTAGAGAGTGGAGTTGGAGAGTGGAGTGGTTATAGCCGTGTAGAACATGTAGAACGTGTAGAAAATGCGGAGCCGCGGCAGATTTGCCGCGGTGGAATTCATTCACTCACACCGCCATGCCAAAATCTGGTATAATATTCAGCGTTGAACACGAGGAGACAAACATGCCTTACGCTATTGTAGAGGACAAGATTGCCGAGATCTCTCCGCAGTATCGTGGAGAGTTGTTGGCGTTCATCGATTTTCTGCTGTATCGACAGAACAACTCCATTCCCGCAGATGGCGCAGTTCAGGAGGCGAAACCCTTAGCACCAAGGCGCAAGCAAATCGGACGAGCCCTTGGTGGTTTTGAAGAGGGATTCTACATGGCACCTGATTTCGATGCGCCGCTGGAATGCTTCAAGGAATACATGTGAAATACCTTCTTGATACAAGCGCATTGCTGTATGTTTTCAGCGCACCGTCAAAACTGTCCGCAAGGGCGCGGCGGATTGTTCGCGGGGAAAAAGATCTGTCTGTCAGCATTGTTTCTTTTTGGGAAATCGCCATCAAGCAAAGCATCGGCAAACTCCAATTTAGCATGACCATTCCGGAACTGGAATCCCTGTGCCAGGAAAGAAACATAAAGGTCATAGGTCTTGAATCTTCCGCAATTGAGCTGATTAAGATGCTACCGACTATCCATGGCGACCCGTTTGACCGTCTTATCATCGCGCAGGCACGGATGAAAGACATGATCATAGTAACGTCGGACAAGGTTATGCCACAGTACCCCGTAAAGACCGTTTGGTAGCATAAGGCTCCGGCTCCGCGATTTCCAACCATCGTTCGGCTCGCCTACTTATATTATGCGGACGCAGTTGCGGGAGTGGGGATGAGTTGGAGTGATGAGTTGGAGTTGGAGAACGGTGGTTATAGCCGTGTAGAACGTGCGGAAAATGCGGAGCCGCGGCAGGTTTGCCGCGGCTCGTGATTGGCGTAGTTCTCTGACGACCGCCGATCAGTAGATCAGGAACATGACGCCATTGGGAGTTGGGGCCTCGCCAACACGTAGAACACCCGGCCCGACGAAGAGATCGTCACGGACGAACTCCGCCGCCGACTCCGACGAGCCGTATGTGCCCGAAGGCAACGTCGTCCACTCGTCCGACTCGTACACGTCACGAACGGCGAGCGAAGCGCAGGTCTGGTCCACAGAGAGCTCAACCTTGCCGAACGCGCCACCGGAACCGTCGATCTTGAGTGCGGCCTTTTCAATGGCATTGGCGGCAATGGGCTTGAGCGTCGCTCCCGCGCAGACGCGGACTGGGAGGTTGTTCGCGAGCTGGATGCCATGCGTTGCGTCACCGAGCGCGAGGCAACCTCCGTCTACGACGAGCTCACCCTCGATTCCCGTCTGGTCGCCGCCAAGTTCAAGGTTGCCCGTGTAGGCGCTCACAAAGCCGCCAGGCGCCGTAACTGCTGCCCAGATCCTGTTCGTGCCGGTGCCCCAGGACTTGTTCCAGACGTAGGCCGGGTGCGTCGCGTCGCCGAGGACGAGTTTGCCGTTGTCGTCGCGCCCAGGCAAACCAATTGCCGAGCCGCTGGAATGATGGAGGATGAGGCCGCCGGACTTGATTGTGAGCGTCCGGTCTGCGCCAAGCCACTGGTCTCCCTTCGACGAGTTGTCAAGGTAGAGCGAATTCACGACGATGTCCAATTAGATTATTGCGATGTGCTCTTGCGTCCTAAACGTTCTACTTTATCTTCCCGTTCCGAAGTGGAGGTATTGCGCAACTATACCTTTAAATGGTGCCCCAAAACCATTACAGGCACCGGAATTGTGGCCTCTAACATGTACACTACCGGCACTTTCGAAATCGCGCGCGAAATGCAAAAGCAATCGCTATTCTGTGCTTTGCAAAAACACTATAGCGCCGAGGAAATCATCCACTTTTTAACCACCAATAAACAAGAACAAGGCAGCAACGATTTAATTTTCATCGGGACCGGCGTGAGCGATAGCGATTTTGAAAAACTCACGCAAGTGATGCAAAGCGGACTCATCGATAATATTTGCATCGACGTAGCAAACGGCTATTCGCACTACCTTATTAATTATGTACGCAAAGTTCGCAAGGCCTGGCCCAAAGCCCTCATCATGGCCGGCAACGTAGTTACCGGAGATATGTGCGAAGACTTAATTTTAAACGGAGCGGATATCGTAAAGGTAGGCATTGGGCCCGGCTCGGTTTGTACCACCCGCAAAATTACCGGCGTGGGCAGACCCCAATTTTCCACCGTTATCGAATGTGCCGACTCCGCCCATGGCGTAGGCGGAATGATTTGCGCCGACGGAGGCTGCACCGTTCCCGGAGATATTTGTAAAAGTTTATGCGCCGGGGCTGATTTTGTAATGTTGGGCGGTATGCTGGCCGGACACAACGAAAGCGCCGGAGATATGACTACAAAAATCTTCCAAACCGGCGAAGTAAATATGGTAGATGACGAGCATTGCAGCAT
Organism: Candidatus Avelusimicrobium bubulum; assembly: GCA_902798835.1. GTDB lineage: Bacteria > Elusimicrobiota > Elusimicrobia > Elusimicrobiales > Elusimicrobiaceae > Avelusimicrobium > Avelusimicrobium bubulum. The sequence continues at coordinate 20,461 of CADBYN010000032.1, read as the reverse complement.
GACGCTGGAAGAAAAACAATTCAAAAAGTTTTACGGGATGAGCTCCGCCTATGCGCAAGAACAACATTACGGCGGCGTTAAAAAATACCGCGCCAGCGAAGGAAAAGTAGTGGAAATCCCCCTGCGCGGACCCGTGGAGCCGACCTTGCTAACGATATTGGGCGGTATCCGCAGTTGCATGACCTACATTGGCGCTAAACGCCTCAAGGATATGCCCAAATGCGCTACGTTCTACCGCGTGAACAGGCAGCTTAACACGATTTTCGGCAATGAGTAAATATGTTACAATAAAACATCCCCCATTATTAAGGAGAATGACGCAATGATTAAAGACGGCAGCAAAGTAAAATTTGATTACACCCTCACCGTAGACGGCCAAGTGGCCGATACCTCGGCCGGGCGCGCGCCTTTGGAGTACACGCACGGCGCAGGCCACATCATCAAAGGGCTTGAGAAAGAAATGACCGGAATGAACGTAGGAGACAAAAAAACGGTCATCGTCAAACCCGAAGAAGGTTACGGACTGGTGCTTGAAGAAGCCATCCGCCGCGTACCTAAAAGTGCGGTAGGCGGGGCCGAAAATTTGAAAGTAGGCGATATGGTGGGTGCCAGCAATGCCGGGCATACGTTCCGCGCGGTAGTTAAAGAAATTACCGACACGGAAGTAGTGCTGGATTTCAACCATCCGCTCGCCGGCAAAACACTCACGTTTGAAGTAGAAGTAAAAGAAATTAACGACTAACATTCCATCCGATAAAAAAGTCCTCCATACAAATAGGGAGGACTTTTTTTATGTCTGTATCGTACTTAAACGCTACTTAATGTTGCGACTTCATCACCCGGTAAATCGTATCCACGATCGGCTGCGTCAAGCGTAACCCTATGTTGGGGAAGCGTCCTTCTATCACATGTCCCCCGGCTTTTCTTTCTGCCGGAGTAAGCTTATCGTTATTGTTCAAAGCAAAAACCTTAGTGGGATCGTTCACATCCACGATAGGTCCGCCGCTATTTCCGTGCGTCATATCTACATTGTGATAAAAATAATTCTTCTCAACTTTTCCCACACGTCCTTTGCTTTCCCACAAGGAACGCAACTTTTTGTCTCCACCACGGCCGGTTACATAAATCCTGAGATTGTCTTTATTTAATTCCTCATCTGATTTAACACCAAGATCCAAATGACCCGTTTTCTCTCCTAAGGGTCTATCTAAGAAAACAAGGCCATAGTCAAACTCCGGGAATACCCTATCCGTCGATTGAGTGATTTTCAAATATTCCGGAGCAACCCACAATTTAGCCGCCATGGCATACGGAATACCTTCCGTGTCTTTTTCATTTGTAACAAAATGGGCATCGGTAGTTTCGAACTCAGAGTCGAGAACTTGCACTTCATCTCGTGCTATAATCTTTTTGTTAAGTCCCTTTAAAATTTTCTCTACCTTCAAACGATTCGCGTTATCCGAAGGTTGTTTGGGTTGCTTTTTTAACAAATTTGGCAATCCAGGCACCTGATTTTTGGGAGGGTTTTTCTTTTGAGGTATGCGAACAGCACCTTGTTTCCACGGGAACGGAATATTTTTAAACTTATTTTTAAAATTGGGATCTACGCCCGCTCCCCGTTTTGGGAACGGAGTGTTTTGGGGAGTGGGTTTAGGTTGTACTTCCCCCTTTTTCTCTCCATTTTGATCGCGCTTGAATACGGGAGTATGAATCCCTTCTTCGGCAGGCAATCCCTGCGCCAACACCAAAACTTGTTTGTGATATTTCCCTTTGGAGCTCAAGCAATGACCGGCTGTTAGCACAACGTTAGGCGCTATGAGCGACCCCGAACACCCCGCAAATTTACCACCTAAAGTTATCATTTCAAGAGTAACAACTGCTTTTTGATAGCCCACTGCTTTCCCTGTAATTTCATGGCGCTCGTCCGTACCTACAACGGCCACATCCTGCAGATACGGATTGCCTCCATCGGAAATAATATCCTCTCCCGCAGGCAGCGCTAACGTGCGTGCATGGGGATACGCCCCTGCTCCCACACTTAGCAAACACAATAAAAAAACAATTAACCAGTTTTTCTTCATACGAATTCCCCTTGTTAAAATTTTCTTCCTTTATTTTAGTATGCGTTACAAAATAAAAAATTTCCAGGGTCAAAGGGCCTATATTTTTTTAGGCCTTTGGGCCTAAAAAACCCGGGCAAATAGATTATCGACGAAAGGTATTCACCACATTCACAATTTCGGGCCGGATACGTAAGGCGGCGTTGGGAAAAGAACCTTCCTCCTGTTCGTCTTCTCCATAGGAGAGGGTATGTATTGCAATAATACCGAAAGGATCATCCGCATCCAAAACAGGCCCGCCGCTATTTCCAACCCTTGAATCTACGTTATGATGAAAGTGAAAAGAGGATATGGATTTAATACGGCCCTTTCCCTTCCATAAGGAATACCGCCCTTGCTTGATATCCCGGCCTAGGATGATGATTTCTTGGATATTTGCTAACTCCTCGTTACTCTTGGGATATAACTTGAAATAACCCGTTTGCTCGCCCAACGATTTGCTTAAGATGACAAGCCCATAATCGTAATTATCCGCTTTGTCCGGGTCTGTGACGGACAGTTCAAGGTATTTATCCGGCACCCACAATTCAATAGATTCGATCCCTTTATTCGAAGGAAGGGTGGACAACAATTTCGCGGCTTTGGAACTATTAGGCGTTGCTTTTTGAGATGTTTTGCTGGGTCCCCCAACAGCAAATACAGTTACTTTCTCATGGTATTTTCCGTCTTTGCTTAAACAATGGGCTGCCGTTAAGACAATATCTACATCAACCATAGCCCCCGAGCACAACATAGTACCTTCGGCCGTCTCAACTTCAAGAATTACCGCTGCCCGCTCAATCCCTACTGCTTTACCGGTAATATCTTGACGGTCATCTTTGCCGGAAAGGGCTACTTTGCGCGGATGACTCACTCTCTGCTCTCCCGGGCGCAATACCAACGTCCGCGCGGTCGGATAACTCTGCGCACACACACTAAGCATCCCCAGCAACAAAATAAATAAGAGACTCTTTTTCATAACACATGTTCCCCAAAACAAAAAAACTACTATATTTTAAGTATAAGAGTAAATGGAAAAGTGTCAAGGCCCAAGCGCATATATAAAAAGACCCGCCCTTTGCAAAAAGGCGGGTCTATCAGTAACAATTAGACTTACTATTTGAGCAAGTTTTTAAGACTAAACGTCTTCACTTCTTCTTGCATGGTTTTGATGGCGTCCTCTACGCTTAAAGGTTGCGTGTTGGTGCCGTCTTTAAGGCGAACGGTCAGCGTACCGTTAGCGGCCTCGTTCTTGCCGATAATCGCCGTGTACGGGATGCGTTGCATGTGCGCTTCGCGGATTTTCAGACCCAGTTTTTCCGGGCGGATATCCAATTCCGCGCGTAGTCCCGCGGCTTTCATCTTGGCCGCCACTTCCTGTGCAAACGGGATTTGATCATCGGTAAGCGTTAAGATTTTCATCTGCACCGGGGCCAACCACAACGGAAACCAACCCGCGTAGTGCTCAATGAGCACTCCGGTAAAACGCTCGATGCTGCCGAACATGGCGCGGTGCACCATAATGGGGCGTTTGCGTCCTTCCGGAGCGACGTACTCCAGGTCAAAGCGTTCGGGCAAGTTGAAATCAAACTGAATGGTGGATAATTGCCACAAGCGGCCAATCGCGTCCATCACTTTGATATCAATTTTCGGCCCGTAGAAAGCGGCTTCTCCGGCGTGGGTGGTATACGGAATTTTATTCTCTTCCAACACATGCTTCAAGGCATTTTCCGCACGGTCCCATTCTTTTACATCCCCCGTAAAATGTTCCGGATGTTCGGGGTCGCGCGTGGAAAGTTCCACCGCATACTTCTCAAAGCCAAACGTTTTGAAAATGTGCATCGCATATTCAAAAGCTTGTTTCACTTCCCCCTCTACTTGCTCGGGTGTGCAGAAAATGTGCGCATCATCTTGCGTAAAGCCGCGCACGCGCAGCATGCCGTGCAACGCCCCGGAACGTTCATAACGATAGACGGTGCCCAGCTCGCTAAAGCGTAAGGGCAAATCGCGGTATGAACGCAAGTGCGTTTTGTAAATTTCCACGTGGAAAGGGCAGTTCATTGGCTTAATTTGATACTTTTCTTCGTCGATTTCCATGGGGTGGAACATACTGTCGCTATAAAAACCGGCGTGGCCGCTGATTTCAAACAAGTGATAGCGCGCAATGTGCGGGCTAACGACTAGATCGTAGCCGCGCGCGAGGTTTTGGTCTTTGATCCAATCTTCCAAAATTTTGCGCAGCATTCCGCCTTTGGGGTGCATTAAAATCAGGCCGGGGCCAATATTATCGTTAATGCTAAATAAGTCCAGTTCCGGGCCAAGTTTGCGGTGATCGCGCTTGGCGGCTTCTTCTTGTTGTTTGATGTAGGCGTTTAATTCGTCTTTATTGTCAAAGCACAAGCCGTAAATGCGCTGGAGCATGGGGCGTTTTTCGTCGCCGCGCCAGTACGCGCCGGCAATGGTGGTAAGTTTAAAACTGTTGACTTGCCCCGTGTGTTCTACGTGCGGGCCGCGGCACAAATCGGCATAGTCGCCGTTGATATACACCGTGATATTTCCATCTTCCAATTCTTCTAATAATTCTAATTTGTACGTTTCGCCGCGCTGGGTGAAAAATTCTTTGGCCTGCGCTTTGCTCATCTCTTTGCGTTCAAATTTTTGACGCGCTTTGATGATTTCTTTCATCTTGGTTTCAATGGCTTTTAAATCTTCGGGGACAAATTGCTTAGGGCAATCAAAATCGTAATAAAAGCCATTTTCAATAGCCGGCCCGATACCTAACTTGGTTCCGGGGAATAACTGCTGCACCGCTTGCGCCATAATGTGCGCGCAAGAGTGGCGCTTGGTTTGTAAGTCTTGGTTTTCCATGTGTTTTTCCGATTGAGGATGTCAGCCACGATGACCGAGCCAGCCCCAAAAGGCCTCTTTATAAGATATAATAATTATATCATTTTAATAGTTAGGAACTGAAATGCACTTTTTAAGCAAACTGATTCTTAAACCTTTTCAAAATGCTTGGCAACTGCTTGCGGTGTTATCTGTGCCCGCACTACTGGTCGGCTGGTTTGGACTGAGTCAACTAAATATTGCAGAGCCCATTTATGTTATCCCCGCCGAACTGATGAAATTTTTGTGCGAGTTTTTATTTTTAGGAATTTTGCTTTCCGTGTTGCAACTCATTGGCCTGAAAAATAAATGGTTTTTGGGTATCCTGATGTTCTTTTACTATGTGGCTATGACGGCCGACCTGGTGTTATTATGGTATTTTAAAGAACGTTTTGGCGCGAAATATTTTGACACCTTGGAAGGCGGCGATTATAACTTTATGAAGGACTGGCGCATTATTACCTACCTTACGTTGGTGGCGCTATTCTCTATTTTCTCCGTACGAAAATTTTTGAAGGACTCCCCCCGCCTTACCGCGCTACACCGTTTGATTGTATGTGTGATCGGCACTACCTTATTATATGTAGCCAACCCATTGTGGCTGCTGCCCAAACCGATGAATTTTTACACTACCTATATGATGCCGCCGTCCGTTGTTTACACCGCGCGTGCTATGTTGGCCAAGCAACCGCCCGCACACATTGTGCCGGGGTTAGATCCGCAAACGGCGCTCTTGGCACGGCGCTACAATGTGTTTGATGCTAAGCAAACTCCCGTCGGGAAAAACTACATGCGGGTCATTTTAATTGCCAGCGAATCGCTCTCCAATAAATATATGCACCATTTTAATTTGAACATCCCGCCCGAAGCCAGCGCCCCATTGGATAAACTTTATGAAGAAAACCCATCCGCCTCGCTTAAGCATGTAACGCTTTCCACGCTTTACGGGTTGTCAGTCATTTTTACTTCGCACCCGTTTGTGCGCCTGGCGTATGAAAATGCGTATCCGTTTTCACTCGTGCAAACGCTGCGCGACAACGGTTTTCACACTGCGTTTTTGCGCGGCGCCAACGAAACGTATATGGACGAAAACGTGCTCTTTAAGCAAGCCGGATTTGACGAGGTTATCGGCGCGACGTATTTCAACACGCGCGAGGATTACAAAAAATACGTCAATTGGTGGGGTTTATTAGACCGTAAACTTTTTGACTACGCCGTGGAATATCTGCGCATCCACAAAAACGAGCCCACGTTTATTACGCTGCTGACGGTGGATTCGCATGTGCCGCTGGGACGCTTGGACTATTTGGGCGAAGAATATCAAGAAATTAACGAGCGGTTTTATGATTCGCCCACACTTCCCCGCGCGTTTGCGCGCTTTGGGCAAGACGTGGAACGGTTTTTGAATAACCTCACGCAGCAGGGATTATTTGATGATGATACGCTGGTGCTTATCATGCCCGACCATCCCTCTTATTCCAACACGCCCACAAATGCGCTCTTTAAACCGTTTCAACCGCAATTTGATAACTTGCCGTTTATTATTGTGACGAAAGAAAAAATCACCGCACCCGTAGCCAAGGACGAGCAACTTTCTCAGCTCGACATCGCCCCCACAATTTTGGACTTACTCAACATGGATATTCCGCGCGGGATGTTCGGGCATAGTATTTTTGATATCCATGCCGCGCGCAGTGTGTTTGATATCAAGGAAGATTACGCCGTCATCACTACGCGCTACGGGCAGCAGGTTATTCCCCTCAATTCCCGTAGTAAAGAAGATAAAGCGCTTATTGACCTAATGAGCACGTTTGTAAAGGAATAGGATTTTGTACAATAAGTTGACTTTACTAAAAAAGGAGAGAATATGCTTTATAATAAAAAACGAGGTTTTACCCTCATTGAAATGTTGGTGGTAGTTTTGATTATTGGAATATTGGCCGCCATTGCGTTGCCGCAATATCAAAAGGCCGTCGTAAAATCTCGTGTTGCCGAAGGATTAGCCAACTTGCGTACACTCGGCAAAGCTGTTGAATTATGCCAAATGGAACATGGTTCGTCGGGAAAGTATACAGACGACTGTGCCAAGTTTAGCAATTTATCGATCTCTTTGGGAGAAGTAGATGAAGAATATGGAGAAGTATCTAGAACGGAGTATTTTAACTATTATCCTAATAACGCCGATGAGACCGACCACGTTTTAGCGTCTGCCTTGTTTTTAGAAAAAGGACGCTCTGTCCGATATTCCCCGGATGTGTGCTTTTGTTTATTTAGGGATGGAAAAATCCGCGGGAAATCTGGGAATTGTAACAGCGAGCCAAGCTTGGACATTCTTAGATTAGTAGGCATTGATCAGATTCCTGATGAACCAACAGAAGAAGAAAATTGCAATTGTTGTTAATCCTGCCACAACCCGTTCACATCCATTGCCCCGCAATATGCGGGGTATTTTTATCGCCGCAAAATCGTCGTCAAAATATGCTACAATAAAGGGGTATTATTACAAAACTCTTGGAGGATTTTTATGCAAACAGCTGCACAAAGCTCCGTTAATTGGTTTTGGTTGATCATGATTGCGTTTATGTTTGTGGTGATCTTTTTACCCGCACGCAGCCAGAAAAAACGCGAACAAGAACTCAAAGCCAAAACGGATGCACTACAGAAGGGAGATCAAATTATTTTGGCAAATGGTATCATCGGTACCGTAGTCGGTTTTAAGGACGAAGCCCTGGAAGTAAAAGTGGCCGAAAACGTAAAACTGACCGTGCTGAAAAATGCCGTTGTCGGATTTTTAAATGACCGTACTGCAAACGCAACTACGGAAAAAGGAGGCAAGAAGTAATGTCAAATAAACTAGCCGTAAAATGGGGACTAATCATCGTCATTTTACTAGGGGCACTCTATTTAATTTACCCCAATTATGAATGGTATTCTAAACCACTCGCCGAGCGCGAAAAATTAGATACCCTGGGTGAACGCCCCAAACGCATGCTCAATTTGGGCTTGGATTTACGCGGGTTTGGGCTTGGATTTACGCGGGGGTTCCAGTTTACTCTTAGAATTAGACGTATCCAAATTGCCGGGCAACGAACCGCTCCACGAAGCCATGGCCCGCGCCATTGAAATTATCCGCAACCGCATTGACCAATACGGCGTGGCGGAAACGTCTATCACCAAACAAGGCGATAAATGGATTATGGTGCAACTGCCCGGTGTTTCCAACCCGCAACGCGCCGAAGAACTCATCGGTAAAACCGCTATGCTCGAGTTCCGCATCGTAAAAAACGATCAATCCATCGCGCAAGAAGCCTTTGCTAAATTAGAAGAGACCGAAAACCCGTTCGATGACGATGGGAACTTGGCCCCCGAAATTGCCGCGTTGGTACCGCAAGGCTACCAAATTATGCGCAGCAAAGAAGGTGGCCCAACGCTGGTAGAAGCAAACGTGGAAGTAACCGGAGCCGACTTGGAAGATGCCCGCACCGTCATGATGGGCGAGAACGGATACAGTGAAGTATCTTTCCGCTTCAACACCGAAGGGGCGCAAAAGTTCGGTAAATTAACCGGTAGCAACTTGCAGAAAAATTTGGCTATTGTGTTGGATAACACGATTCAATCTGCCCCGACCATTCAATCGCGCATTTCGCGTGAAGGACGCATCACCGGCCGTTTCACTCCAGACGAGGCCCGCAGCTTAGCCATCGTTTTAAAAGCCGGTGCGCTGCCTGCCCCGGTGCGCGTAATCGAAAAGAAAACCATTGGGCCAACCTTGGGTGAAGACTCTATTAAATCAGGTCTGTCCGCTTCGGGTGTCGCGTTTGTAATCATCTTGCTCTTTATGCTTGTTTACTACAAAGCCGCCGGCTTTATTGCCGATATTGCCTTGTTATTAAACTTTGTATTAACCGTAGCGGTGATGAGCTATTTTTCTGCTACGCTCACACTGCCCGGTATCGCAGGTATGATTTTGGCACTAGCCATGGCTATTGACGCCAACGTGCTGATCATTGAACGTATGCGCGAAGAAAAACGCGCCGGCAAACCCGTGTACGAAATTATTGCACTGGGTTATGATAAAGCCTGGAGCGCTATTTTTGACTCCAACATCACCACCATTATCGTGGGTGCGTGTTTGTTACAATTCGGTACCGGCCCTGTCAAAGGGTTTGCGGTTACCTTAATTGTGGGGTTACTGGTCAGCTTGTTCACCGCCGTGTTTGTCACGCGCGCAATTTACGAACTGATTTTAACTTCTAACACCAAGGAGATCAGTCTATGATGAATCTTTTACCCAAAACACACATTGATTTCCTAAAGTACAGAAAAGTATATTTCACGCTCTTTGGGCTTTTGCTCGTAGGCGGACTAATCTGCTTTTTTACCAAAGGATTTAACATGGGCATTGATTTTACCGGCGGTACAATGGTACAGGTAAAATTTGATGCTCCCGTGGAAATGGAACAAATCCGCCAAGCCTTAAGCAATACGGGGGCAAACTCCGAATTGCAATCGTTTGGCGATAATTCCTATGCCATCAGCGAAAAGAGCACCAGCGATGAAGTAGGCGTTGTGCAAAGCCGTATTACCCACGCGTTAGATAGCTTGAGTGTTCCTTACACGGTGTTGCAAACCAACTCCGTAGGGCCGGCCGTAGGGTCCGATATGACTAAACGCGCCATATTATCTATTGCGTTAGCTATGGGATTTATTATCATCTACGTGGCCTTCCGCTTTAGCAACATTTTGTGGGGTGTATCGGGTGTAATTGCCCTCTTCCACGACTTGTTCCTTATGGCGGTGGCGTTCTCGATTACGCAGCGCGAAATTGACCTAGTCGTTGTAGCGGCGTTCCTAACGGTAGCCGGTTTCTCTATTAACGATACCATCGTCATTTTCGACCGCATGCGCGAAAATGTGCGCCTTAACCCCAAAATGAGTTTTGGCGATTTGATTAACTTGTCTATTAACGAAACGCTTTCCCGTACAGTTATCACTACGTTAACGGTATTGTTTGCGTTACTCATTTTGTATTTCTTGGGTGGAGAAGTAATCAATTCCTTCGCGTTTGCTATGCTCATTGGGTGTATCTCGGGTGTGTACAGTACCATTGCACTGACTACGCCCTTGGTGTATACCTGGAGCCACGGTGAGTATCACGACGGCAGCGAAAAAGACTTGCGCCCCGCCAACCGTGAAAATGCGGAACGGATTGCCTCTTCTTATCATGCCGCTAAACGCATGGTACGCGATTCCAACGGTAACCGCCGTAAAAACCGCAGACACTAATCTAGTTGTGCAAACAGAGCCTCCCCCCCTGTGGGAGGCTCTGTGCAAACGTTTTATAAAGGGAGTTTTACCTAAGACTCGGTTTACAAAATGTTTGCAGTTTCTTAAAAAATCTATGCGCAAAATAAAACGTTTTAAAATCACTTCTCGCTCTCGCGAAATTTTAAACCGCCTCATGCGGGAACTTCCGCTTTTGCGTCGGGCCGGCTTCCAAAGTCAACCTGAAGTATCTGCGTTTGTCATGGATATCTTTAAACAAATTGATCCCGGCGTGGTGTATGAATTTAATCAAGATGCGCATTGGGAATTAGATGACCAAAACATCCTGCATAAAGAAATGTTTTCTGCGTGCGCAGTAACGCTGGGAGACAAACTGACTCCGTTTTTGCAAGCACTTCCCAACGACGATAAACGCACCGCCGCCGTTACGGTAATTTTAGAATTTTTGAAAACAGCTATTTTATTTGTAGCAGATTTAATCAAAGAGCAAGCCCAAAAAGAAGAATGTGAAACGCTGGACTTGCAATTTGTGTATCTCCCCCCGTTTGGGGCCGCCGGCGCACCGAAAATGTTGCGCGAATCCATCCGGCTGGAAAAAACCGTCGCTCAAAAAGCATTACCCACGATTTTGCCTCATTTAAAAGCTGAAAAAATTGATGTGTCTTTGACGAAGGAAGGCAGCTTACTCCCACCGTATACGGCCGTATTTTTTGTACCGTGGCAGAAAGCTAAAAAGAGAGGAAAAAAATAATGAAGTCCGAAGAGAAGAAACCTTTTTCATTAAAGCATACCATCGTGTCCACATTTGCTTGGTGGTACAGCGTGTTTTTGGGTTGGACCACCCGCGTCTACTGGTTCAAAACAGAAGAGGCCAAACAGTTAGAAGAAAGCGGCCAAGGCATTATTTATGCTGCCTGGCACAATCAGCAACTCTTTTTATTATATCCGTTCAAAGGGCAAAAAATTGCGGCGCTAATTAGTCAATCTTCCGACGGGGAATATATTGCGCGCGTGCTACCGCATTTTGGGATGCTGGCCGTGCGCGGCTCTTCCACGCGCGGCGGAGCGCGGGCTCTAATTAAACTCATGCAAGCTGCCGAAAAAGGGTACCGTTTGATGATTACCCCCGACGGCCCCCGCGGACCTATTTACACCGTTCAACCCGGCATTTTATTTTTAGCCAAAAAACTCGGTTGGCCGATTGTTCCGGGCGGAGTGGCCCTGTCGCATAAATTCAAAGTAGGCTCTTGGGACAAAATGCGCATACCGCTTCCGTTTGGAAAAGCCGTATTTACCTATGGCAAAACATTTTGGGTACAAAACGAGGAAGATTTCCCCCGCCTAGCTAAAGAAATCCAAGCCGAACTCAACCGCTGCAGTGACGAAAGTGAAATGTTTTGCAACAAAAAACATTTCGACTCTACCCAAGGGTAAACTCGTTAACGTGCGGATTTGAGAAAGTATTTCTACTCTGCTTGCACAAATCCCATCTCTGTCATGTTGGCGCAGAAAGAGGAGCCGCTGCACGTATTTGCGGAATCAACGTTATTGTTGTAAAACGTGAGCGTGTAAATATAATTTCCTGCTCGTCGAGTAGCAACCACACCGTCATTGGATAAGGTATAGGTGAACGCCGGGGTAGTATATGTAGTATTCGTACTGTCCCACGTACCATCGGTCAAAGAAATATCGAGCGCATCTTTCGTATTCACATCATCATTAGGAAATGCATCTAACGACCGATTTTGCGCTGCAACGATGGCTTTAGCCGTCATGATAGCCTCAGCAGAGCGGCTTCTTTCTACGGCCTTTTGATACTGCGGCATAGCCACACTGGCCAAAATCCCTGCAATCAATACTACTACCAGCATTTCGAGTAATGTAAAACCTTTCATATTCAAATTCCTCCCTAATGCAAGTAGTATATCAAATATTTTTACAATTGAGGTAAATTTGCTATGATGTAGGTATGCAAAAAACTATTAAAATTGGGGATTATCAGCTATCTAATGCCAAACCATTGGCTTTTATGGCGGGCACGTGTGTGATTGAAAGCGAAGCCCACTACTTGCGTACTGCCAAAAAATTAAAAGAGATTATTACGCCCACCGGGCATCCTTTTATTTTAAAGGCCTCGTTCGATAAAGCCAACCGTACGTCCGTGACCGCATACCGGGGACCCGGCTTGGCAAAAGGACTTGAAATCTTGTCCAAGGCCAAACAAATTACCGGGTTACCGATTGTAGTGGACGTACACGAACCCTGGCAGGCCGAAGAAGTCGCCCAAGTGGCAGATATCTTGCAAATTCCGGCCTTCCTGTGCCGTCAAACAGATTTAGTGTTGGCTTGCGCCGATACCGGCAAGGCCGTCAACGTAAAGAAAGGCCAATTTTTAGCCCCTGAGGCTATGGAACAAGTGATCAAGAAGATTGAATCGCGCGGAAACAAAAATATCCTGCTTACCGAACGCGGTGCCTGTTTCGGATACGGAGATTTAATCGTGGATATGCGCTCTTTGGAACTGATGAAACAATTTGGCTATCCTGTCATTTTCGATGCCACCCATTCCGTGCAAAAACCCGGAGCATTAGGCTCGGCAACCGGTGGCAATCGCAAATTAGCGCCCGTGTTGGCTAAAGCGGCCACGGCATTGGGTATTGCCGGCGTATTCTTTGAAGCACATCCTACGCCGCAAAAAGCACTTTCCGATGGTCCCAACTCGTTGGATTTTGCACTTACCGCCAAAATGGTAAGCGAGTTATGCGCCATTGATAAAGTAGTGAAAAAATTTAATTAACTATGACACGTTGGCAACCTTCCTTGAAATGGCATTTAATCGCGTTAGGAATTTTGCTAGCGCTGTGTATAGCGGGCTATGGACTGGCAAGTTGGGCAACCAACCGTCTCCCGGCACCTTACCAGCCCCGCACAACCGCCCAGGGCACAACCCCTTGGAATGATTAAGAGGATCCATATGAAAAAATTTACAATTAATTCATCGGCTATTAAACGCATGGCACGCCAAGTGCTTAGCATTGAACACGAAGCTTTAGCGCTAAGCTACAAAAGTATTGATGAGCAATTTATCAAAGCCGTAGATGTGATTGCCAACTGCAAAGGCCGCGTGGTGGTGTTGGGAATCGGCAAAAGCGGTATTATTGGCCGCAAGATTTCTGCCACGCTGGCTTCTACAGGCACGCCCTCTTTCTTCGTCCACCCCGTAGAAGCATTGCACGGAGATTTAGGCATGATCATGCCCGGCGACGTGATTTTAGCCATTTCGTTCTCCGGACAAACCGAAGAAATCAATAAAATTTTACCTTCCTTGGAGCGCCGCAAACTAACCATTATTTCCATGACTGGCCACGCGCACAGTAAGTTGGCGCTCATGTCCGATATTCACCTTACGGTGCATATCGAGCGCGAAGCTTGCCCATACAATTTAGCGCCCACCGCTTCCACTACTGCCACCCTGGCCGTGGGAGATGCATTGGCCATTTGTTTAATGAACATCAAACACTTTGAAAAACGTGATTTTGCCCAATTCCACCCAGGAGGCTCATTGGGCAAATTGCTTACCCAGCAAGTCAAAGATGTCATGCGCAAAGGCAAAAACAACCCCACCGTACCCCAAACCGCCACCGTCAAAGATGCGTTGTTTGTAATGACACAAACCGGCGCGGCCGGGGCATGTAGTATTATCGACAAAAAGGGCAAGTTACTTGGGTATTTTACCGACGGAGACCTGCGCCGCATTTTGCAAACAGGCACCAATGTCATCAATAAGCCCATTACGCAAGTAATGACTAAAAATCCGTACCATATTCTCGATACCGTCCCCGCCATTGAGGCCGCCAAAATGATCCACCAAACCAAAGTGGATAACCTGCCTGTACTTGATAAAACCGGCAAAGTAGTTGGAATTATCGACGAAAAAGACCTCATTGAATTTTTAGCCATGTTGGATAAAAAATGAAACCATTTTGGATATTTGTATTAGCTGCCTTATTAACCGCCTGCACCGCTAAACAAGCTTCCGTGCCCGAGGAAGATGCGCAGGTAGCTACCAACGTATCCATTTTTTCTTCCAAAGAAAATCAAAAACAATGGGTGTTAGAGGCCCAATCCGTCAATTTTGAAAACATGCAAAGCGCTACGCTGAAAAATCCACGTTTGCTGCTGAAACAAAATGGGGAAGACAGCGCTACTGTTTCGGGGGATATGGGCACGTTTAATTACGCCAAGCAATTAGTAACTATCGACGGAAATGCAACCGTACAATCGCTCACTCAAAAAATACGTATTACCGCCCCCCGCTTTTTTTATAACGTGGAAAAAGACCGCGTATGGTCGGACGCTAAAACGATTATTACCCGCGGCACGGCACGCTCGGTAGCCATTAACGGAATAGAGACTAATTCTAAACTGACCAAAATTATTATCAAAAAACACGCGACCCAGTTACCTGCCACCACCCAGGAGCTCAAGGGAACTAAATTATGAAACACTTTTGTTGGATAAGTTTTCTGCTATTCTTTTTAGCCGGATGCCACGGTGTTCAAATGCAAACGCCTTCCACGCAAGCGGTTACGCAACCGGCAAAGCAAACACTCGCCCAGAAAAAAGCCGCTCTTTCCCAAAAGAAAAAATCCGCCACGCAAATTCCCGAAGTGCTGGGCGGTATCGTAAAAAGCGATGAGTGGGTCATCTACAAGGACGAAAAGAAAGAAGAATTTAAAGGGCACGTGTTTTATGATAATAACACTTATACATTTAAATCTAATTACGCCCTTTCGGACCGCAAAAATAACACGTTTACCGCCTCAGGCAACGTCTATGCCAAGCAAAAAGAGCCGGATACCACCTATGAGGCATACGCCGACTACGCCCGCTACAACTACAAAACAGGTAAAGGCCTGTTAAAATCTACTACCAAAAATCCCGTGCGTCTGATTTTAACCGATAACACACAAACCGTTACCGCACAAGCCAAGCAAATTTCCTTTGATACCAATACGCAAGTTTTTGTCTTGACCGGCAAAGTAGATGCTAAACGTGTTACGCCCGAAGGCACCCAAACTATGAAGGCCGATAAAGCCACCGTAAAACAACAAGAGGATTATCTGCTGCTGGAAGGAAATGCTGTCCTGGCAGACGATTTGCGCACCTTGCAGGCTGATACCGTGCTCTATGACGGTGTCAACAATCAAGCCCGCGCGTACGGGGCACGTCCGCTGGCCACCGGATCGACCGAGCAGGGAACATTTGCTATAATAGCAGATAATGTATCCTCGGATGCCCAAGGAAACGTGGTAACGTTGGACGGCCGCGTGCAAGGATGGCTGGTATCACCGGAACTAAATAACAATAAGATCAACAAGAAATTTTAGGGGTTTTTATGGAACTGCGCAGTGAAAAAATCGTTAAAGTATACAAAGACCGCATGGTGGTAAAAGGAGTGGATATTCACGTAAAATCCGGCGAGATTGTAGGCCTTTTAGGGCCCAACGGCGCCGGGAAAACCACTTCCTTTTACATGATGGTCGGCTTTATCCGCCCCACCAGCGGAAAAGTATTTATCGACGGAGACGATGTCACCGCGTTGCCCATGTTTGAACGTGCGCGTCACGGGCTGGGATATTTGGCGCAAGAGCCCACTATTTTTAAAGGACTCACGGTAGAGGAAAATCTTCTTGCCGTGCTCGAGCGTATTTTAGATGATAAGGCTGCACAGAAAAAACGGGTGGATGAACTGTTAAACGAATTTGGCTTAAGTAAACTAGCCAAGCAAAAAGCATGGACACTCTCCGGCGGGGAAAAGCGCCGTATGGAAATTGCGCGCTGTATGATTAGTGACCCAAAAATTATTTTGTTGGACGAGCCGTTTGTGGGAATTGACCCGATTACCGTGTCCGACTTGCGGCAAATGATTTTTAAACTTAAAGACAAAGGAATCGGCGTACTGATTACCGATCACAACGTGCGCGAAACGTTGCCGCTGACCGAACGAGCCTACCTGATTTACGACGGGAAGATTTTGGTGGAAGGCGACCAGCAAACTTTGCTCAACGACAAAAATGCCCGCAAGTTATACCTCGGCGAAGACTTTAAGATGTAATTTTGCAGCCAATGTTTGATCCCCCACCTTACACGGTGGGGTTTTTTATTTACTCATTAATTTGTTTGGCTTTTTTGTCGTACGGAAGAACCGTCTGCGTGGAAAGATCCACCAGCCACACGCCACACTGAAAATCCGACGGATTTAAGTGATTTTGGTCAATTCCCGTGCGCGCTTTGGCATGGCACGTAACCAGGTATGTACCGTCCTCTTGCATGTGCGCCGAAAGAATACGGGAGCTTAATAAGAACAGCGCCCCTTGCTGGCGGTAGGTTTTATTCATTTGATAGAAATAGTTGTCGATTTTAGCCCCGACTCGTTGCTGTAAAATTGATTTGACCAACGTTTCCCCCGCCTGCGTTTGAGGTTGCGTTGTCGGCGGCGTAAGCGTAACAGGTCGGGGATTTTTTGCCGCAGGGCGTACTTGCGTTTGCGCCGGGGTTACAACCGCTTCTTGCATAAGGGGGTCTTCGTCATACTGATAAATCTGTCGGACGCGGTACTCGCGCTGCTTGGCTAACTGTGCCATGCGCTGCTCATCGCGCACTTCTTTGTAGGAAAGTTTTACAAGCCCGCTGTTATTGACCGCTTTTTGCGGATTGGCCTTAACCTTAGTTACATTGACTAAATTAGAGTGCGTCACTTTGAACGTAATTTTATCCGGCGAATATTTGCGGGCGTGACCGTACTTTTCCATTTCTTCGTCAAATTTTGCGTTAAAGTCTAGCACGATTTCGTCTTTCTCGCTGCGCCAGCAACAAGCGGTAATACAACTCTCTTGCAAGTCCAGGCGCTCGGCGGCCTCCTGCGGCCAAAAACGCAAATTAAGCCGCACGCACGAATCGTATTGTTTGCCGTCAAAATCAACCCGTTTTCCGGGGATTTCTATCCACGGTTTTGTAGTAGCTACGCCCGAATTATTCATCGGGGTATAGCATCCAACCAGCAGCATAACTATTGCGCCTAAAAGCACTTTTTTCATACACTTTATTATAGTAAGTTTTTTAAGGAGAATTTATGGAGTTTATTTTAACCTACGTTCAAAAAATCCCCAACTATCCCGCACACTATCATACATTGACGGCACAAGTCATTTCGGCCATTGTGTTCATCGTACTGCTTTATTTATTGGTACGCATATTCACGTGGATCTGCAATAAATATCTCTCACGCATCGTTAAATTTTTCAAAGCGGAAAAATGGTTCAAGGCCCTTACCGAAAAACATTTTTTTACCGCGCTGGGCATTGTAATTGCCGCCATGGCCGCTATCGATTTCCACCCGATTTTTATCTCGCAAAAAATTGAGTGGATTACGACTCTAATGGAAAAAACGACCGCCCTGTTTGTGTTGCTTAGTTTTTCGTACTTGGGTTTTACGTTCTTAAATACGCTCGATAAGCTCTACGGGCGCAACCCCAAAATACCCATAAAAGGGCTAGTGCAAGTATTCAAAATTATTTTGTTCTTGGCCACCTCTCTCTTTATAATTTCTATTATACTGGGGCGCAAGCCGCTCTACATCATTACCGGGTTATCGGCGTTAGCGGCGGTGTTTTCGCTCATTTTCAAAGACCCCATTTTGGGCTTTGCCGCCAGCATCCAACTGACCACTAATAACTTAATTAAAATCGGTGATTGGATTACGGTGGAATCTGCCGGCGCCGACGGAAATATTTTGGATATTTCGCTTACCAGCGTGCGCGTGCAAAACTTCGATATGACCATTGTCAGCGTGCCTACTTATGACCTGATTTCCAAACCGTTTAAAAACTGGAGCGGGATGTACGAAGCCAAAGCGCGGCGCATTCAGCGCAGCATTCTAATCGACGTAGATACCGTTAAATTTTTAGATGAGCAGATGCTTGCGCGCCTTAAAAAAATTGAACTGTTAAAAGATTATTTAGAAGGCAAAGAAAAAGAAATTGCCGACTATAACCAAGCACACAACGTGCACGAAAATATAATTAACGGCCGCCATTTAACCAACATCGGCACCTTCCGTCATTACGCAGAGGAATATTTGAAATCGCGCCCGTTTGTTACGCAGGCCGACCCCGGCTTTACCTTGATGGTGCGGCAACTCCCCCCCAACGCGCAGGGGATCCCGTTGGAAATTTACTGCTTTGTAAACACGACAGTCTGGACGCAGTACGAAGCGTTGCAATCGGATATATTCGATCACTTGTTCTCGGTACTGCCGGAGTTTGGATTGTATGCCTACCAACAGCCCAGCGGACGCAATTTAAAACAACTAATAAACAAATAAACAAAAAGAGGGAGCCACTCAAGGCTCCCTTTTTTCTGCTTAAAGCTTCTTTTATTTGCGATGTAAATTCACAAACGCGGCGGCTTCAATGCCCGCTTTGGCACCACTGCCCGCAGCGATGATCGCTTGGCGGTAGTATTTGTCGGCACAATCGCCCGCGGCAAAAATTCCTTCAATGGTGGTATGGGTTTTTTCGTCGGCTAGCACAAGCCCTTGATCAGAAAGCGCCACTAAAGAATCCTTTAAAAACGCGGTTTGCGGATCTGCCCCGATAGCTACAAACACGCCTTGGCACTCAATGTCTTGCGTGGCTGCGGTTTGCACATTTTTCACACGAAGCCCGGTCACTGTGCTATCGCCCAGGATGGCCTCGGGCACGCTGTTGAGCACAAACTTAATGTGCGGATTTTTACGTGCTTGTTCGACGGTTACTTGGTCGGCGCGGAACGCGTCGCGGCGGTGAATTAAATTCACTTCCGGGCAAAATTGCGCCAGGAAAAGGGCATCTTCAAACGCCGTGTTTCCGCCGCCTACTACGCAAACTTTTTTACCGCGCATAAAAAATCCGTCGCACGTGGCACAGGCCGAAAGGCCGTGCCCTTTAAATTTTTCTTCGCCGGGCAAATTCAGCCAACGCGCCTTGGCACCCGTAGCAATAACTACGCTCACGGCGCTATATTGTTTCCCGCCGGTAGTGGTCAATGTAAAGGGCGATTCTTCGCCTTCAATTTTGGTAATTTCGTCCGTGGAAAATTCTACGCCCAAGCGCTTGCATTGTTTGTGCATATTATCCATAATTTCAAAACCGCCGATGGGGTTTACAAAGCCGGCGTAGTTTTCCAACTCGCTGGTCTGCAATAATTGTCCGCCCGGCACTGCACCGCCGCAAATAAGCGGTTTTAGCCCGGCGCGCACGGCGTAAATAGCCGCACTACACCCGGCAGGACCTGCTCTAATGATAATTAAATCGCGCTCGTTCATTTTGTAAACTCCTTTGTCAATTGTTGATAAAACTCGACGGGGAAACCCACCACATTGGTGCGGCTGCCCACAATTTTCTCTATAAATGGATCCTCATTGTCTTGCACGGCATACGCGCCGGCTTTGTCCATGTGTTTGCCCGCGTAATGGGCGAGTTCTTTGTCGGACAATTTGCGTGCTTTACAATGGCTCACGTCGTAACCGTACACTAATTTGTGTGTGTCTTTACACACGATGCACACCCCCGTGTACACACTTTGCCAAGAGGCGTTTAACTTGCGCAAAATGCGCAGCGCATCGGCTTTGTCTTTGGGTTTGCCTATAATTTCCCCTTTGCAAAAAACGAGTGTGTCCGCGCCGATAACCGTAGCGGCGGGATATTTTTTAGCCACATCAAACGCTTTTTGCATGGCCAGTTCCACCACGCGCGCCGACGGGCGTTTTTTGG
Source organism: Candidatus Avelusimicrobium bubulum (assembly GCA_902798835.1). GTDB lineage: Bacteria > Elusimicrobiota > Elusimicrobia > Elusimicrobiales > Elusimicrobiaceae > Avelusimicrobium > Avelusimicrobium bubulum. Next base: position 375 of record CADBYN010000032.1, on the reverse strand, counting down.
TACTGCGTTCTACACATTGAGATGGAATGATCTCAAACTTTGTTCCCAATTTTTTCAAAATTTCAATGCGCCGCGGCGACTTAGAAGCTAAAATAAGCATATTATTTCTTCACAAATTTGGCGATAATCAAGTAACTAAATACCAAACCCAGCACGCCGCAAATGCTTACGCTGGCGCTAAGCGGGTGAATTCCTATCCCATACACGCGCGTAAGAGCCCAGCCCATTTTATCGGGTAAAAAACCCGCACAATATTCCAATCCTAATCCCAACACACCGCCCAAAATAACAGTTAGTAGTGCAAATACAAGTCCGCGCATAGATGATATTCCTCCAAGGTCAACTTAAAGTTATTGTATCTTTTTTATTTATTTC
>CADBYN010000031.1 GCA_902798835.1 Candidatus Avelusimicrobium bubulum | reverse complement strand
ACTCTACACTCTGTTGCTCCAATTTACCGGAAATATTAAAATACAATTCTACTTTCAATGCGGGGATTTTGTTTGGTCCTCCTTCTGTGTAAACGGCCTGCATCTCCCGGTTATTTTGATTGCGCAACACGGATATGGAAACCGGTTTATTTTGTTCACTTACAGCATAACGCATACGATACTGCAACATCAACGGGAATAAACTATTGTTCGTATATTTTGTCATTTCTTCTTTAGTCTCTACCCGCAAGGCTTCCTTTCCGTTTGTAATAAGCCGGATAATCATTCCATAGTTATAGTAGTAAAAAATCTGCTCGCCGTTTTTACCTTTGGCCTGCACCACACGGTTCATGCCGTCTCTTTGTAAAATTTCCTGATCATCAATGGGCGCGTAGGGACTTACATGGGTCCGCAACGTAAAATGCTTTTCCCCCACTTTTTTATTATTTTGATAAATTTCCATTTTCCACGTGACGAAATCTTCACTGGTAATGATATAGGGCCCTGTTCCCGTGGCCACCCCGTTGACATACACATCCGCAGAGTTTTTGCATAAGCTGTGCCACCCTTGTGCACGGCCGGGCTCGGTACCATAAAGGATATCCAACAAGTTGACCAGTCCGTCCGCGTCATCACACGAAAACCGGTAACTTTTCATCATTCCATCGCGTACATGCGTGGAACGATATAGCCGGTGACTGGTTCGATGAATGGCTTGTTCGTATTGATCAGCCAACCCCAACGTGTGACCGATTTCATGGGGAAGAATTGCTGTAAACAATACACGCCGCTCTACGTTTTTAACGTTGGCTAACCGAGGTTTTTCCTTGACTGTGAAAGAGCGGACATCTTCCAACTCCGGCAAGAACATATGGCCCTTGTTTTCGTTTGCCAAAACCACACATCCCCCCACCATGTTTAAGAGCAATTCGCGCCCATCGCAATCTTCTTGCACCGTGGCTAACGGCTCCACTACCACGACTAAATCCGCCTCTTGCTTAGAAGAAATAAATTTTACCTTTGGCTTTTTAAGGCGCGTGAGCACTTGCGAAAAATCCTTTTTGTGCCCGCTTTCCTTGATAAACTTTTCCGCGTTCTTAAACCATTCCTTGTAGGAATTCTCAATAGCTTTTTGATATTCTTTGCGCACATTATCGGGAGTTGGGTTTTTAAATTCTATAAAAACGGAAATGGGCTTGCCCGAAGAAAGCTGATATAAAATGGTGTACGTATCCCGTTTTTCGGTATGATGGTCCCCAGGTTCGACATCTCGTATGGCTGCCCATGTATTGGCAAAGCGCGGCTTTTGTTGCCCCTGCTGTACGACCGCCAGTACCGGCAATGCAATCAACAAACCTAACAATACGCTTAGAATCCGTTTCATAACACACTCCGCCCTTGCGCAAACGACCTGCCGGTTTTGCTACAAGGATATACCATAAGTATAAGCGGATTTTGATTTTTGTCAAGGGCCCTCTTCAAATTGCTACAATACCTATATATGTCTGCGCCTGTGAAAATTCAATACTTAAAAGGCATCGGCCCGGCCAAAGCCAAACTGTTTGAACGGTTGGAAATAGCCACCGTGCAGGATCTGCTGCGCTATTATCCGCGCACGTATCAGGACCGCCGCCTGGGGATGCCGCCTAACGAGTATAACTCCGACGCGCTTATTGTATTCAAAGGCCGCGTGCTGCGCACGCAACAAATCCCCGCGCGCAGTGTGCTGATTTTCAAAGCCGTGCTGGAAAACGAAAAAGGCGAACAAGTGGAGTGCACGTGGTTTAAAAAACGCATGTACCGCGCGTTTCGGTTTGATCCGTTTGGGCAACTCAAAAAAGATTTTTGTATTAATAATGAGGTATGGGTTATCGGCCGCAAAAACGACCGCGGGGCCATGTTTGCCACGCAACTTACCGTTGAAGAAGCGTACGTGGCGGCCGACGCGCTGACTAGTTTGCACGCGGGAAGACTTACGCCCATTTACGCGCTGACCGAAGGGCTCACGAACAAGCAATTTCGGCAATTTATGTATGAAGCGTTGCAATCGGACACGCTCGTCAACACGCCCGAAATCTTGCCTAAAAATCTCTTGCAAAAGCGCCAGCTTTTAAGCGCGCCGCAAGCATTAAAAGCAATTCACTTTCCCAATTCGCTGGCCGAACTGACCACCGCCCGCGCGCGCCTGGCGTATGAGGAATTTTTGCTTTTGGCCACCGCGTGGGGCATTAAGCGCACGCAGACAAAAATTTTGTCCAAAGATTACAGTTACGAAATCAAAAAAAATCTGCTGACTCCATTTCGCGAGCAGCTAGGCTTTGAATTCACCAACAGCCAAAAAAAAGTCATCAACGAAATTTTTAAAGACCTCACGTCCCCCCGCCCGATGAACCGGCTTTTGCAAGGGGACGTCGGCTCGGGCAAGACGGTGGTGGCGCTTTGCGCCATGCTGCTGGCGGTAGAGAACGGATACCAAGCCGCTCTCATGGCGCCCACAGAAATTTTAGCCGAGCAGCATTTTTTGACGTTCAAGCGTATGCTAAAAGGGTTGCCCGTAAAAGTGGCGATATTAACCTCGAGCACCAAGGCCGCGGCTAAAAAGAAAATTTTGCAAGATCTTGCCGATGGGAACATTGATATTTTAGTCGGCACGCACGCGGTCATCCAGGACGGGGTACAATTTCACAATTTGCGCCTGGCCGTAATTGACGAGCAGCACCGCTTTGGCGTTAAACAGCGCAGCAAACTTAAAGAAAAAACCGCTAAACTCGATTTACTCACGATGACCGCCACGCCTATCCCGCGCACGCTGGCGCTGGCGTTTTACGGCGACTTGGACGTGTCCACGCTTAGCGAATTACCCCCCGGCCGCCAGCCGATTTTGACCGAGTGCGCCACGTCTAAATTAGCCTACGACCGCGTGCGCAGTGAGGTGGAAAAGGGGCGCCAGGCGTATATCGTGTTTCCGCTCATCGAACAGAGCGAAAAGATTTCCGCCAAGGCTGTGACCGAAGAATTTGAGAAACTCAAAAAAGTGTTCCCGCAATTTCGTTTAGCGGTGCTCCATGGGCAAATGAGCCAGGCTGAAAAGGAAAAAATCATGGCCGATTTTGCCGCGCACCAAACCGATATTTTAGTGGCTACGCCCGTCATCGAAGTAGGTATTGATGTCAAAAACGCGACGGTGATGGTCATTGAAAACGCCGAGCGTTTTGGCTTGGCCAGCTTGCACCAACTGCGCGGACGCGTGGGCCGCGGGGAGCATGAAAGTTATTGTGTACTCGTGCCGCAGCACGCCGGGAGCGTAGCCAAAGAGCGCGTCGATATTATCTGCGCTACGCGCGACGGATTTAAAATCGGCGAGCGCGATATGCAACTTAGAGGACCGGGCGAGATTTTAGGCACGCGCCAAAGCGGGGAGCTCGAATTTAAGGCGGGCGATATTTTTAAGGACCGCGACATTTTATATTGGGCCATTGAAGACCGCGATGAAATGTTGGCGGCGGACCCTTCGCTTTCTGCGCCCGAACACGCGGCTTTTAAACGCAAGTTGCAAGAGTTATATCAAGAGAATTGGCACTTAATTGACTTGTCGTAACTCCGGCATACGCCAAAATTGATACAATATATAGGTAGCAACTTGGCCGCGCGGCTTGCACAGCGCGCGAACATCAGGAGAAAATTGTGAAAAAATATACTGCTGAATTATTAGGTACATTTGTACTTACCCTCTTTGGCTGCGGATCTGCGGCCATCGCGGGCGTAGCGCTGGGCACGTTAGGGATTGCCTTTGCGTTTGGTTTGTCTATCGTAGCGATGGCTTATGCCATTGGCGATATTTCCGGCTGCCACATCAACCCGGCTGTTTCCTTGGGTGTATGGATGAGCGGCAAAATGACCACCAAAGATTTCTTTGGCTACGTAGTCGCGCAATGTTTGGGCGCGCTCTTGGCCGCGTTGACCTTGGCTGCCATTATCAATATGACCGAACTGGGCGGTATTGCCACCACCGGCCTGGGTGCCAACGGATACGGCGCCGCTTCTTCCATCGGGCTCACCGCCTGCGGTGCGTTAATCGTAGAAGCCATTTTGACCTGTGTGTTTGTGCTCACCATCTTGGGCGTAACCTCCAGCGAAAAAACCGCCGCGATTGCCGGCTTGGTTATCGGCTTGACGCTCACCTTTGTACACATTATGGGCATCCCGCTCACGGGCACTTCCGTCAACCCGGCACGCAGCTTTGGGCCTGCCTTGGTATTGGGCGGACAAGCGCTTAGCCAACTATGGGTATTTATCGTGGGGCCGTTTGCCGGTGCTGCGTTAGCTGCCTTGATTTGGAAAGGTTTTAGCAAAGCCAAATAATTGTTTCACGCAAACAAAAACCCCCGCACACCGCGGGGGTTTTTTAATGAAAAATTACTTGGCCAGGGTATTCTTTCCTTCGTACGAAGTAACGTAATAATCGGCCACGTCCATTTTTTGGGAAGCTTGCCCCAGCGAGTGCGTTTCCTCAATCGCCGCGGTAGGGAAGCCGGCTTTGTGTGCCGTTTCCAGGGCGTGCAACGCATCTTCGGCCACCAGCGTGCGCTCTTTAGCCGTGCCCAAACGCTCCCGGGCCACTTCATACACTTTGGGGCTGGTCTTGCCGATGCCTACTTCATCACACGTAATGATAAATTCGAAATAATCACTCAGCCCCAAACGCGCAAGCGCTTTTTGCGCAAAATCTTTGTGCGAAGCCGTGGCCACCGCCATTTTAACCCCTTGCGCTTTTAGCCGCGCGAGTTGTTCGCGCACACCGGGCATGGGCTGTATTTCGTTATAGTAACGGTTTTTAATGGGCTCAAGGGTTTTTTCTAAAATCACTTCGGGCGGCTCGGACAAGTTATACATCTCTTTTACATAGCGCGCCCCGTCCATCAGCGACATGGTTTCCAACTTGACATCTAAATCTGCCGTCGGCTCCAACCCGCGCGAACGCACATAATTGGCACCGGAATTTTCCCACGCCCATAACGAGTCCAAAAGCGTGCCATCCAAATCAAAAATGACTGCGTCGATTTCTTGTCTGGCGGGAAATTGCCGGCTACGGTATGCCTTAATACGTGGCAGCGATTGGCGCTTTGCCAGGGCTCTTTGCAAATGCAAATTCGTCTTGGAAATAGCGGTCTGGTGTTGCGCGGAAAGGATATATTCTTTAGTGGATGGAAGCGGGCGAATTACACGCCGGTTGGCACGGTCGATGGCGCGCAGATCGGGCCGTTTGACCCGAACGGTCATCCTGCGCATGGGCCGTTTGAACGGACGGCCGGTGCGCCGCAAACGAATTCCGCACGCATCACTGCTGCCTACGACCAATAAACCCACCGTTAAAATGAGTAAAGAAACTATGCGCTTCATACTTTTATTTTAAATTTTTTTGACACGAAACTCAAAATAAATTGGCCGAAAATTGACGCGAAAAGTTATAATAAAATTATGTCCGACAAACCCGAAATTATCGAAGCCGAAATTGTGCAAGATTTTTCTACCCAGAACGCCAAGCGCACTACGCTTAATGACGGCGAGCCGTTGCGCCCCACCGTAATCCGCGCCAATGAGCCGCCCCCCTGGCATACGCCCGGCGATCACGCACGCCCCAAAGGCGACTTGGGCGGGATGCTTGGCGGTTTTTTGACGTTGGCAATCGGGTTTTTAGTAACCGTGTTTATTTTGATTGTGTCGGTGTGTATTGTGATTCCGTTCACGCTTATCTTGCGCGCGTTGGGGATGCGAAAACGCAATTAATGCTTGCGGAATTTCAGGCAGAATAACGCGCAGCCTAGTAGCGCCCCCAAAGTATCCATGAGCATATCTTTTTGCGCGTCCCAGATATCCCCTTGCGAGCCTAAAAACGCCGCCCCGGCCGTGCCGCCGTCAATCTCGGCGTAGGTCCACTCGATTAGTTCCCAAAAGTTCGCCAGCGCCATAATAAAAATAATACCCGCAAGCGCGGCCCACTTAAAAGAAGAAACGATTTTTTTGCGCCATACAAATTCGCTCACCAGCAGCCCGCTCACGCCGATGGTAAAGTGGGCCACGCGGTCATAGTGATTGCGCGCAAAACCGAAAAATTGCGTTACGTGTTCAAACGGTACGCGCTCAAAGGTATAGCACGCGCCGATAATCTGCAAGAAACAGAAAAAGAAAATCACAAAATAAGACAAGTTGGAGAACTGAAATTTTTTGTACGTAAGCCCAAAAAGCAGCATCAAAAATAACGCGCTGGCGTATTCGGTCCACCACACTTGCATATCGTAGGCGTGCGTGAAAGACCACACGGTTTCAATCAGTAAAATACCCAACAGCACAAGCAGAAATTTGGTTTGTTTTTTCATACGATTATTATATATCTTTTGGATGCGTTTTAGACGTCCGGATGCGCAGACGCTGCGAATTTGGTATAATAATAAGGCTGATTAAACCCGCACACCGTTTTCTTGGAGAGGTGGCCGAGCGGTTTAAGGCACAGTCCTGGAAAGACTGCATACGGGAAACCGTATCGAGAGTTCGAATCTCTCCCTCTCCGAAAAAATTTATGCCCCCTTTATGGGGGCTTAATTTTTTGGAGAGTGGAAGCGATACCAACTGCTTGGTATCGCGTAGAGATTCGAAAGCCGGACCCTTATGCGAGTTTGAGTGCGAGCCGTACTAATGAGCACGAAAGGCGAGCATGGGGAGGCGGGGTCGCGAGCGCCGCACGTCAGTAAGGCGACTTGTGACCGAATCTCCCTCTTATTTTTGGTGTGTTTTATTTTGAAAACTCCGTTGCCTTGGGAAAAATTCCGTCAGGAAATTGACGCAGGACGAACTCTCTCCCTCTTACTAGCGTGTTTTATTTTGAAAACTCCGTTAACTTGCGCTGTCGCGAGCGCCGCACGTCAGTAAGGCGACTTATGACCGAATCTCTGCCTTAAAACACCCCCGCAAGGATGTTTTTCTTTTGCAATAATTTTCTGCGCGCGGGTGTTATACTAACAACCTAAGCCATAAGGAGGAGCCTATGAAAAAGTGTATCGTGTTACTCGTGGTAGCTGTCTTCTCCTTCACCGGATGCAGCACCATGAATTCCAGCACCGGAACAGGTCTGGCCGCCGCCGGACTTTTAGCCGGAGTAGTCGCCCTGGCGGTGGTGGCTGCAAATAGCGATGGCTATTCAAAACCGTATTACTTTGACGATTATGTCCGCGAAAACGGAGCCCCGGCCGCACATTATACGGCCTCAAACGGAGACACGATCTACTCCTTTGTAAAGCCCTGCTCGTACTCGCGGGGATTTGAGCAAACCATCGTAACCGTCAACGCCAATAACCGCATTGAAAACATATCCAACCCGCAGACCTGTTCCTAATTCTCCGTGCAAGGGTCTGTCAAAAGCACCCGCAAGGGTGCTTTTATTTTGGTAAAATGTAGATAGGTTACGCGTGAAGTCACATCACGCAATTTTAAAAGACCTAGGAGTACAATATGTTACCTAAAGCGTATGAACCGCAAGAAGTAGAAAAAAAACTCGCGGATAAATGGCAAAATGCCCACTTGTTCGCCGCCAAAGCAGACCCCAATAAAAAACCTTTTGTTATCGTTATCCCGCCGCCGAACATCACCGGCGCTCTTCACATGGGGCATGCTTCCACAAACACTTTGCAAGATGTATTAATCCGCGCGCACCGCATGTTTGGCGAGGATGCTTACTGGGTGCCCGGCACGGACCACGGCGGTATTGCCACGCAAAACGTCATTGAGAAAAAGCTCGCCAAAGAAGAACACAAATCGCGCCACGACTTGGGCCGCGAAGAATTTGTCAAAGTAGTATGGGATTGGTACCACGAATGTGGCAACGCGATTTTCACCCAATTTCGCAAGATGGGCTGGGCGTTAGACCTTAGCGACATTCGCTTTACCATGGATGAAAAACGCGCCCGCGCCGTCTATGAGTGCTTTAAACAATGGTGGGATAAAAAATATATCTACCGCGGCAAACGCCTCATCAACTGGTGTGTGCGCTGCTCCACCGCCCTTTCCGACATTGAAGTAGAACACGAACAACATAGCGGCAAACTCTGGCACCTGCGCTACAAAGGCGAAGACGGAAGTGAGGGCATTGTGATTGCCACTACCCGCCCGGAAACCATCTACGCCGACGCCGCCATTGCCGTCAATCCCAAAGACAAACGCTTTGAAAAAATGATCGGCAAGAAAGTAATTATCCCGCTAGCCAACCGCGCGATCCCGATTATTGCCGACGAAGCCGTGGAAATGGAATTTGGAACGGGCGCTCTCAAAATTACTCCCGCGCACGACGCGACCGACTACGAAGTCGGCAAACGCCACAACTTGCCCATTATGAGCGTCATTAACGATAAAGGCAAGATGGTCAACTGCCCCGAAAAATATGTGGGCATGGACCGCGAACTGTGCCGCAAAGAAACCGTCAAAGATTTAGACGCTGCCGGACTTTTGGTCAAAGAAGAAAAATACAACAACGCCGTTTCTACGTGCTACCGCTGCGGCAGCGCGATTGAACCGTTCATGAGCGAACAATGGTTTGTGAAAATGGACGAAATTGCCGCGCCCGCCATCAAAGCCGCCGAAAGTGGCGATCTTCAATTTCACCCGGCCAACTGGAAAAACCCGTTTTTGAACTGGCTTAAAAACATCCAAGATTGGTGCATTTCGCGCCAGATTTGGTGGGGCCACCGCATCCCCGTGTGGTACTGCCGTGATTGCAGCAAGAGCGGCCTTACGTTTGCCACCGATTTACAAGGCAAAGAACAACTGACTAAAGTGTCGTTTGAAGATGGCGCCAAGCCGATTGTTTCCTTTGACAAACCCGCGCAGTGTCCGCATTGCCACGGGCACGATTTGGTGCAAGACCCCGACGTGCTCGACACGTGGTTTTCTTCCGCGTTGTGGCCGATGTCAGTATTCGGCTGGCCGGAAAAAACACCCGAAATGGCGCACTTTTATCCCACCAGCGTGATGGTGACCGGGTACGAAATTTTGTACCTGTGGGTCGCGCGCATGGTAATGACCGGGCTAAATTTTACGGGCAAACTCCCTTTCAAAGACGTGTACTTAAACGGTATCATCCGCGATAAGTCCGGCCAAAAGATGAGCAAATCCAAAGGTAACGTCATTGATCCTTTGGACATGACCGCCAAATACGGCACGGACGCGGTACGCTTTTCGCTGCTGATGCAAGCGGTGCCCAGCAAGGATATTCCGTATAGCGAAGATAGCATCACCGGCGCGCGCAACTTCTGCAACAAGCTCTACAACGCCTCGCGCTTTATATTAATGAATATGGAAGGGATTAACGGCCCGCTCACGATGCCCACCGACGTCAAAGAGCTGGCCGATGTGTGGATTTTAGACCGTTTCACGGCCGCCATGAAAACCGCGCGCGAAGGGATTGAAAAATACAACTTGGCCCTCAGTTCCAACGCACTCTATCACTTTTTGTGGGATGACTTTTGCGATTGGTACATCGAGCTGGCCAAGCAACGCTTCCAAACCGCAGACAAAGAAAAAGTGATGGCGCTTTGCGTACACATCCTTTATAATACGCTCAAAGCCCTCCACCCGTTCATCCCGTTTGTGACCGAAGAAATTGCCGCCAGCTTGCGCCCGTATGTTGGCGCGAAGGAAGAATTTCTGCTTAATGACACGTACCCCGCAGTAAATGCCGCTTGGATCAACCAAGAGGCGCAACGCAAAATGCAGGTGGTGCAAGGTGTAACTAAAGAAATCCGCACCATCCGCAGCCAATTTAATGTGCCGCCGGCCTTGAAAATTTCTGCGGTCATTTCCGCCAAGAACGAAGAAGACCTGGCCATCGTGCGCGCGTATGAAAACTACATCAAACTGATGGCCAAAGTGGAAAACTTGACCATCGGCGTAGACGAGCAAAAACCCGCGCAAACCGCCACGGCCACCTTTGAAAATCTGGCCATTTATGTACCGCTTACCGGGCTGATTGACTTTTCCAAAGAACAAAAACGTTTGGAAAAAGATATGGCGCTGGCCAAGGCCAATATCGCTTCGCGCATGGCACGCTTGTCGCAGGAAAATTTCCTCAAGCACGCCCCGCAGGAGCAAATCGATAAAACCAAAGCCGAACTGGCGGCTGCCGAGTTAGCCTTGGCACAAGCCACCGCGGCCTTAAAGGATCTTGCTTAATGAAAAAACTGCTTGCTGCTGCGTTTTGTTGCACCCTCACGCTGGGCGTTAGCGCCCAAGTGACGGACTGGAAAATTGCTACTAAGTACGATAAGAAATCGGCCAAAGAGCAACTGACCAAACGTTTCACGCACTACGTTACGTTTGACACGCAATCGGATCCGCTTGCCACCAAAGTGCCCAGCACGCCCGGGCAAGTGCGCCTGGCTAAAGAGTTGGCCAAAGAACTTAAAAAGTACGGAGCCAAAAATGTGCAAGTCAGCGCAAACGCCATTGTGACGGCCGAAATTCCCGCCACCTCAAATAAGCCGGCTCCCACCGTTGCGTTTATCGCGCACATGGATACCGCACGCGAAGTCTCCGGTAAAAACGTCAAACCGCAAACGCATAAAGATTATAAAGGGGGAGATATTGTCATCAACGCGCAGCATAACATTGTCATTAACGCGCAAAATTCCCCCCAACTTGCGCAAGCCATCGGGCACGATATTATCACCGCGTCGGGCGGCACACTTTTGGGGGCCGACGATAAAACCGGTGTGTCTATTATTATGACCATGGTGCAGTATCTTTACGATCACCCGCAAATGCAACACGGACCCATTAAAATAGCGTTCACGCCCGATGAAGAAGTCGGCACCGGGGTAGATAAATTGGACGTGGCCAAGTTCGGCGCAGATTATGCTTACACCGTTGACGGCGGTGCGTTGGGGGAACTGACCAACGAAACCTTTACCGGCAAAGCGTTCAAAGCTGTGTTTACCGGCAACCGTGCGGTGCATCCGGGGTTTGCCATGAACTCTCCCTTTGAAGATAATGTGCTCATGGCGTCGGACTTTCACACGCTGCTGCCGCGCCAATCGCGCCCGGAAACTACTTCGGGCCATCGCGGATATATCTATTTGGATATCTTCCAAACACAGGGCGATACTACCACCGTAGAGGGCATCTTGCGCGCTTTTAGCGACGAGGAAATGAACGCGCTGCTTGCGCAACTCAACCAAGCGCTGCGCACCGTAAAAGCCATGCATAATAAAGGTACGGCCACGCTGGAAGTAACCGACGAGTACCGCAACTTCAACGAAAAACTCCCCCCGCTGATGATCTCCCTGGCGCAAAACGCTATGACGCAGGAAGGCATTAAACCCGTGTTGCACGCGGCGCGCGGCGGCACAGACGGCTCGATCCTTTCGTTTAAGGGCTTGCCCGCGCCGGACTTGTTTTCCGGCCAGTTCAACGTGCACAGCGAGCGCGAATACGCCGACGTAGACGTGATGGAAGCCAGCCTGCGCACGGTGCTGCGTTTAATCAGCTTGTGGGGCATGCAAAGCAAAAACTAAACTTTATTGCTGCGCTATTTCGACTTAAAAGGCCCAATGAAAAATTGGGCCTTTTTATTGCTTGCGTGCTTTTAAAAAATCTTATTAAAATACATCTATGCAGTAGATTAAGGAGATTCTATGTACAAAAAGTTACTTACCCTATCAATCAGTTTATTAATTGCCGCCAGCACTACTTTTGCCGCTGGCTCCCAACGTATTTATAAAAGAAAAGATTTAGGCAAGCACTCTACGCAAAAGTTGGAAAGACAAATAGCCAACAAAATCAAACAGTATCAAGCGGGCACTTCCATCCGCTCCTTTGCAGCAGCCTATCGCCCCGCCCTGCTGGAACGCTTTTTAAAATATGTTTCTTATGACCGCCAAAGTAGCGAAACCGAACCCATCACCGCCGATGAAATTGCAACTGCTCATAAATTATATGAAGAAATCAAAGCCATGGGGCTCAATGTCACACTTACCAAACACTATTATATTTTTGTAGAAATCCCCTCGAATGTAAAACGCGACGTACCCGTCTTGGGTTATAGTGGACACTACGATGTAACCCCCGGTATTGAAGGATCCAATATTCAAGCGCGCGTAATCAAAAGCTATGACGGTGAGCCGATTGTATTGGAAAATAGCCAAGTGATTGATCCCAACGGTGCCAACGGGGCGTATCTATCCCAACAAGTGGGTAAAACCATTGTAACCTCCGACGGAAATACACTTTTAGGAGCCGACGACGGAGCCGGGATGTCTGTGTTGATCACGTTTATGCAAACGCTGGCCGACAAGCCGAATTTGCCTCACGGAAAAATACAAATTGTGTTGGCCCCCAACGAGGACGTCGCCCGCGCCGCCGAATACATAGAAGAAACCCCCTATGCTCCGGATATTGCCTTTGATTTTGATGGCGGTTCCGACGGACGCTTGGCTGTAGAAAACTTCACGGCCCGCCAAGAAATCTTTACCGTAAAAGGCGTTCCGGGCCATCAATCTTACGCCGCCACCAACGGATACCGCAATGCGTGGACCCCGGCTTGTATCTTAGGAAAAACCATCTGCCCCAAAGAACAAATGCCTAATTTTAGCTCCGGCCGCCAAGGATATGCCGAACTGCACCACATGTATCCTGCAAAAAAAGCCAAAAAAGAAGG
>CADBYN010000030.1 GCA_902798835.1 Candidatus Avelusimicrobium bubulum | reverse complement strand
TTTGTTTTTTTTTTTTCTTATAATGGGCTATACGCGATATTATTTTTGTATAAATGGGGGGATACCTGGTTATGAAAAAGAATTGTTGTAAAGGCAGTATAAAAGGTTTTACGCTAATTGAACTATTAGTGGTTGTGCTTATTATTGGCATTTTAGCGGCGATTGCTTTACCGCAATACCAAAAAGCCGTAGAAAAAGCCCGCGCTGCCGAGGCCGTAACCCGCATTAGCCAACTGGAAAAAGCGATTGATTTATGGAGATTAACCAATCCAGGGGAAGAGTGTTGGTACTTCTTTGAAGGAGGGCGTAAATGCAGTTCTTTAGACGTAGATTTTCCTTGTGATAGAACTAGTCAAGATACTTGCTATACACGAGATTTTGAGTATCAGATTAAGCCCTGGGAAATAATGGCATATAGGGAGAGTGATAGCCATTATTATGTACTGTATGTAGATTTGAATACCAAACAACGTAGATGCGGCTGGTTTGATTCTATAGGCAAGGCTGTGTGTGATGGCCTAGCGGCTAATGGTGGATGGGAATCTATTGAAAATTGGGAAATATAGTTTTATTTTCCCATTAGAAAAAACGCACCCCGCACAAATTGTGCGGGGTGTTCTTATTACTACTTAAAGTAATTATTTGGCTTCCGTAGCAGCTGCTTGCTCGGCAGTTTCACCTGCGGCATCAGTAGCACCGGTCGTCTTTTTAAGTTCCTGCAACCGGGCTGCTTTGCCGGAGAGTTTGGTTAAGTAGTTCAGTTTGGCGCGGCGTACTTTACCAATTTTGAGTACTTCAATGCTGTCCACGCGGGGGGAGTGAATCGGGAAAATACGTTCCACGCCCACGCCGAAGGAGATTTTGCGTACGGTAAAAGTTTCACCGATTCCGCTGCCTTTGCGGGCGATTACTACGCCGTCAAATGCTTGCAAGCGTTCGTTGTCGCCTTCTACTACTTTTACTTTCACGCGGACCGTATCGCCCGCTTTAAAAACCGGGATATTGGTTTTTAAGTTGTGTTTGATGTCACTAATGTTCATAAATTTTACTTCCTCCGAGTTACTTTTCTCTTCGTCCGGCCCGCTACCTTGGGTTGAGAGGTCTTTTCAAGCAAATCAGGCCGAAACTGCTTTGTAATTTTCAGAGACTCTTCGCGTTTCCACGCTTCAATCTCTTTGTGGTTTCCGTTTAACAGTACCTTTGGAACCCGACGGCCGCGCCAAACTTCGGGGCGGGTGTATTGCGGTGCTTCCAACAAGTTTTCTTCAAACGATTCCGATACGGTTACACCATCCTTTTTAAAAGTGCCCTTTTGAAGACGTGTAATGGTATCAATCATTACACACGCGGCTAATTCCCCGCCGGTTAGGATAAAGTCTCCTAAAGATACTTCTAAATCCACCTCTGGATAAATCCTGGCGTCAATCCCTTCATAGTGCCCGCACACAAAGATGAGGTGCTTCTTTTTAGCCAATTTTTTAGCCAATGTTTGGTTAAATACTTGGCCGCGCGGACTGGTTAAAATCACATACGATGACTTCTTTTTGAGCTTGTTAATGGCCTGATAGAGCGGCTCTGCCATCATTAACATCCCGGGCCCGCCACCGTAAGGGCGGTCGTCAATCGTCTTGTGTTTGTCCTTGGTAAATTCCCGCGGACTTAGGGTGCCCAGTTTTATTATCCCTGCTTGGCGTGCTCGGCCTACAATACTTTGGCCCAGCGTCTGATCTATCATTTCACCAAAAGCAGTGATAACGTCAATTTTCATTTGTCTTCCAATTTCAAAGTAACTTTCTTATCTTGGTTGGTAGCTGCGGCGGTAAGTACCGTACGTACAGCTTTAATGATGCAACCATCTTTGCCAATTACTTTGCCTTTGTCAGCTGCGTCTACTTGCGTAGACAAGAAAACCCGATTCTCTTCTACTGTTTCGTTCACTACTACGTTATCAGGCGTGGTAGAGAGCGATTTTAAGAGCAGGGTGGCTAGTTCTTTCATAGCACACCTCTAGGTTATTTCGCGCTGGCTTTTTTAATCAAGCTGGCTACTGTTTGAGAAGGTTTAGCACCTACTTTCATCCAGTATTCTACGCGCGGCATATTGAGTTTTACTTGCTGATTGGTTTCCGGGTTGCAAGGGTTGTATTGGCCGAGCACTTCTTTGGCTTCACTTCCCACGGCGGATTTCTTTTCAATCGCCACGACTCTGTATTGAGGCTGGGATTTTTTGCCAACCCGTTGTAATCTAATTACTACTGCCATGTATGTCTCCTTATGTTTGCTTTTACTGAGTAAAAGCGCATTAAATTTCCGGGGACGCCTGCCTAATTTGCTTGAGGGCCAATTCGGGGTCCGCGGAAGAAAAAATCGCATGGCCGGCTACTAATGCGTCCGCCCCGGCGTTAATGGCCAAGGGCGCGGTTTGTGCATTAATGCCGCCATCAACTTCCAGCCAGATTTTCTTGCCGGAAGCGTTAATGATTTGACGTACCTGTTTGATAAGGGCGGGGGAACTTTCTAAAAAAGATTGCCCGCCAAAACCGGGGTACACGCTCATTACTAATACTAAATCGATATAATCCGTTAGGGGTTTTAGCACGTCGGGGTTGGTATCGGGCTTAATGGAAACTCCCGTTTTTACGCCCAACGCTTGGATGGCTTTTAAAGCAGTCACGGTATCATCTTGCGATTCTACGTGCACGGTGAGTAAATCCGCGCCTGCTTTGGCAAACGGCTCAATAAAATTAAGCGGATTAGTAACCATCAAGTGTACGTCTAACGGTAAATCTGTATATTGTCTCAAAGAACGAACTACGGCGGGGCCGAAACTCAAATTCGGCACAAAATGCCCGTCCATAATATCCACATGCAACCAATCTGCCCCGGCTTTTTGCACGCGGACCACATCTTGGCCCAGGTGCCATAAGTCTGCAGACAGAATAGATGGCGCAACAGATATTTTACCATTTACGGCAGGCATTTTGGAAGTGTTTTTCATTTGACTTCCCGTTCCCGTACCAGCACTCCGTCGACAAATACGCGCACGGTGGCGTAGCTGGTATAGGGGATTTCTAAATCGATTTTAGAGCCGGGCTGCTTAGTTTCGTTTAGTACGTCGCTCGTGCCCGTGACATCTTCCACGCTTACGCGCACTAAGCTGTCTTTCTTGCCTTGCGGTAATTCATAGTGCAAGTGATACGATTTTTCATCATCCGCAGTAGCGCGGCGACTGACAACTACTTGCACAGTGGAGCGCGGAGCAATTTGGCTGTCTGCTTTGGGGTTTTGTTCGGCAACTACCCCGTTAGGGAAGACGGAATTTGGATCATCTTTGATGATTAAATTAATGTCGTGGTTGCTAGCCCACAGGGTAGCCTCGGCTAATTTTTTGCTCTTAAAATTGGGTACTAGCACGACGCTGGCCGGCGGTGCACCGTTGGAAGAAATCAAGGTTACATCGGTACCTTTTTGTACCATGCTATCTGCCTTGGGGTTTTGCGAAATAATCACGCCTTTTTCGTAGGTAAGGGAATAGGCATTTTCCACTTTGACTACGTTAAGCCCGGCCTGGCGGATGGCTAATTGTCCGTCGCGCAAAGTAGTACCCACGGTATTGGGAACGAACACCATTTCGTCACCCTGGCTAAGCCACACGCGGATAATGCGCCCTTCGCGCACGGTAGATCCGGCAGAAGGAATTTGCCGCAGTACAGAGCCGGGGGGAACATTTTTTGCAAATTCTACGCCGGCTTGCTTGGCTGCCAAATTTTGCTTGGCAAGTAAATCGAGTGCCTGCGAGACAGGTTTATGAATCAAATCGGGCACGGTTACTTCTTTACGGGTGTGAATAAGGGCCCCTAATACCCAATCTGCCGATACGGCGATAAGCGCGATAAAAAACAAGCAAATAAGGGCCGCAATTAACCATTTGGTTAAGCGGGATTTTTTAGGACTTAAAAACTCATCAAAATTTTCTTCTTTATTGGACATTTTCTGTAAATACGACGTCGTTAATTTTTAAACCGCGCCCGTTGGCAAAGTCATAAGCGGACATCGGTTTTTTTCCGGCGGGTTGCAACTCTGCAAGCCACAACGCGCCCTCTTTACATTTTACTAAAATACCGCGGTCGCGTTCAATGGCAAGCACTGTGCCAGGGGTGGCTTGTTGGTCTGTGGTAGATACGCTGGTACGTAAGATTTGCACCCACTCTAATTTCCCATTATGTATGAAGGGCACTTTGGGCTTGGGACCGCACGCCAGACCGCGCACGTAGTTGTGCATTTTCTGCGCGGTTAAATCAGTCGGGCGCAAAAGCGCGTCTTCTTTTTGGAGCATGGGGGCCGTAGTCGGTTCGCCCACTTGTGAAATTTGCACGTTTTTACCGTTTTGCAAACGCGTAAGCACTTCCTTTAATCCTTCCAAACCCAGCGGGATTAATTTTTCAAATAAAGTTTGTGCGTTGTCTTGCGGATCAATATCAATTTCTTTTTGCAAAAACAGCGGGCCGTCGTCCATCCCTGGGCGTATCCAAAACACGGAAATCCCGGTTTTTGTGTAACCATGGATGAGTGCTTGTTGCACGGGGGCCGCACCGCGCAGTTTGGGCAGTAGCGAAAAGTGCACGTTCAAAATGCCTAGTTTGGGTAGTGCCAAAAAGTCGGGGCGAAAAATTTTCCCATACGCTACGGCAATTCCTAAGTCAAACGGTGTGGCGGCAATTTTGTCAAAATCGTCTTTTAGTTTCTCGGGGGATAAGACAGGTACACCCAATTCTAACGCGCGTGCTTTGACGGGGCAAGCGGAAACTTCCATTCCACGCCCGCGCGGCTTATCGGCTTGCGTAACGGCCAGTTGTAAATCGGTACATTGTTTAACCAGTTCCAAATAAGGCACAGCCAATTGCGGCGTACCAAAGAAAATAGTTTTTAAGTTTGCCATATATTTATTTTATCAAAAATGATGTTTGCTTTTCGAGTAATTATCTTCTTGAGAAAATGCTTCTTGCTGCGTTTTTTGGTACAATATCGTAAGCCGATTTATCGTTTTTAAAGGGGAGAGTGAAATATGAGAGGGGTGTCTAGCACAGGTTTTACGCTGATGGAAATGTTAGTGGTAATACTTATTATAGGAATTTTAGCCTCTATTGCTATTCCGCAATACCAAAAAGCGGTTACCAAATCACGTGCGGCTAATTTGCAAACTATGTTAGCCGAAGTGGTCAGGGCTGCTAATGCATATCACTTGCAATATCGTAAATGGCCTACCACATTTGATCAATTGGATCTTCACTTTAGCATGCCCCAGTTGGGAAGTTGGAAAGCGGCCTGTGGCAGAGATTTGGTTGCAGGGGCTACTTTAAAAGGGAAGGATTTTGAGATTTCGCTGTACAACGGCGGAGTCGGTAAGAGGTATAGAGTATTTGCCTACTTTACCACGGGTAAATATAAGTGTAGGGGATTTATTCATTCTTTCGATGAAAATGATGACAGAGTGAATGCTCGTTACAATCACAAAACATTTTGCGCTGAAAGTTATTACAACCTTGCGTGTGGCACGGATTGCGAGAACGGAATATTTTGTAAAAATGTTATGGGAAAAAAGAAGGATTCGTATTTTGCCACCATCTATAGGTATACCATGTAGTTTCCCCAAGAAATTAGTGTATCAAATACGCCTCTTTTCCATCTACGGTAATTTCCCCGTCTGAAGTGGCGCGCGATTTACAAAAACTTTTTCCGCGCGCATTAGTGGGCACACAAGTCAGTTGTTTAAAATTATCCACCGAAGTAATTTGATATTGCGCACCGCCACCTTGGCGGGTGAAAACCACTTCCCAGCAAGGCGTATTTCCTTCGCGGCAGACAATTTCAGCTGTGAAATCATTTAATTTGGCTTTTTGTAATTGCTCGTTAATTTTTTCCAGGTCACTACTTGAAAAATTTTTCCCGGCTAAATAATTTTTTCCGCGCCCCCACAATAACCGCAGTTCGGTCAATCGTGCATTTTCTACCGCGTTAAAATAATACGGAAGTGCCACCGCGCTAAGTATACCGATAATCAGCACTACTACCAACACTTCAAGTAACGTATACCCTTTCATGATTTTATCTCCGAGAGGCAGTTAAGCACCAGCGTGCGGATTACGGCAGGGGGAACTTGTAGTCCAAGTGACCAGGCGGCCTCGTGCAACAAATCCTCCAGTAGCGCGGGTAAATTGTTTTGCAAATCCGTTAAAAACAAATTGCGGTCTATGTGGACATAATCTTCCAACACGGTAGATTGTTTTTTGCCCAAGAGTGCGCGTTTGCCGCGGGTGTGTTCCAATTTAAAGCGGAACAACAACAGCCCGCCAAACGAAAGCTTATCTAAAAATTTACGCGCAGTGGTAAAGAATAGCGCGCAATTTTGGCAGAGCGTTTCCACGTGGATCGTTTGGGCGGCGTGCCCGTTAATCATTTCATCTTGGCTAGCAACTTGTTTATTCATCAGCAGCCCATAAGAGTTAAATTCCGTTAACTTATAAACCCCGCGGGTATTAGAAATTACCGTGACTCCGTCTTGCACGGGTTTTAGCGGATAGTCCGGGTTGGCCATCACTCCGTAAGGGGCTTGGGTGGAAGAGTAGGCCACTAACTCGGGCAACTGTTTATAATCGGTAAGCGGCTCTTGTGGATAAAGCGGCACGAACGAAAGCGTGCTCACAATTTCCCCGTCTGCAGAAACGGTACATGTTTTTAGATAATTTTCAAAATGGCTTTCGGCTTTATCATATAAGATATGGCGTAATTTGTCGGATTTTTGGCGGTGATCCAACAGCCAGGGAAGTTTATCTGGGTGGACAATCATTTCCGGGCGGGAAGATTGGCCAGTGCGGATATAGGCGCGTTTTAATTTACCTACCAAGTGAGGGGTTAAATTACTTTGCGGAATATCGATGACCACAAACATACGGTCGCCGCGTTTGTTAATACATGTATTTACATCTACAAATACCACGGGATCAATATTTGTTTTGATGATATCTTCAATGCTATTGCGTACTTTTTCGTGATACGGAATTCCCAAGAAAGGAGGCGCGGGCTTATCGTTTTTATCATCTTGCACGCCGATGATAATCGTGCCACCTAAGGCGTTGGCAAACGAGGCAATTGTTTTGGCAAATTTCTCGTGATTTTTAGGCAACATATATTTATAGTCTAACTGTTTATTTTCAGGCAGTCCGCGTTTGCAAAATTCCACTACATCTTCAAAAGTAAGTTCGTGTACCGGTTTATTAAAAAGCATAGTGCCCCCTATAAAAAGCCCCTTATATTTATTATAATGATTTAGAAAAGTTTATCAAGTTGGAAATATGAACAATCAACCCATGCATGCGCTGGCCAGCGTAATTACCGAAAAATTTATCGCGGCTTCCCCCAAGGAAGCGGCATCGGCGCTTGCTAGTTTGGCCACGCACGAGGTGCTGCTACTTATTGGCGGGCTCAAAGCACAAAGCGTGGTGGCGGTGCTTAACCCGATGGATCCGCCCAAGGCTGCCGCGGTTTTGCGGCGCTTGCCGCTTAAACAAGCCAGCTATGTGCTCACGCATTTGGAAGTTCCCCAGGCCACTAAATTATGGAAGGAATTTTCCGCTCCGTATCAAGAGCGCTTAACGTCCGTGTTGGAGCCGGCCTTTGTCAATTTGCTCAAAACGGCGGGCGGTTTTGCCGGGGATAGCGTGGGAAACGCGATGTCTACCGATTTTGTAGCCGTGCGCACGGAAACGAAAGTGGGGGAATTGGTGAGCCGGCTTAAAAATTTACCGCGCAAAAAATTGCCCTTGATGTGTTTTGTAACCGGAAAAGACGGCTCCTTGAAAGGAAGTATCCCGACGGCAGAGCTGGCGTTTTTCGGGCAGCAAGCCGTGTGCGGCAGCGTAATGAACAAAGCGCGCGCTGTTCACCCGCAAGATTTATTATCTACCGTGCAATCTATTTTTTCTGAGGAAGAAACCGCGTGTTTGCCGGTAACGGATGAAAAAGGTATTTTAATCGGTGCTCTTACCAAAGAAACCTTATTAACTTCCGCTCCTACCAAAAAATCGTTGTGGGCTAAACTAACTAAATAGACAGAAACTGCTATGAGGGGATTTACACTAATTGAACTTTTAATAGTGGTACTTATTATTGGCATCTTGGCCGCGATTGCCTTACCGCAATATCAAAAAGCAGTTGCTAAATCACGCGGGACGCGTTTGGAATCACTGCTGACGGATGTGGTGCGTGCCAGTGATATGTATTATCTGCGTGAGGGAAGATATCCCAGCTCTTTCAATGATTTAGACATAGATATCCCTTACCCCACATTACCTGGCAGTGAATCTACGTGTGATAAAAATTTGCTTCCCACTTCTGTAAAAAGAGGAAATAATTTTGAACTGACAATTTATGATACCAATGGGAATTTGCAACACAACTTTATATCGGCACACTTTATAGATGGAAAATACAAATGCTCGGGATTTGTGCATTATAATTATACCGGAAATGGATGGAATAATAATGGCACCTGGATGGATGGAAATACATTTTGTGGTGAGTACCTTTATAATAGGAATTGCGGCGAATATAATTGTAAAATTTTCTGTCAGCAAGTTATGGGGAAAAAATTTAAGAAATACGTACAACTCATAAATTTGTTTGAATAAGTAAGCATGGCGATAAAACAAATCCCCCGCTTTAAGGCGGGGGATTTTTTATAGGCTATATTTTATTTTACTCTGCCGGCGGAACCAAATACATTTTCGTTCTTTTCGGCATACATCTTAATGAGTTCTTCGCGGGCCGGGCCTAAGTATTTGCGCGGGTCAAATTCAGCCGGTTTGGTAGCGAAGATTTTGCGGATGGTGGCGGTCATTACTAAGCGGCCATCGCTATCCACATTGATTTTGCACACGGCCGATTTAGCGGCTTTGCGCAATTGTTCTTCGGGGATGCCGGCGGTATTATCCAATTTGCCGCCGTATTCGTTAATTTGTTTAACGGCCCATTGCGGTACGGAAGAAGATCCGTGCAATACAATCGGGAAGCCCGGTAAGCGTTTAGAAACTTCTTCCAAAATGTCAAAGCGAAGCTCGGGGAGTTTTTCACCGGGTTTCACTTTAAATTTGTAAGCACCGTGAGAAGTACCGATGGAAATAGCCAAGGAATCTACGCCCGTGCGTTTTACAAAATCTTCTACTTGGGCAGGATCGGTGTAAGTGTGGTGTTCAGCGGAAACTTCATCTTCAATACCGGCCAAAACGCCCAGTTCACCTTCTACGGTTACATCATGTTGGTGGGCGTATTCCACTACTTTTTTGGTAAGGGCTACGTTTTCTTCGTACGGCAAGTGAGAGCCGTCAATCATTACGGAAGAAAAGCCATTGTCAATGCAATCTTTGCACAATTCAAAGCTATCGCCGTGATCCAAGTGCAAGCACAACGGAACCGGTTTGCCTAGTTCGCTCATCATTTCTACGGCACCGCGGGCCATCCAGCGCAGAAGCGTGGAGTTGGCGTATTGGCGGGCACCTTTGGATACTTGCAAAATTACCGGGGATCCGGTTTGTACACAGGCGGTTACAATAGCTTGGAGTTGTTCCATGTTATTGAAGTTATAAGCCGGGATGGCATAGCCGCCAGCCATCGCGTCTTTGAACATTTGGCGGGTGTTAACCAAGCCAAGTTCTTTATAAGAAACGGTCATGTAAAAATCCTCCTAGGAAATTAACTACTGTCCCCACTATTTTACAAATTTTTAAAGAGTTATGGCGGGGGAATTTGGGGTATTATTTATGCTTGACTACAATAAAGCGATTTTGTTTAAATAGCTATAGTATATTAGCAAGGGAATAAACATGAAGAAAACTCATCACGTAGGTTTTACGTTAATAGAAGTTTTAGTTGTTGTACTCATTATTGCGGTATTGGCAGCGGTGGCTGTTCCACAATATCAACGTGCCGTACTCAAAAGCCGTTTTAGCAGCTTAATGCCCACCACCAAATCCGTGCGTGATGGCAACGAAGTTTACTATATGGCCCATGGCCGTTACGCCACTGACACTAATCAATTAGATGTGACTTCCACGGATAATGAGAGTATGACGTTGGAGCTAAGTAATGAAGTGGACTTTGCCTACACCCTAGCCACAAGAAAGGATATGAAAAATAATCTCATTATGTACCAAAAGCATAGTGAACAATTTCCCGGCGAAATACATTGTGAGGCCTTACAAACAGATAAACAAGCAAATTGGCTCTGTCAAACGGGAATGCATGGAAATAAAATTTCAGGAAGCATAACGGAAGGTTATAATACGTATGTGATAGAAGGAGCGGGACAAGGCCTTTTTGATGAAAATCCACTAATTGCAAGTTGTGATAAAGCTATATCGATGGGATATACTTGCGTGTTGACACAGGATGAAAATGGCAAAGTGACACAAAAGCAAATTTGTACAGAAAGTGGCATATGTTCAATTATTACCTACAATGAGGACGATACTTACAAGCGTACAACATGCCAGCTGAATGACAATAACGTGTGTGAAGTGAAAGCGGAATTTACGTATGATGCTGATGGAAATGTAATAGCTTATCGAGATTGTGAAAGTGTAGATGAGACTACTGGCAAATGTGTAGCGTACGGCTATGGGTACGATTATATGTATGATGAGAATGGAAGACAAATAGCAGGACGTGAATGTGGTGACATGGAACCCATTACAGGCAAATGTATGGCATATGTAAATAGAAGCTATTGGGATTCCGAGTATGATATTGATGGAAATAAAACTGCTCAACGGGTTTGTACTAGTATAGATACTACTACAGGGCAATGCCTTGGATATGGTAATTCGAATAACTATGACTGGGTTTATGATGATAATGGAAACAGAATATCTCAGCGTCATTGCACAGCCGTAGACGCTTCTACGGGTAAATGTACGGAGTATAGCGATACTTGGTCATATGACTATGTGTACGATGATCATGGGAATGAAACTATTACACACGTTTGTCAAGAAGTGGATAATGAAACAGGGGCATGCCCTTGGTACTATACGTATGGACAATATGACTATGCATATGATGACCAAGGAAATACAGTTGCTAAAAGGCGTTGTACTGTTATAAGTGATAGTGGGTGTATAGAATATAGTTGGGGTTATGATTATACATACGACGACAATGGCAATCAAACTGCTAGGCGATATTGTAACGATTTTGATGGGGCTACGGGACAATGTGCGGAATACGGCAATACCGATGCATATGATTATACGTATGATATCAATGGAAATAAAACTTCTCAGCGTAATTGTAGTGAAGTCAATTCCACTACAGGTCAATGTACAGCATACAATAGTTCTAGTGCCTATGACTATACATATGATTCTAATGGCAATGAAACTTTCTGGGGATATTGCAATACGGTAGATGCTAATAGTGGGGCATGTACGGCATACCAGTTTGCCCAGTACTACGGGTATGACAGCGGCGGTAACCAAACGTCTTGGCGTCATTGTAGTTCCGTGGATGTTACCACGGGCGGATGTGCAACGTATGGCGGCGGTTCCGATTATACATATGATGCTAACGGGAATATGACTCTTGATCGATATTGTGAAACAGTAAACAGCAATGGTACATGTGGTCAATACACGGAGATTTATGAATATATCTATGATGAAAATGGGAATGAAATATCGGAAAGATATTGTTATGGGGAGCAAATTAGTAATGGAACATGCACGGAGTACGATTACGTGGATTATTACTAGCGCCAATAAGTCTATTCTTCAATATTTCTGATGCTACAAACTATCCGCTCCTTTGGGGGCGGGTAGTTTTTTGCAAGGGGCTCTCTTATGCGTTAAAAGCATCCAATTTCTCCCTCGTGCCTGTCGATATAAAAAAAACTTGCTTTTTTTATTGTTTTGGCGTATAATGTAACTACCTTACTACGGAAAAATGAGCCAAAATGACTAAAAAATTAGATTTTTCTCTTCTTAAAACGCTTACCCAGCTGCCGGGGCTTTCCGGCCGGGAAGAAAACGTGCGTAATTTCCTTAAAGAGGAGCTTTCCTCTTATGCAGATGAAGTTCGCACCGACGTATTAGGCAATTTGATTTTAACCAAAAAGGGTACTTCCGGCAAAACGCTTTTGCTGTGCGCTCACATGGATGAAGTGGGCCTGATGGTCCGTTTTATTGACGAGCGCGGTTTCTTACGTTTTGTAATAGTGGGGGGAATTGATCCTCGTACACTCCTAGCCCAGCGCGTGCGCGTACAAACAAAAACAGGTCCGCTTTTGGGCATTATCGGCACGAAACCGGCCCATATCACTACCGAGGCCGAGCGCAGCCAAGCCGTACCGCTCAAGGACCTTTTTATTGACTTGGGGCTTCCCGTTGAACAAGTCAAAGAGTTGGTCCAAGTGGGCGATCCAATCGTTTTAGACAGATCCTATGAAGAATTTGGCGACGGACTTATTTCTTCTAAAGCCATTGATAACCGCGGCGGTGCATTTATTTTAGCCGAAGTATTTAAGCAACTTAAAAATCCGTATTATACCGTGCAAGCGGTTTTCAGCGTGCAGGAAGAAGTTGGTGTGCGTGGCGCTACAACCGCTGCCTTTGGGTTAGATGCCGACATTAGTTTATGTTTGGACACTACCGGTGCGGCGGATATTCCCGGCGTGGCCCCGCAGGATTATATCGTGCGGGTAAATGGCGGGGTAGGAATTAGTGTGTTAGACTCGATGACCATTACCCTCAAACCGCTTTTTGATGCATTGAAAGATATTTGCAACCAACATCACATTCCCTATCAAGTGCGTATTGCACAACGCGGTGGAAATGACGCGGGTGCTGTACACCTGTCTAAAACGGGGATACCTACGTGTGCGCTTTCGTTGCCTACGCGCAATATTCATAGCAACGTAGAAATATGTTCGAAAAAGGACATACAAGCTATGATCGATTTGACGTTGTTATGTGTGCAGGAAGGACTTCATTTTTAAGGGAGAGATTATGAAACCGTTTACTATGAATCAAAAACGGGCTGTATTTGTAGATGCAACGGACTACGCGGCTAACCCTACTTATAAAATTGCATTAAATGAGGCCGCAGTATTGGAACGCTTGGATGTAGTATATCGCGCCTTAGTGGCACTACTTTACAATTATGTTCCTACTTCCGGGCATCCAGGGGGGAGTATCTCCAGCGGACGCGCTGTTTCCCATTTGTTATATAAAACGATGTTGTATGACTTTTCTCGCCCGCAAGAAGAGGCAGCCGATATCATTTCTTATGCAGCCGGTCACAAAGCGTTGGGACTTTATGCCATGTGGGCCCTTCGTAACGAGTGTGTGCGTATCGGAGCTCCGGAATTATTACCCGTTAATCAAACACAGCAGCTGCGTTTAGAAGAT
>CADBYN010000029.1:13521-20105 GCA_902798835.1 Candidatus Avelusimicrobium bubulum | reverse complement strand
AAAAATTGAATATAAAGATAAGAAAAAAACAAATATATTTGCAAAATTAATGGCATTTTTAGCTAGCATGATTCATTTCATTATTCCAATAGGTATTATAATAATATCTAGTATTGCAGCGAGTGGAAAAAAGTATGGATTTAAATATGGCAAATTAGGAAAAAGCACTAAAGGTGCTATCAAGATGGCCAATGCGTCATTACTGGTATCCTTGGCCTCGGCGGGTGTTTTTTATATGGGTGCCAATATGGCGGCCAACCAAAAAATCGCAAGCGAAAGACGCGTCCGCACGCTAGGGGAACTTGCCCAAACAGCACCTCAACAAGGGATGAACCGCCAAAATGGGATGCTTACCTCTATTAATGTGCGCGATAGCCGCAACCAATTAGCCACGGCCGATGATCTTGCCTCCAGCCAAGGTAACACGGCGTTGAAACGCTATGAAGACAACAAAAGAACGATGGAAAAGTTGGGCAATATGGATTTTGGATCGGCGGCAGAATTTTCCGATTCGGATGCCGGTTTGGGGGCAGGCAATCGTCAAGTAATCGAGGACCAAACCCGCTATTCCGTGGGGAACCCTCGTGCCGGTCAGGTGGGCGCAAATGCTTCCTATAATGCAGGCAATTCTTATCAAGGGCAAGACGGATATAATGCAAACGGGACGCAAGGGTCCGGCAGCTTTACTACGGCCTCTATGGCCCGTGCATCGGGTAGTTCATTTAGCGGTACATCTGATCCTATTTCGGGTGGTGCTTCTGGCGGAATTGCCGCTACTTCCGGGGGTGAAAAACCCCGCTTGTCCGGAGCTATGCCCGGCGGGACCAATATTATGTCTCAAATGGGATTGGAAGGAGCGTTAGCCCGTGGAGAAAATACGGCTTCTTTCGGTCGGGACCGCAATGGGCGCGGTGGCCGCGAGCACAGAGGGCGCAGCGAGCGCGATGAATTAAAGGATATTTTAAAGAGGTCTGCCGAGGCTGATGCCAATATTAACGCATCTGCTAACGAAGGCGGCCGTGCGTTCATGGCTAATGCAACCAATTCGGGCGGAATTAGTGTGGACGGAACAAACAACGGCGGCTCGGCTACATCGTCCGATTTTGCGTCCAATACGCAACGCAAATTAAAAGCCATCGGTAACCGCTTCAAAGGCGAGGAAGATAAACAAAAAGAGCGCCAAGATGCGCAGACAAGATTAATTGTACAATTGCTTGCCACAGTAGCTTGTTCTGCCGGACTTATTATTGGTGGTGCTAAATGGCTGCGGAAGTTGGATGCCGCTATTGCCGTTGCTCCCACGCCTATTGCAAAGGCAGCATTGACAACCAAGCGTTGGATTGTTGCTATATCCATGCTAACCCTCGTAACAGCTGGAAACGTAGCGTTGTTTATTATGGCCAAGAAATTTGAACACGACTACGGCGCTTATGGTGGTACAATGATAGCTACGGTAGCACGTATTGTCTCAGCATTGACGGTAGCAGCCGCTGTGCAAACCGCCTTTAATCCTACGTGGAGTGGCTTTTTCAAGAGCACTTGGGCCAAAATCAAAGGCGGGCTCAGTTCAGTGGCATTGGGAGCGGTTACAAAAATCTAACGGGGCTATTTACTTTTACGTGTAGGAGCGTATGAGCGAAAAAAACGAAGGGATGCCGTTTGTCCCGGAAGAAGACTTAAATTTACACGAGAATTTTCAGCCGATTATTGCTGAAAATGGGCTCATTCGTCCTCAAAAGCCACCGCAGCTTCCCGAAGACTTGGCAACCTCGCCGGATCTTACGTTTACCCGCATGGATACCGTGCAAGATTTAGTGCAGATCCGTGCTGCCGAAGAACGGGCCAAAGCAGAAGCGGCTGCCGCTAAAGAAGAACAAGCCAATGCCGAGCAACCCCTTGCTCAAGAGACAGAGTCTAAAACAGAGGAGGGGGAAAAGCCGCAACCTTTGCCCTCTGCCGAGCCTTCTGTTCAAATGCAAACGGTTACGGTCGAGCCGTTCGTGCCTAACACGCCGCCGGCGCAACCCGATCCACCGGCTCCCGAAGTAGCACCCGCTCAACGGGAAGAACTCGTGCAACCCAAGGCGTCTGTCCCGGCCGAGCCCCCAGCCCAGGCTCAACCCCAAGAAATTTCCGCGCCCAAAAAGCAAGCTTTTGCCAAAGAAGAGGTGCCTACCGAGTTGTTACCTGAGATCCCTTTTGCGGCACCCGTACCTAAAAAACGTAAATCCAAAAAAGAACGACGCAAACTAAAAGCGGCAGCGAAAGAAAAACAAGCTGTCGCACAAACACCCGCCCAGCAGTCGGTAGCACTCTTGCCGGCTCCGGCTCCTAAAAAGCGCCGCTATTGGCCATGGGTGCTGGCTGTTTTGTGTTTCTTGTTTTTGGGAACAATCGGCGGGGTTATTCCCGTTGAAAAGATACCGATTTTGCGCAATATCGCCTACGCGATGGGCTTTAGCAAAGACGATACGTCGCGTATGTCTTTCTTGCGCGCGTTGTTGACGTGGACAGATAAAACGATCGGGCTGCCCGGTCAATGGGCGGACGAACAATCCCGCCTGGCTGCGCTTGAGCGGGCCCGTATGCAAGGAGCGGCGCCAAATGGAGAAGAATTGGGCAGTTTGTCCGCGCGGCTGCAGCGCGAAGGGGGGCAGACCCGCCTAATAGATATCAATGCGCTTAACGCTTTGCAACGCCAAAAAGGACGTCAAGTAGATACCATTTTAAGCGCATCGGCATCAAATAATCCGGACAACGGCCCGCAGCCGGCTGCTTTGGCCAACCAAGATGCCAACGTCCATACCGAGGCAAACCGGGAAAATGGCGAAGTGTTTTTCGGTAGCGACGCTTCCGGTGTCAACCGCAATTCCCAGGATGGCTATGACTCCATAAATGCATTTAAAAAAATTGCTAACCCGCATATCGCCGGCGTGAATTCCGCCGATTGGCTGACCAATACCGCGCGCAGCATGCTCCGTGCCGATACCGGTTTAAACGGTATCAATAAACAATTTAATGCGCTGCATCTTAACTGGGGCAGTACTATCAATGATATAGGCGATGATAAAGAACATCGGGACTTGTACCACGCGTGGATTACCAGCCGTATGGCTAAATACACATCCAACGAGATGGTCAAAAAAGCCCTGGCCGATACCGGGTTTATGGGAGCCGAAATGCCCACAACGGCTTCAAACGTAATCGGATTGGGGGGGATTCAATTGGATACGACCTCGTTTAGAGAAGACCAAGAGGCCTGGGCGGAATACGTAAAGTTTGAAAAACAATGTAAAGAAACTTTGAATACATCGGGTAAAGATGTGGAAAAATATGACGAGCAATTTAATGCGTTGGTAAAAAATGCGGGAAATTGGGATTTCCCGTCTAGTTGTGTAGACCCTCGGGTAAATACGACATACGAACAGACCCAGTTTAGCGCTTCCGTCCGCGCTATACAAGGGATCTGCAAAAAGTTGAACAAAGCGTATGATGATTTGCGCACCGAATGTAAGATGGCAATTAGTTATAGCGCAAATAATTGCTCGGACACAATACATACAAGATATCAAACCTATTGGAACACTTTTCAAACTCGGTGTAACGTGGCTTTTGAAGAGGAATTTGAAGAATGGTATAAGTCGCACGCGTCTGAATACACCGATGAAAACGCTGCAAAAAATGCTTTTCGTAATGGGGCTTGGCAGGATATAGGCAAGACGTATACGCAAGAAAAATACGTATCGGCAGTATTGGCGGGTGATAATTTTAAGCGTAACAATGCCGATAGAGATATTGTAACTATGGTGGACGTGGTTATCGACCAAAACGGCGGCAGCAGCGATTACTTCCCGGAGGTGGATACCAAGGGCTCCATCGAGAATCATATGGATGCAAATAAAGCATTTTAAAGTAGTAAGGATATAAAAATAGGTCCAAAATAGGTCCAAATTGCCCAAAATTGGGTCTTGAAATTATGACAAATAGTTGTATAATAAATGTAAGAGGTAGTAGGAAATGGTTGTTACACAATGGGTATCCAGTTGTGAACAACGCATAATTTATTTATGTTCCAGTACCCGCGGAGTGTTTACATGGTTAAAACAATCCGCCAGTTGTAAAAAGTACCAAGCAGTTTTATTTTCATAGGAGGCTATTATGCCAGAGGAAAAGAAAGAAAGTTTTACCTTTAGCGATAAGATTAAAAGCAGCAAACCTGCTGGCAATAAATCTTTCGCTAAATCTTCCTCCAAAATTGGGAGAGACGGCAAACCGAAGCAGACGCTCTTTGAGCGCACCCGTCGGGATGCCCCGTTCTTCATCGCTGCGTTAGTGGCGTTGTTGTTGCTGCCGTTCTTATATAAGTATAGCGGCCAAAGCGGTGAAGATACATTGCTTACACCAGGTAGCGAAGCAACCGAGTTCGACTCGGAACGTTACGGCTTTGATACAACTCTTATCGAGGACCCTGACGGACAACTGGCCCAATTATCCGGGCGCAGCTCGTTCGACTACATCAAAGGTTGGGGGACTGCCGAAGAGGAAGAAGGGAGTGAGCGTGATGACTTGGATTTTGATGCCTCCGCTTCTGCTTCTGCCAGTGGGGAATTTGATGCTGAAGGGCGCTATGATGCCGAGCATCATTCTCGTACCGACATCGATGAAGAAGAAAACATCACCAATATTTATAAACGCCGTGCCCGTGCCGGTACCCGTGCCGCTTTCAAACGCACGCCTATCGGTAAATTGGATACGGCCAGCTTACGTAACCCGCGTGGCGGATTAAAACTACAACCTTGGGGTGGCAAAATCAAAGATGCCGCCAGCAAAGTAAAAGACGGTCCGCGCAATGCTCCCAAACCGGTTTCTCTGCAGCCGTTACGTGCAGGTGGACCGGCCCGCTCTACGTTTGGGCAAGGGGCTGCAGGGGCCGCACGTAAAGGGCTTGATAACATGGGTAAAGCCAACGCTATCGAAGCGTTGCGCGACTCCTATGTAAAACCCGTAGATCCGACTCGCACCGGCGGGATTGACTTGTTTTCGGACGGTCGCACCGGCGGCTCGGGCAAGTTAGATCATCACATCAACATTGGCAAAGGTCAAACGCCGTGGTGGTGGGATATGATGAAAACCCGCATGCAACGCGAGTGGGAAGAACGCTTTAAATACAAATGGGGCTGGATCAACTGGGCAACCGATATTGCCAAGAACATCTTAAAAGGCCTTATCAACTGTTTAATCACCGGTGACTCCGACGGTGACCCGGATCACTTCTTGGGTGACGTCAGCATTGGTGGTGGTAGCAGCGGTAAAAAAGAATGCTGCGGAATGAACGAAGCTAAATGGAATGCCAGTGGTGATTTAGGAAAGAAAGGGCTCTCTTTTGATGAACTTTCTTGTAAGAGTAACAAAGGTGCTGTTGCGAGTGCGGCAGGGAAAACCGTGGAAGAATGTGGAAAGATTGGATGGTGGAAAGATAAAAGTAGTTCCGCCGGTGCCTCTGTGGGCTTCTTTGGCAAGCGCTTGTGCTGTTTAGGTATTTGTAAAGCAGGGGCCTATGTTTCCGGCGATCTTAACTTGAATGCGGTCGGCGGTGGTAGGATCTGCGATGACATGCCCGGCTTGTACCGTGTTTATCCTTCCGGCAAAGCACGCAACTGGCATGTTTACACCTATGTGTTGGCCCGCAACTACTTCCCGGAGGAATTTAAATCCCAAATACATAGCCAGTTTGTTCCCCAGGGCGGCAACTTGTTGTGCGCACAGGCTGATCGTGATCATAAAGGCAACAAGCTCAACCATACGGGCAGACAAAGTGCCGGAGCTGGCCTCATGAGTACTTCCGGTAGCAAACAAGGCAAGGATCACCAAGCGTCGGTCAATACAGCGAGAAATGCCTCTACGCGGACTACGGGTGACAAACAGGAAATCCGCAGCCGAATCTCAGAGGTCGACCGCAACAGTCATGCCAATGCGTGCGTGATTTACTTACAATCAAGTGGTGTCTTTAGTTATGAAACATTTAAAAACCACATGATTGACACGTTCATGAAGTTGGGTCTTACTGAAGAATCGGCTACTCAGGCATTTTTCAAGTTGGACTTGTTATCCGTGCAGGCTGTGGCCATGAAAGACAATTTGGCCGCCGGCAGAGGGGACTCAGTCCACCAGCTGTATGACGGTATGTTGCCTATGCTCTTTTGGGAATTCGAAGATGCTTACATTGAGCATAAAGGCGTTACCAACCGCGACAACGGGCACGACAACAATATTTCTAAGAAGAAATACCGTATCGAAGGGCAAGATATGATCCGGGCGGAAGAATGTTTCTTTGATGAATGGCAGTTTGAATGTCTCTCGGAAACGCAGGCTTCTGCTCAGTTGAGGGCACACTCTCAAACTTATAAGGATGGCAAATGGGTCCTCGATCCGTCTAAAAAGCTCAATCCTTCCCAGTTCCGTGTAACGGCAAAATTCTTGGATGCTAATGCAAAGGAAGAGCTGGAAGAAGAGACCAAAGAGGGCGAAGAAGGTGCAGAGGCCAGTCCAAAGGTAAAGGCTGCTGCAGCAAATTCCCCTGTGGT
>CADBYN010000029.1:0-13460 GCA_902798835.1 Candidatus Avelusimicrobium bubulum | reverse complement strand
GATCAAAGACGCAAAAGGAGAAGACCTGGTCGGCAGTATTATATGGACTGTCACAGGGCCGAACGGCCATGTGACTGCACACTCTTGTCCGTTTGGTGCCAGCGGAGTGCAGCCGCAAGATACGCCTGAAATTGAAAATAGAGAGCGGAAAGGCCCTCCTCCAGCTCGGGACGGTAAGCTTGTCGTCGATTTCTATGAGGAGTATCAGGAATTCCCTTGCGACGATATGATTTATAGCGGGCCTCGTCGCGATGAAACGGCTAAAAATAGTGACGAAAATGTGATAATAGAGGCGTGCGACCAATGGAAAATGTGTAAGTTGACTGTGGATGACACGCTCTTAATCGCACCGGACGCTATTACCATTAGCTATGTTAAGGAAGCTATTGCAGAGTTCAATAAGAGAAATCAAGCGAGCAACGTAAGTTTTCTCGACTACTCAGATGAGAAGTTAAAAGCAGAATTGACAGTGGCTAACTTGGTAGATGCTATCCGTATGCATCCAAGTGACCAGGTCCCTGCCAACGTGGCGTGTGTGCTGGGTAAGACAATCGGTGCTACTGCGAGTGACCCGCAAGCTCCCGATTATGATAACATCTTTGGTGCCTTCTTGGCCTTTATGGGCTTGGATGCAGCATCGTTCCCCAGTAAATATACGTACGATTGTCACGACGGAAATAATGTAATTAACAATAAACGTTTCCCTTGCGGTAGCGGTTACTGGTGGGGTGGTTATGTAGATAGCAACCAGAAAGACCAGAAGGGCTACGGAAAACGGGCTACAGTCTTTGAGACCATTACCGGAGAGCGTATATGGCAAACATTCCCGCTTAGCGGATTGCTCCGTGGAACATTCCCGACTCATGGCGGAGATGGGTTGTTGGAAAAACCGACCGGCATGAAACCCGAGCAGGTAAATGCGGAAGAATACTACCGCGATGTGTTTGCTGACCGGTACTACGACTTGTTACATCCTACGGAGTGTAAATATCTCAATGGCGAAACACTTACAAAAGCGAAAGTGCTTGAGTATATTGACTTGCTCTGTAAGTATGGGGACGAAATTAAACCAAAAGCTTGGTTAGAATGTAATCAAACCACTAAGCAGAAAAAAGCGGTTAGACGACCTAAGAATAGAAAAGTGGGCGCTAGCCATAAGAAAAACAAAAAAGTGGTAAACAGAAAGAAGAGAACTGTTTACAAGAAACAACAGATCCGGAAAAATTTCGGAGCTTATAACAAGAAATGTGCCGGATGTTAACAAATAGTTAAAGATGAGGGGCAAGCGTAAGGCTTGCCCCTTCTTTTTTGCTATCATATACCTATGCGCTATGCGTGGATATTGTGTGTGCTAAGTGTTGTAGCGTCCGCCCTTCCTTGCCGGGCGGGGTTTCCGTTTTCCTTCCGTAAGCCCGAAATTAAAACCGACTATTCTACCACCGTTTGGGACCGTATGATGGAAGAACAGTCCGCTTTGGAAATGCGCCGCGGAATGGGGGAAATGACTACCGCCAATTACAAAGCGGCTTCCAACAGTTTTGCCCGCGCCGTCATCAAAAATCCCAAATCACCCTTGCCCTACTTGCTTTTAGGTGCGTCTTTGTATTGGGAGGGCAAAGTGGATGACGCCGTCAGCGAATACAAAGAGGCCCTGCACCTGGACCCCAAAAGCGCTATGGCGTATCAACTTTTGGGTATAGCCGCCGGTTGGAAAGGCAACGTGCAAGAAGCGCAAGATTATTTTTTAAAAGCCAATCAGCTTGATCCTAATAAGGCCGACACGCACATGAACCTGGGCTCTACGTACGCCGTGCAGCAAAATTGGGATAAAGCGCTCGAGCATTTCCGTATGTCGGTCGACTTGGCCCCGCGTGAGCCGCTTTACCATTATCAGTTAGGTACGCTTTATGAGGCGTTAGGGCGCGACGCATTAGCAGAAGAATCTTTTAAAAAAGCGTTACATTATTTTAATAATTACGAAGACGCCATGCTCAGCTTAGGCGCATTATATGAAAAACTAAACCGCCCGCAAGAAGCGCTTAAATACTACAAGCGTGCTGTCAAAACCAAGCCCGGCGATTTTGTGGCGCGGCTTCGTTATGGGTTTTTGCTTGTGCAGCAAGGACAAGTAGATTTGGCGCGTAGCGTAATTGAGCAGGCATTTGCCATTACGCGTTTTAAAAATGACGGGCTTGCCCTAAACGCCGTCTATCGTGCCAGCGGCAAAACCGCCCAGGCATTTGAGCAGCAAATTCAATCTTTTAAAGAAAATTTGGAGCGTGTTCCCGCCGGTAAAGCCATCAACATTGAGGTCACGCTGGAATTCGAGCCCGCTACGCCCCCGCAGAAAAAACCCGCCGCGCGCGGTAATACCTTTGAACAGGCTTATGAGCGTTTGCGCGGGGATAACGCACTTGCGGAAAGCTCCCCGGCTCCCGAAGCACAAACCTTTAAACGCATTTTTACGTTGGCCGCCGCGAGTGAAGAAGAACGCCACACGCAAATTAATAATTTAGTGGAAGGCTTGCGCCAATCCGTTGCACAGGCAGACGGTAAATATAATGTGAATTTATCTTTGCAGGGGCGCACGCTTGATTATAATTCGCCCTCCGCACTCACCCAAAACCGTACCACCACTCCCAAAGCCGTGTATGATCCGCGCATTGTCGGCAACGATATGGGCCTGTGGGTTACCGGGCGCACCTGGCTTTTGTTTGTGGATGAGGCCAGCGAAGATTTGCAGGAATACAAAGCGTGCCCCGCGGATGATACGTGCGATTTACTCAAAGGACTTGCCTTTCTGGCGCGCGGGAACGGAGCAGATGCGGCAGATGCGTTTGCGCGTGCGGCAGCCGACCAGCCCAAAGATCCGCTTGCCCAGTTGGGCTTGGGTACAGCGGCAATTATCAATGCCGACGATGAACAAGCGCTTTCCTATTATCGCCGCGCGTTGGAGTTGGATGCTAAAAATAAAGTAGCGGCTAAAAATATCAAAGTTTTGGCGGATGATAAATGAGCGGACGAACTATTCAAAAATACGGGCAGCACTTTTTAATTTCTCCGCGCGTTATTAACGAAATTGTGGACGCGGCCGAAGTATTGCACGCCGATAACTTGGTGGAGATCGGCCCCGGGCAAGGAGCGCTTACCCAGGAATTTGTTAAGCGCGGAAAAGCTCATTTTACCGTCATAGAAATTGACCCGGACATGGTGCAATTTTTACAAAAAAATTTGCCCGCTTCGGCGCAGCTTAACATTTTGCAGACCGATTTTTTGAAATTTGATTTAAACACACTTCCTGCCGTTCCCACGCAGTTTGTGAGTAATTTGCCTTACATTGACGCGGCGGAAATTTTGGATAAAGTGCTCGCATGGCCACATTTTAAGACGGCCGTATTTATGTTCCAAAGGGAGCAAGCCCAAAAAATTACCGCTAAACCTGGCGAAAAAGGGTATGGCGTTTTGTCCGTTTTGAGCCAACTGCGCGCGCGTATTAGTTTAATTTGTAACGTGGGCAAAGGATGTTTTAATCCTCCTCCCAAAGTAGATTCGCGCGTACTTGCGTTTGAAAAAATTTCGGTACCGGCCCATTGGCCTGCCGTAGCGCGTGTGGTGCAAGCGGCGTTTTTGCACCGTCGTAAAACGCTATTAAATGCACTTTTGCTGGGCGGGTATGAGCGCGAAAAAATTACCGCGGCACTTGCAAAACTCAATGTGCCCCTAACCGTTCGCCCGGAGCAGTTAACCCCGGCGCAATTTGTAGAGCTAGCCGAAATACTATAGGGAAAGAGCTTGTTCCAGGATCCGCTCTTTAGCTACAAAAGGGCGGATTTTGTTTAGCAGCAAGTGTTCCGCGGCCGCCATAATCAAAAACTTTTCATCTGTAATGTTCGGGCGGTAATGTTTGCCGGCTTGTACTAGCGCTTCTTGCGGTGCCAGGCCAATGAGCTCACTGCCGGTAATTTGCACATTATGTTTAGCGGCCTCGCACTTGCATGCTTCAAATAAGTCAGCCAATGAGGTTTTGTGGAAATCAGTCAGATTGCACGACACTTGCACGCAATTATAACTGGGCATATACCACCCGATAGCTTTTACACCGGGCAGCCCGCCATTTCTTTCGCGCAGTTTAGCGGCTATTTCTTTGGCAATCGCTATATTTTGCGTATTAAGCGACATATTAAATGCAATTAAAAAATTACGCGCGCCGATTACACTCGCCCCGCTATGCGCTACCGAGGGGGAAAACGTGCGCGGCCCGTAATCGGGGGGAAGTGTTTTTAGTTTCTCGGGTAAACTTTCATATTCTCCTTTGCGGATAAATGCTAAATCTTTACGTTGGGGAGTGTGTGCGTTAGCCTCATATAAGTAGACGGGAATATTTAATTCTTGCGCCACGCGCCGGGCCAAAGACTCGGCATGGGGGATTGTTTCCTCCAACGTAATATTTTGAACAGGCACCAGCGGGCATACGTCCACCGCCCCTAAACGTGGGTGCGTCCCCTTGTGAAAACTCATATCGATATCTGCCTGACACGTACGAAACAACATAAAGCATGCCCGTACTACCTGCTCGGGTTGCCCGGCAATCGTAAGCACGGTTCGGTTCGCGTCAATGTTGCTATCCACATGTAACAAACGCGCACCACCCAACATGGCGTATAAGTCACCCACAATGCGGGTCAAGTTGGCAATATCTCGCGCTTCGGATATATTAGGTACGGCCTCTATAATCTGCATAGTTTCATTATACCTTAAAAAAAATACTTGCAATTTTTTTTTACATTTATAGTATAATAATTGTAGGTACTTATTAAGTTTAAGTACTTGATATAATTAATAAAAGGAAGTATAAGTAAATGCCTAAAGGAAAAGTAAAATGGTTTAACGACCAAAAAGGTTACGGTTTCGTGACCCCCGAAGATGGTTCTAAAGATCTCTTTGTTCACTACCAAGAAATTCAGGGTGACGGTTTTAAGACCTTAGCCGAAGGCCAAGAAGTAGAATTCGAAGTAGTCGAATCCGAAAAAGGCCCGAAAGCCGTAAAAGTTGTCAAACTATAATTTTTGGTAACTTTATCAAGGGCCCCGCTAACACGGGGTCCTTTTTTGTGGTGTGAAATGACCCCTAAACAAAACGTTCAAACTTCGCTGGGTGAATTGTGGCTTTTATCCTATCCGCTGATTGTTACCATGGCCGCACAAGTGGTCATGCAATTTGTGGACCGGATGTTTTTGGCTTGGTATTCACCCGACGCCTTGGGCGCGTGTGTGCCGGGGGGGATGTTGGCAATGACGTTTGCCGCCATGTTTATGGGGCTTGCCAGTTACACTAGTGTGTTCGTTTCGCAATTTGACGCTAAAAAGAAAAAAGCCTCAGTTACGCTCTCCTTATGGCAAGGGGTGTTTTTAGCGATTTTATCTTCATTGATTTTAGCAGCACTCACACCGGTGGGTAAGGCAATTATTAATACGTTTGATCATGCCACGCCGGTGCGTTTGTTAGAATTAAAATATTTTGGACTTCTCAACTTGTTTGGCGGTTTTGCGGTAGTAAATAATGCTTTGGCCAGTTTCTTTAGCGGGCGCGGCAAAACGAAAATACCTATGTTTGCGGCGTTGGCGGGCAACGTGGCCAATATTGTGTTGGATTATGTAATGATCTTTGGAAAACTGGGTTTCCCGGCGATGGGAATTGAAGGAGCGGCCTGGGCCACCATTATCGGCAGTGCGTTTATTACGGCTATTTTCTGTGCGCTTATTTTTGCAACGCATACGTGTATTACATTTAAGATAACGCGTCTAGCCGGGTTTTATAAACCTATTTTTACACGTATGGTTCGTTTTGGCCTGCCCAACGGATTTGGATTTTTAATGGATGTAATCTCGTTTACGCTATTTACGTTTATGGTGGGCAATATTGATACGGTTTCTTTGCAGGCCAGCAATATTGTAATGAGTATGCAACCGGTGGTATTTACTGTGATTTTGGGCCTCGGGGTAGGGATACAAATCCTCGTTAGTAAATACCAAGGGCTCAAGCGCCCTGAC
Organism: Candidatus Avelusimicrobium bubulum; assembly: GCA_902798835.1. Taxonomy (GTDB): domain Bacteria; phylum Elusimicrobiota; class Elusimicrobia; order Elusimicrobiales; family Elusimicrobiaceae; genus Avelusimicrobium; species Avelusimicrobium bubulum. The sequence goes on along the minus strand of CADBYN010000029.1, from coordinate 7,410 downwards.
GTAAGTGTGCAAGTGGTTAAAAATGCCTGCATTATTGGATATACATACGCAGGCAGTATTGCGCTATTGTTCTTTTTTGGTGCTCCTTTATTTTTACATTTATTTATTCCGGCGGGTACTGCCAACGGCGCGGAAATTGCGGCTAAAACATGGCCGCTTATGAAACTGGTAAGCATTTTTGTATTGGGGGATGCCACGTATTTAATTTTTGGAGAAGCAATTCGCGGTGCTGGCGATACAAAATATTATATGCATGTAATGATGGCGTGTGCGTGGTTGCTGCTGATTCCGGGTACGTGGATTTTAGTCTATAGATTACACGCCCCAGTAGTGTGGGTGTGGAGTTGGCTGACGTTTTACGCGTGGCTGACTGCCGTCTTTATGCTGGTACGTTTTCTTCACGGAAAATGGAAAAGGATAGAGGTAACATCCGCGTAAAAATGTGCTACAATGCAAGAAAAGGAGGCAGTTATGGAAATTTTAAACAAAGCAGACATTGGCGTATTTGGCGGATCCGGTTTTTATAAATTTTTAACTGATATTGAAGAAGTAACTGTAGATACGCCTTACGGAAAAACGAGCGATAACGTTTTTATTGGTACGATCGGGGCACACAAAGTGGCATTTATGCCGCGTCACGGCCGCAACCATACCATTGCGCCGCATCAAGTAAACTATCGTGCCAATGTGTGGGCCATGAAACATTTGGGGTGCACGCGTGTGATTTCCCCGTGTGCCGCGGGCAGTTTGCAAAAAGAAGTGGAACCCGGACATTTTGTCATTTGCGATCAATTTGTGGACTGGACCGACGGGCGTAAAAATACTTTTTTTGAAAGCCCGTTCTTGTTAGAAGGTCCCTCTGTGCAGCATCCTTCCCCGGCGGAGACGTACTGCCCGCAACTGCGCAAATTAGCCATTGAAACGGCCAAATCTTTAAATATTCCCGTGCATGAAACAGGTACGGTGGTGGTCATTAACGGGCCGCGCTATTCCACCAAGGCCGAGTCGGCCTTCTTTACGCGCCAAGGGTGGCAAGTAATTGGGATGACGTCGTTCCCGGAGAATTACCTAGTTAAAGAACTCAATATGTGCCCGTTAAATATTGCGCTCATTACCGATTATGATGCCGGGCTGGTGGGCGATGTTGCCCCTGTATCGCACGAAGCGGTGCTGAAAGTTTTTAACAGTAATATTGAAAAACTAAAAGCATTGTTGTTCAAACTGATTGAACAAATCCCGGCGGATGAAAAACGCACCTGCCCGTGTGAACACGCCACACAACTGAAGTTCTAAGGAGAAATCATGAAAATAGTTCGTAACGCAGGTTTTACATTAATAGAATTACTTGTCGTTGTGCTTATTATTGGCATTTTAGCCGCTATTGCCCTGCCGCAATATCAAAAAGCCGTACTTAAGAGCAGATACAGCGGGTTAATGCCTATCGCTAGTGCCGTAGCCAACGGACAAGAGATTTATTATATGGATAAAGGCCATTACTCCACCGATATTACGCAGTTAGATATTAAAGCGCCTAGCGGTGGGGCGAGTGCCGAAATAGAAGTAAATGACGGAAGTGATGAACGCTTTGACTATGTACTTACGACCAGAGACGATGTGCCGGGATTAGCGTATGTGGTATATCAAAAGCATAGCGAGCAATTCCCGGACACTATTATGTGCGAGGCCAACGATACATTAAACTCCCAGGCCACTTGGCTGTGTAAAGATGCCCTCAAAGGCGAAGAAGTAACGAGCGGCAGTTTACAAGGAACAGGATGGACGGCGTACTTGCTCAAAGGAACGGAAGGAAGTAACACGTTTGAAGAGCCGGCCACTTGTTCGGATCCACGACCTGATAATATTGTTGCTAGCGGAAGCGGAGTTAGTGGTACGGCGGAATGCGTAAATGGTGTTTGGAAATATGTGTGGGGAACGGGTCCGACTTATGGTACGGTTTATTATAGCGCAAACGAAGCTTACAAGTACGCGGGGGCGACTTTTACAAATTTGGGACAATGTTATGGAAATATAGCAAATGGATGTGCCGGGGCAACTTTTAATGGTGCTTCTTGTATTGGGTATCAAGCAAATGGATGTGCAGATGCAATATTTGACGGAGCAAAATCTATGTGCCGAGCAACTGTGGATGGCGGATGCACGGGCGCTACTATCAGCAATGGAGGATATTGTGATGGCTGGGTGTATGGTTCTGGAAATAATAATGCCTGTGTGGGAGCCGTTATATCTGATGGAGGATATTGCCAGGGAAGAGGTTGTGCAAATGCTATATACTCCGGAACAGGTTGTTGTAAAGGTGACTATTGTGGCGATGCTCCTAGGTGTACTAATTGAACACAATTATAATATTCTAAAAAACATCCCCGAGGAAACCTCGGGGATGTTTTTTGCTGATCCAAAATTTTTATTAGCGCGAAGTGCCTTTCAAATTTAGCAGTTCCTTAATAATATCTTCATGAGCGCGCCATAAACTCTCATCACGCGGGATTAAGTTGTTGGCCATCATAGCAAAAGAGATTAAGCGACCGTCTTTGTCGTGTACGTAGCCCGCCACGGCTTTTACGCCGTCAATGGTGCCGCCTTTAATGCGTACATCTTCCACTTGATGTTTGGGTTTTAAGAAACGGCGCAAGAGCAGTAAGTCGCCGCGGTCATCGGGGGTGGCGAGTGATTTATAATAGTATTCAAAATTGGGAGTGGTGGACATGAAATTGAGTGTATTGACCAGCACGCGCGGCGTAATCATATTATCGCGCGAAAGGCCGCTCCCGTCGTAAATTTTGATATCTAACTCGCCCGCGGTATGATTTTTTACCAAAAAATCGTTTAGTGCTTTTAGACCGTTTTGAATACTGCCCGGCTGAGCGTTTGCAAGGGCCAAGTGCCGCAGCAGCATATCGGCATACAAGTTAAAACTGCGCTTGTTGACGATGACTACAATGTCTTTTAACTCGGGCGATTTATAGGTGTGCAAGTGTTCCAAATTGCCGTAATTGGGGGCTTGGGTAAGAACTTGCGGCGTACCGCTAACCGAAATCTCGGCCTCTGCCAATGCTTGTTTGAGCGCTTGTACGGTAAACAAGGCCGGGTTGGGCATGGCGGCCTTAATGTCAAACCCTGTGAGCGTAGTGGGGATAGAGCCGAAGATTTTTAGATTATATTGATCCGGCGCGCCGTACACATACGCATTATCTTTTTTGCTTTTGGCGTCGGTAGTTACAAAGTTTTGAATTTCTACACCGGGAATTTGCGGATCTATGGCGGCCACTTCGGTGGGCTGGTTTCCGGTCAGTTCGCCCTTAAAGTGAACTACAAACAAATTGTCATTGAACGATAACGCGCTGGCGGGAGCGGCAAAATAGTTGCCCATATTTTCCCAGTTGACTTTATCGGCAATGGCAGGTCCTTCGAATAGAGAAACATCGGCATAAATAGTTCCGTTTACCCGTTTAATGCCGGCTTGTTTAATAGCGTTTACCCATTGTTTAAGGACGGCTTCATACGTCTGTGCCCCGCGTACGCGCCGAGAGCCCAACGTCATATCTCCGCCACCTTGTAAAATTAAATCCCCGCTTAAAGTTCCGTTGCTATCCGGCAAGGCGGAGGCATATAGTTTGGTTTCAAAGCGATGATGCGGTCCCAACAGTTGCAAAGCGGCTGCAGTAGTGAGTAGTTTTAAAGTAGAGGCCGGGGCAAGACGTGTGTCGGCATGAATGGAAAAAGTTTCCTCTTGACTGTCCGCATAGGACGAAAACCCACCCCACCAGGCCCCTTTAAGGGCGGGGATTTGAATTTTTGCTTGCACAACATCTTGCAATACTTGTGCGTGTAGGCAAAACGGGAATATCCCCACTATAAAAACTAAAAAATAACGCATTTTAGTAAAACCCTGCAAAAATTAATTAAACCAAGGATACCATTTGTCCCGGTCCCGGATGCTAATTAGTAGCGAAAGTGCCAATAAATCCCGCGCAGTTACCGCCTCGGGTTTATCGATGTTACACATGCTCTTGTTAAAGAGCGCGTGTGTATTTTCAATAACGCCGTGGCTATCCATACAACCTGTGATATTGTAATCGGCCCGCAACATCCCCCATAAATGTCCGCATAGCATGCGCAGTAAGGCCCGTTTCGCAGAGCGTTCTGCGATGGTAGCAAATTCAATGCGGTCTTTGCTCATTAGTGTCCATTGGCGGCGCAGACCAAAGCGTTTTCGTCGTGCTAATAGCAATTCTTTGGAATTAACAAAAAATAATTGATAGTTTTCTTCGCTTAAACTATATCCTTTTTGCACGAGTATAGCGGCCTTTTTGCCCTTGCGGTCAAAAACAAGCACTTCGTTCATGGTGACCTGTCCCCATACGATGGCGCAGAAGAAAATCAAAAACCCGAGCGGTAAAGACAAGGATGTTACCGAGTAAATTGTGTTGTAGGTAAAAGCGGAAAGATGTAGCAAACGTAATTGTTCACACAAACTAGTCGCTCCCATGGTTATGAGCGAAAGTAACATAACGATAATGCCGGAAAACATCAAAAGGGAATCCCACCGGCTCGAAAGAGCGGTCAAGATATTGCCTTGATTGTCTTTAGCGCGGAAAATCATAGAGGGAGTGCCATATAAACGCTCTAATTTGATGGGATAAAGAGAATTGGGATTGACTTGAATTTCCAGGCGTTTGGGACGCACAAACAGGCGGATGATGCCGGCACTACACCAGACAACTGCAAAAATTCCTAAAACCAACATCAAAATGTCGTACCCGTGGCCCAATTCACGGATATAGGGCGGCATACTAGGGGAAATAAGCGTGTGTAGGGGCAATTGTTTCCAGCGGATTTTTAATTTGCGTAAGATGCGTTTGACCGATGAAAAAGAAGGGGTAGTTTTTGTGGAAACGTGGGTTGGTTTATCTTGAACTGCCGCAGGGGATTCTTCTAAGGAAATCACTTCTACATCGGGCACAGCCTGCGTGTCGTAAGCGGGTAATAAATCATTTTCCCCGATGTCTTCCTGTACGGCGGAGGGAGGAATGGATGGTTTGGCTTGCGGTAACACGGGGGCAATGGCGGCAAAAATTAAATCTGCTTCCGCATAGGTCACATTCTTGGCTAGGGCAGAGTAACCTTTTCCATTAAGCAAAAAATATCCGGCGCTGAAGTCATTTTTAGGAGTATAAAAATGGATATAGTAGAAAGGCTCTCCGGTAGAAAATTCAATACGTTTGATTTCCTCGTCGGTATACGTGTTTTTGAGCACGGTCATTTGTTTGGTTTTTACTTCAGCTAAATCGTGGTTGATAGCGAGATCTAAACAGTTCTCAGTAGAACAAGTGGTCTCTTTGATATCAAGGCGCGCGTCCTTTTTTTGCAAGGTTAGTACCGTGTTTTGGGGTAAGTCTTTCACTTGTGTCCAACCGGCGGGCATATCTATGGTCAAGTTCCCATCTTGGGAGGTAAACAAATCGGCGGCGCACGGCAAAGCCGTTACTAGACACAGTAAAAGGATATTTATGCGTATAAAATTTTTCATACCAGTATTATATATAATTACACGCTAAAAACGTCAATTTTTTCTTACGCGCGCGGGCCTGTATTGTAAGAAGACGTGAAAAATTGGTAAAATATACCCAAAGAGGAAGAAAATGAAAATAGATAAATATGCACAAACCAAGTTAAATGCTGCGCGCCGATATATGCGCGAGCACAAATTAGACGGTATTTTAGTAACCGACAATGTAGATCAACTGTATTTAGCAGGATTCTTTTTTTATGCAGGAGAAACCATTTTTTTAATTCACGCCAAGGGAATGGCGGCTGTCACGCGTAAACTGTATGTGGCACCGTTTGCAAAATATGCTCCCTATATAGATGTTTTCGGGGAAGATGCCGACCGGACAAAAGCGATTATTCAATATGCAAAAAAGTTGGGCTTAAAGCGTATTGGATTTGACTTTGCTAAAGCAAGCTACTCGTCGGGAAATTTTCTGCGCAAGAATGGATGTGTGGAAATTCCTAGTCTGTTCTCTGAGTTACGTAAAGCCAAAAACGAGCAAGAAATCAAGCAATTACGTGCTTCCAACCGCTTGGCGTATCTTACGTATGAATACATTAAACCCCGCATCAAAACCGGTATGACCGAATGTGAAGTGGCCGCTCAAATGGAGTATTTTATGCGTATACACGGGGCTAAGGCTACCTCGTTCTATACCATCGTGGCATTTGGGGAAAATACGGGCAACCCGCACCACGAAACAGGGTTGCGCAAGCTCAAAACAAACGATGCGGTGCTGATTGATTTTGGTTGCGTGTACAATGATTATTGTGCGGATATGACGCGCAGCTGGTGGCATGGCAAGAAAGAACCGGCCGAATACACAAAAATTTGGAAGATTGTGAAAAAGGCTCACGATGAAGGCATTAAGGCCGCCAAAGTGGGTGTACGATGCAAAGATGTGGATGGCGTAGCGCGTGGAATTATTACAAAGGCCGGGTACGGGAAGTATTTTACACACCGTACGGGCCACGGAGTGGGATTGGACATCCATGAGGAACCTTGTAATGACCAAACTTCCACACACATACTTGAAGAGGGAAATGTTACCAGCGTAGAGCCGGGCATCTATCTGCCGGGTAAATACGGGGTGCGGTACGAAGATTTGATCGTTACCACTAAGACCGGAGCCAAAATTTTGACGAGAAAATAATATGATAAAACTTTTAGCTGATAAACGTATGCAAGACTTGCGCCGCACCTTAAAACAGGCCGGTTTGGACGGATATATTACCACTTCTAGTTTAGAGCAACGGTATTTATCCGGTGTGGAGTTGGGTAATGGCGAAGCGGTTTTTGTAATTACGCCCTCCCAAGCGTATTGTGTAACTAAAAAACTGATTGTGGCCAAAATGGCCCCTGCCAAAAAATTTTTGAAAACTATTGATGTTCCCTATGGGGGTATGGTCGACGGAGCCCTGGCATTAATTGAAGAGAAAAAATTAAAACGTGTAGCATTTGATCCTGCCCAAGTTGGTTTCGAAACGGGCGAATTGTTTTTAAAACATAAATTGGTGCGTACATGCAGCCTAATAGGGGATATGCGTATGCAAAAATATGCCGATGAAGTGGCCCGCCTTAAGAAGGCCTGTCAGATTGCTGCCGAAGCGTTTGATGAGGTGAAACCGCAAATCAAAACCGGAATGACAGAAGAAGAGGTGCGTATTTTGATTGCTCTAGCTATGATTAAACGCGGTGCAAACTCCATCCCTTTTAACATCGTGTGCTTTGGTGCCAATACGGCAGACGCGCACCATATGCCTTCGAAAACACGCAAATTGAAGAAAAGTGAAGCGGTGCTCATGGATTTTGGATGCTTTTATGAAGGATACACATCGGAC
>CADBYN010000028.1 GCA_902798835.1 Candidatus Avelusimicrobium bubulum | reverse complement strand
TTCGGTGGTCCATACGTCTTGCTTGGCGGCAATTTTTTGGAAGAACTCAATTTTTTCTTTGAGTTTTTCCGGTGATTCCACATTGATAGTCACCGCAAATTTGCGGGGTTTGGCTATATGGTTTTTGTAAGAAATACTGGGAAGATAAGACGGATCCAATACAACCGCTAAAGCAGCCGTATTAAGCACCTGATTTAATTCTTCCTTTGTGTCGGCCGAGAACGTAAGCACATCACTTTGGATTTTTTCACCCGGCACGTGTAACGTATAAGTTGCGTTAGTGGGGACTGCTTGGGTTTGCGTGGCTGCCGCAGGAGCACTTTGCACCGGGGCGGCGGCTTGTGCCGCAACCGTTACCGGTTTATGCAACAAGGTATCGTTCATTTCTTCCATAGCTATGTGGAAGTTCGTACCACCAAACCCGAAAGCAGATACGTTAGCACGGCGAACTTTTCCATCCGGCCAAGCTTCGGCTTTGGTAATTACGCGGAAAGGACATTTTTCCCAATTGACAATAGGGTTGGGTGTTTCAAAATTAACAGAAGGCGGCAAAACTTTATTGTATAAGGCCAGCGAAGTTTTGATTAGTGCTGCCATACCCGCTGCCGCTTTGGCGTGACCGATTTGACTTTTGACACTTCCCAGGCCAATTGTTCCCGGCTTGGCGTACGGGGAGAAAAGCTCGGTTAAGGCTTCCAATTCTACCGCGTCACCTACGCGGGTACCGGTCCCGTGCGCTTCAATCAAGCCCACGTCTGCCGGGGTGTAATCCAACTGTTCAAACGTTTTTTGTACAGCAATCTTTTGGCCTTTGGGGTTAGGGGCGGTAATGCCTTTGCCTTTCCCGTCGGAAGAAGCACCCACGGCACGAATAACTGCGTATACGCGGTCGCCATCCTTGACGGCATCGGACAAGCGCTTTAAGATTACCGTGCCCGCGCCTTCGGCCATGACAAACCCGTTGGCACGCGCATCAAACGGATAAGAGCCGGTTTCGGACAAGGCACCGATTTTGCAAAATTTAATGTACGAGGCAGGTGCCATCATTTGGTCTACCCCGCCGACAAGTGCCATGTCAAAATTTCCCATGCGCAGCCCGTTGACGGCTTGGTCTACTGCTGCCAAAGACGTTGCGCACGCGGCATCTACGGTAAAGTTGGTGCCATGTAAATCAAACACATTGGCCACACGTCCCGCAATTACGTTAGCCAGTTCGCCGGGCATGGAATCCTCGGTCACGGGCATAAAGTGGGCGCGCACGCCCTCTTCCATTTCGTTAATAAGCTGCTGACCCGCAGCCGGCGGCAGCGATTGATACGTGGGCGTTTTCTTTAAAATTTCGTAATAGACCGGACGGTTTAACCGCAGGTTCGATTTATCGTTTTTCATGCCGCCCATGGAGTTGCCGATAATGACCGCCGTGCGATTGCGGTCAAACTCTTTTTTGTCATACCCCGCATCTTCTAATGCCATGTTGGCAGTTTCAATAGCGAGGTGTTGGATCGTATCCATTTGTTTAGCTATTTGCGGCGGGATGCGGTATTTTAACGGATTAAATTTGAAGGTCTGCGGAATAAAACCACCAATTTTGGAGTAGAGTTTATCTTCCGCTTTATGATCTGGGCTATAGTAAAGGTGCCAATCCCAGTAAGAGGCAGGTACTTCCGTAATACAATATTTACCAGTTTGAATATTATTCCAGAATTCGTCTTTGTTTAACGCTCCGGGCATGATCGCACCAATGCCCACAATGGCGATAGGTTCTAGGTTTTTATTTGTCATTATGTCTCCTAACGCGGGCTCTTTGCCCTACGTATCTATATACATATTTTAGTAAATTTGCAAATTTGCCAGGATTTTTTATGCAAAAAATCTTGACAAAATTTAATTTGTGTTATTAGATTTTAAGCAAGATTTGGTGTGATTTTGCGGCTCCCGTCGGGTATCGACGAAAATCGCTATACCCAAATTGCAAAAATAACTATTGTTTTGCGGATAAAACCTGCAAATCGAATCTCATTTTTGCATTTTTGGTGTCATTTAGGGAATAGTGTTTCCTAAAGAAATGAAAATCTTTAGGCATTTTACATAAAAAATATCCCCGGAACAAAACCGGGGATATTTTTGCATCTTACAAATTAGGCGGGAATTTCTTCGTCCTCTTTGGTAGAGGCTTCTTCTTGCGCCGAAGCTACAATATCTTCGCTCCCTTTAAGATGTTCCAATTCATCAATCACGCGCAAGAGTGTGGGTTGGAGTTTATTGACATATTCTTGCTCAAACGTGGCAATGCGCGTTTCCAAACGGGCAAGTTGCTTGGCCATATCGGACTCGTGCTTTTGGGTCGTTGCTTTGAATTCTTGCAATTGATAATGTAGCGTCTTTACCTGTTCTTTAAGGTCCGCTACTTCCAGTGCAGCAGGCGCTTGCGTGCTTTGCAATAAGGCCGCACGCGGCTGAAAGGTGGGCTCCTGCCCAATGGTCACTTGGTTGAGTCCTTCGACCCTTTCCAAATCGGTCTCGTCTTCTAACGCCCCGTGATATTTGGCAATGAAGACAAAGAGCAAAATAAAACAAATTACAAAACCGGCAATTAATAAAATAGATGTGGTTTCCATAGCACTATATTACCATATTTTCATTTTTTACGCTTAGGCTGTTTGGCGGGTTGTGCCGGAGCCGGCCGAATAATGCTGCGGTGGCTGACCACCACAAAGCACATCCCAAAAATTACAATCCCCACCAACGCACATACTATCCCGCGCCACATGGGAGAGCTGGGTAGCGGACAAAGCCAATAAAATAACCCGCCCAAAATTAAAAATGCAATAAAATTAGTGAGACTAAATTTAAATTCTAGTTTCATTTAATCACCGTCCCGGTTTTTCCCGTTTGATAATACACGATGCGAATTTCAACACCTTTCTCTTTAGCCAGGCGCACGGCATCGGGGTGAAGTACGCTGGCCCCGTTCAAGGCCAGCTTGTACATTTCGTCAAAATCTAATACTTCGTAGCGCTGGGCTTTTTGGTTTTTGTTGGGGTCATCCGAGTAAACACCATCTACGTCTTTGATCATCTCGACGTGATCTGCACCCAATTTATGTGCCAAAAATACCGCCGACACATCCGAACCGCCACGCTTAAGGGTAGTAATCTCTTTATCTTCCCCAATGCCTTGAAAACCAGCTACGATTGGCACGTGCTTTGCTTCAATTTCTTTGACCAAACGATCTCCTTTTAAAGTTAAGATATCCGCCCCGTTATGCGTGGCCGTGGTTACAAGTCCAATTTGTGAACCGGTCAAAGATACCGAAGGAACACCCAACGCGCGCAACGCAATGGAAAGCAACGCCACACTCACACGTTCACCAGTGGTAATGAGCATATCAAGCTCGCGCTTGTCAGGGTTTTTGGCAATACTAAAAGCATGGTCCAAAAGCACATCCGTTAAATTGCCGTTGGCAGATGCCACTACGACAGGAGCGAGCCCCTGATCCCAGCGGGATTTAATGAGCTGGGCCGCTAATAAAAGTTTTTGTTTATTGGCCAGCGTATTGCCGCCAAATTTCATAATGCAAACGTTAGACATAATTATTTTTTCACTTCGCGCATTTGTTTTTTCCAAGCTTTCTTGGCGGCCTTTTGTTTTTTCTTTGCCTCGCCGGAAAGCAAATCTTCCACGCGTTGCGCTTTTACTTGTGCTAAATTTTTCTCGTCCTCTTGGATTTTCTTTTCCCAGTTATCTAAATTAGCGCGCTCGGCTGCAATGCGCTCTTTCATATACGCCAGTTGTGCATCTACATGCTGGCTGACCACCCGGTTAAGCTCTTCTTTGATGGCCGGCTTTTCACTTTCGGAAGCTTTTTTGTATTTTTTGATGAGCTCTTTAATTTGTTTGCGCCGCGCTTGAAAAGCCTCTTTATTGGCAGCCACGACGGCCGGTTTTGCGGTTTTTGTCGGCGTAGATTCCGCAAAAATCAACGGGCACAACACCCCCATCCCTACTAAAACAATAAATACTTTCTTCACATAGACCTCCTAGTCTAATGACGTATCTTTCACACCGGCCTGCGCAAAACCACGGGCACGTAATTTACAGGAATCACACTTGCCGCACGGTTTATCCCCGCCCGCGTAGCAACTCCAGGTTAATTCAAACGGCACTTTTAATTGGGCAGCCAAACGGACAATATCCGCTTTCGATAAATACATTAAGGGAGCCAATACTTCTATTCCATCCGTCACTCCCTTTTTCGTTCCACGGTTTAAAGCTTGGGCAGCCGCTTTGTAAAATTCGGGCGTACAATCGGGATAGCCCGAGAAATCTACTGCGTTAGGCCCGGCAATAATCGTATCGGCATTTATGCTATCCGCCAGGGATCCCGCCAAGGATAAGAATAATAAGTTGCGCCCCGGCACATACGTGGACGGGATACGCTCGTGCACAATTTCATCAATGGGCAAATCGGGCAGTTCCTGTGTTGAATCCGTAAGTGAACACCCGCTTAGCCACGGCAATTTTACATCTAAAAAGTGAGTTTTAACCCCCAACTTAGCAGCAATTTTTTGAGCAGACTTAATTTCCCGCGCGTGGCGTTGGCCATACGTAACAGTCAACGTTTCACAAGTGTAACCTTGCGCAAGCGCCCAATATAAACAGGTGGTGGAATCCAACCCGCCCGAAAAAAGAACAATCGCTTTTTTATGGGAAGAAGGATTTTTCTGCACGAAAAAAGGATCTGCTATGCGCAAATTAATTTTCGGTTCGCTCATTTAAAATGCTCATTATTTGAAAATCTTCCAGAGCCTTGATATCTTTTTCGTTGACGGTTTCCATATATTTAATCGTATAGATAATCAAGGTAACGCGCGGATCCGGCGCGCCGTCAGAAGCGCTGTTGTATTGCCCCAATAAAATAGCATCCGCCCCCTTGGAAGCAGCTATTTTTCTACCTTTTTCTACACCCATTTTGAGTGTTTCACGATCCGGTTTTAAATTTTTAATGCGTAACAACCCCACATTTGTATAAGGACGCGTAATATCTTTGGCACTACTGAGTATTTCAACATTTTGCGCTTTGGTGGCAGAAAACTCCGGTCCTATCGGGATCCAATCCACAGAACTATTTTCTAGCGTGGCACAACCCGCTAATACAAACAACATGGCAATTAAAAGAACTTTCTTCATCTATTCCCCCTATCTTTTTTGGGCGGCCAACTGTCCGCAAGCAGCCAAAATATCATTTCCCATGCTCTTGCGAATTGTCACGCCGATACCCATTGCTTTTAAACCCGCAGCAAAATCCTTCACGATACGATCATCCGTCTTTTCGCCGCGGCCCAAATTACACGCAATTAAATTTACGTGTAATAAATAATTATCTTTAATACTATAAATCCAATCGGCCAACTTGCGAATATGCTCGGGGCGGCTGTTGACATTTTCCAGCACCGAATATTCCAAAAACACTTGACGTCCCGTCATAGCAATATATTCCTCGAGCGCTTTTTTAAGATCGTCCAAATCAAACTTGCGATTCACGGGCATCATTTTAGAACGTTCTTTATTATCCGCATTATGCAAAGAAACCGCCAAATTGGCTTGCGGTAAATCTACCGCCAATTTGTGCAATTTGTCCGCAATTCCCGAAGTCGAAATAGAAATATGGCGCGCACCGATATTGAGGTGATTTTCACTGGAAAGTTCGCGGGCGGCCTTTATCACATTTAAATAATTTAAAAGCGGCTCGCCCATTCCCATAAATACTACGCTGGAAATGCGATCGCCCAATTTTTCCTTATGTAAATATTGGAACCAAAAAAGCACCTGATCGGTAATTTCTTCCTGCGTTAAGTCGCGCTTGAACCCCATTTTTCCCGTAGAACAAAAACTACAATGCAAGGCACACCCTACCTGACTGGATACACACACGCTCCATGTATCTTGTGGTTTTAAAAGTACTGTTTCTATTTGAAGACCGTCGTGCAACGTCAAGAGCGCTTTGGCGGCTTTGTCTGTGCGGGAAACAACTACTTTTTCGGCTTTAAAACTTAAGATAGGGCAATCTTTCATTAATTTTTCGCGCAAGTCGACCGGCAAATTGGTGGCCTCATTCCATGAAGAGACCCCTTTTTTAAACAAAGCCTCTTGCACTTGCTTAATACGGAATTTAGGCAAACCCGCTTCCTTAATGTATGTTTTAACCGTTTCAAAATTCATAACACACCTTATTATATATTATACATTTTGCTGCAACCACACGCACAAACGCCAGGGGTACTTTTCAATAGGTGCAAAATTTGACAGTTTTTAGTATAATATCCGCACGATGAGTGAGGATATTAAATTTAGTACGGCCGGTTTCCGCGCCGTAACTGCCGGCGGACTTACCGCCCAGAATGTACAGCGTTTAGCATACGGGATTTCCGAACATATTTTGGAACATCCCTTCTATGGTTTTGACGGGGAAGGTTATAAAAAACATTGCCAAACCCAAGGGAAAAAACTCAAAAAGCCGTTGGTAATTGTCGGTTTTGATACCCGTTTTCTGTCTAAACAACTTGCCTATGTAGCAGCCAATGCGCTGGTACAAAACGGAATTTCCGTCAAAATGGCCGAATTGCCGTTGCCTACCCCGGTAGCCGAATGGTGCGTGCTTAATGAATGTGCCGTAGGGGCTATTGTAATTACAGGCAGCGAAGGGGAATATTTTGTAAACGGGCTTAAATGGATTGCCTACTACGGCGGGATTGCCAATAACGAAATTATGCAGGATATTGAAAAGCGTATCCCCGCACCGACCGCCCAGATTTTAAAAGCCTCTTCTACTGAATTTGGGGACCTCAATAGCGCGGTAGTTATCAGCAAAGATTTCCGTAAAGCGTACCTCACGCGCATGGCTAGTTTGATTAATACCCGCGCACTTAAAAACGCTAAATTAAAAGTAGCCGTGGATCCGCTGTTTGGATCGGCTAAAAATTATCTGCGCGCTTTCTTGGAAAAATATGGCGTAACTGTGGAAGGGATCCATGAAAATGATGATGTCCTCTTCGGGGGACACACCCCCAACGCCGGTCCGGTAAGTTTAACAGAACTCAAAAAATTAGTGACCGGCAAAAAATTGGCTTTAGGAATTGCGTGTAACCCCGATTGCGATAAATTCGGCATTGTAGATAGTGAAGGAAACTGGATTTCTGCCAATGAAATTGCCCCCATGTTGCTAGACCACCTGGTACGCAATAAAAAACAGAAAGGCCGCGTGTGCCGAAGTGTAATTACCTCCAACCTCATCGATCAAGTAGCAAAAGCACACGGTCTGATGTTGCGTGACACACCGGTAGGTTTTAAATATATTACCGAACTGATGATTTCCGGCCAATACGTTATGGGAATGGAAGAATCCGGTGGGATAGCCGTAGCCAATCACATTCCCGATAAAGACGGCCTGTTGGCGTGCTTATTGGTAATTGATATGCTGGCTACTGAGAAAAAGACATTTAAGCAACTTAAAAAAGAGTTTTATAAAAAATACAAACAACTCTTTGACCAAAAAGTCAGCATGCCCAAGACAGAAACGGAAATTAACCGCATCATGGAACGTTTGGATATTAAACCCCCTCTGTCCATCAATAAAACTTCCGTATGGCGTATTGACTCCACCGACGGATTTAAGTTCATCTTAAAAGGGGGCAGCTGGCTGGCGATCCGCCCTTCCAGTACCGAACGTTTAATCCGCTTGTATGCGGAAGCGCAAGATGAAAAACTTCCGGCGGCACTAATTAAAGAAGGCAAAAAGATTATTGACAGTATTGTCTAGCGGCCTTAAGGAGCAATCATGGCGCGTATTACAAAAATTACCGCCCGCGAAATTTTAGATTCCCGTGGCTACCCTACGGTAGCCGCGGATGTGTTTCTAGACGACGGGGCCATAGGCTCCTCCTCTGTTCCCAGCGGTGCCTCCACCGGCTCGCACGAAGCGTTGGAACTTCGCGACGGTGGTTCACGTTACCATGGAAAAGGAGTCCTAAAAGCCGTTGCTAATGTAGAGAATCTAAACCGCGAACTCGTCGGCTTGGATATAGCAAATCCACGCCTAATTGATGAAAAAATGCTAGCCATCGACGGCACAGAAAATAAATCCCGTTTGGGAGCAAATGCAACCTTGGCCGTTTCCATGGCCGTGCTGCGCGCCGGGAGCAACAGTGCTCAATTACCGCTTTACGAATATATTCGCCGCGTTTATCATTTATCTACTGACATATATTTGTTGCCTGCCCCCATGTTAAACATTATTAATGGCGGCAAGCATGCAGATTCCGGGCTGGACGTGCAAGAATTTATGATTGTACCTACTGTTCCCTCTTCTTTCAAAGAAGCATTGCGCACCGCCAGCGAAACATATCATTCGTTACGCACACTTCTTAAAGAAAGGGGAATGGTTATTGCCGTAGGAGATGAGGGAGGCTTTGCCCCCAAAATTGCCAAGCATGAAGAAGTACTGCAAACCATTTTGCAAGCGGCTAAACAAGCCGCCCACGCAAACATTTCCCTCGCCTTAGACTGTGCGGCCAGCGAATTTTATAAAAACGGAAAATACTATTTTGAAGGAAAAACTTTATCGGCTGACGAAATTTCGTCCGTATACGGCTCATGGTGTGACAAATACCCAATCGTCTCTATCGAAGACCCATTGCAGGAGGATGATTGGAGCGGCTGGCAACATATTACGCAGCAACTGGGTAAAAAAATCCGCTTAGTGGGAGATGATTTATTTGTTACTAATCCCAAACGTTTGCAATCGGGAATTGAAAAACACGCCGCCAATGCTATATTGATTAAGGTAAATCAAATTGGTACTGTGTCGGAAACGATTGATGTAATGAGCCTGGCTAAAACGAATGGGTATGCGTGTATTGTGTCGCATCGTTCCGGCGAAACCGAAGATACCTTTATAGCCGACTTGGCTGTGGCCACTAATGCCGGTGCGATTAAAACCGGCGCGCCCGCCCGTACCGAACGCACCGCCAAATATAACCGCTTGTTACAAATTGAAGCGCAATTAGGCCCTAAGGCCCAGTATGCAAAAGATACTATTTTTAAATAATTATGACAAAAAAGAAACTTACTTCTCGTCAAAAATTACTGATTTGGGGCTCTTTAGGAATTCTGCTGGCAATACTTTGGTTGGGCGGAGGGCTTGTCAACTTAGCACATAATAAGTTGGAAATATACCGCCTAACTAAAAAGCGCGAGCGTTTAGATATGCAGTACCAGGAATTACTCAATACAAAAAAATTACTCGAAGATAAAGACCCTCAATATATGGAAGAATTGGCCCGGCTGCGCTACAACTTAGTAAAGCCCGGCGAAATTGAATTTAGGTTTACCCCCGATGATTAATATTGATGTCATTAACTTAGGACCCATGGATAACTGCACGTATTTAGTTACGCAGGGGAAAGATGCATTGCTCATCGACCCGGCATGGGATATGAATTTTCTAATCCGTACGATAGAAGACAAACCATTAAATTTACGCGCAGTATTGTTCACGCACGGACATTTTGACCATGTTAAGTTTGCTCAAGAGCTACTGACACACTTTAATTTGAAGGCTTATTTAGAAGAAAGCGACCTGCCCCTATCCGGCTTACCCGCCGAGCTTTTACACACTTATAAGGGAGACCAAACCTTGGATATAGGACCTTTTCAGGTAAAGATTTTAGCTACCCCTGGGCATACAGCCGGATGTGTATGTATCCAACTCGAAGACGTTTTATTCACCGGAGACACACTATTCCCCGGGGCTTGCGGGCGCGTGGACTTACCCACCTCCGACCCGCGGGCTATGTTAGCCAGTTTGCGTCGTATCGCTAATTTGCCCGATGATACACGGCTCTTTTCCGGACATAGTTACGGCGGACGATGTAGTTCTACGGTAGCTGAAGAAAAACTCAAAAATCCGTTTATGCGCAATGCACTACGCTGGGAGAAAAATTAATGCATCCTATCTTTTTAAAAATCGGTAATTTTGAACTGGCCAGCTATGGATTGATGACAGCGTTAGGCTATGCTGTAGCTTCCGGGTACCTAGTTCCTCGCCTTAAAAACAGCGGCATCAAAGGGCTAAATAAAGATACTTTTTGGAACTTGTTGTTTATTGTGTTTGTAGGAGCCATTATCGGCGGGAAATTGTTATTTATTATCGTTTCCTGGCCCCAATTGGGAGCCACTTTTGCCGAAAAAATAAGTACAATCATTCACGATATACGTTATGGATTTGTATTTTTTGGAGGATTACTTGTCGCCGTTACAGGAGCACTTTGGTATATGCGCCGCAAAAAACTCCCCATCCTCAAAACTTCCGATTTTTTTATTGTTGCCCTACCCCTGGGACACGCACTAGGACGTATAGGTTGTTTTCTGGCAGGCTGCTGCTACGGTAAACCCACCACGCTGCCCTGGGGCGTGCGTTTTACAGATCCGCACGCACTGGTCCCCCCAGAACTGCTGAACATTCCGTTACATCCTACGCAACTGTATGAATCGATGCTTAACTTTTTGCTATTTCTGTTACTGCACTATGCTTCCCAAAAGCCACACAGAGAAGGTAAAATTTTAGTACTTTATGTATTATGCTACGCCACAATGCGCTTTGGTATTGAGTTCTTGCGCGGGGACTATCGCGGAGGGTTTTTATTGGGGATGTCCCCTTCCCAAGTAATTTCTTTGTGCGTAGCAGGGGTGGCATTATGGATTTGGGCCACGTATCTTCGGGAGGGTAAACATGTCCGATAAGAAAAAAATTGTTTTTGACGGTTATACCCGTCGTTTGGATGTGTTTGCCACGGATGAGCTGCCGGATTTATCCCGCTCACTCATACAAAAAATGATTAAAGAGGGGCATATTACCGTCAATGGAAAAACCGTAAAACCTTCTTGGCCCTTAACGCGCGGTGAAGTAGTGGAAATTACACTCCCGCACGCACGTACGCAAACGCCGCTTAAAAACCTACTCTTACACGACGCCAAAGATTTTTTTGTAGTAATTAAACCTGCCGGTCTACTAGTGCATCCGCAAAGTCCCATTTGGGAAGAACATCCCGAAACGGTTTTTTCTTCAGACCAAACGCTAGTTTCTATTATTTTAGCAAATCCACCCAAAGGGTTTGATCCGTCCACCCCGCGTGCCGGTTTAGTGCACCGTTTAGACCGCGAAACAAGTGGTGTGATGATTGTGGCCAAAACCCCAGAATTTCAAAATGAAATGGTAGCCTTATTTGCCAACCGCGAAGTACATAAGACGTATCACTCGATTGCTTGCGGAGAAATCCCCGATGATAAGGGAACGATTGATGTGCCGATTGGCCGCGTGGCCGGTGGAAAAATTAAGGCCTCCGAAATCGGGCGCGAAGCTATTACCGACTATAAGGTATTAGAGCGCAAAAACGGATTTACTTATATTGAACTTTACCCACGTACCGGTCGCACTAATCAACTGCGCGTGCATCTAAATTGGCTGGGATATCCCGTACTGGGAGACTGGCTGTACAAAGGTGCTACTGCCGAGCGTTTGATGCTGCATGCCCGCAAAATTGAATTCAAACACCCGCTAACAGGTAAAAAGCTGCAATTCGAAGCGCCCGTGCCGGACGACTTTATGGCCGCCTGGGAACGGGTTACCCACAGCAAATAACTATAGGGCTTTTTGATAGACGCGGTAGCGTTTAATGTAATAGCCCCCGCATTCTTCTATGCCGCGTATCATGCCTGCGTTGTCCTCGAGCACCCAGGAGAGTTCGGCATCATCCCATATATCTACGGTATTGTCTATCACATGTTTAATAAGTATTAAATCAATCCCGCGTTGGCGAAATTCCGGCAGTACGCCCAGCATAATCAGGCGCCCATCCTTGATATGTTTCCAAGCCCACAGGGCTTTGAGTACGCGCCAGGGGTTTTTTAAACTGCCGCGCAACTCTTTAAGCACATGGTTCATGTTGGAAATACAAATGTAAAATCCGGCCGGCTTTCCTTCTACCTCTAAGATACAGGTACCCTCTAGGCGTAAAATGGGTTTGAGCTCCGCTACAATTTCCGCCATTTCTTCTTTACTAAGCGGCACAAACCCCCAGTTTTGTGCCCAAGCCGCATTGTAAATTTGGCGGATAATTTCGGCCTCTTGCGGGATATTTTTTAAGTTTAACCGCCGCAGCGTCACTTGTTGATGGCGTTCGCACCGCGCACACACTTTTAAAAAACGCTCGGAAAATTGATCCCGATGGTGCCGGTAAAAAGCGAGCAAATCTTTCACTTTTTGAAAACCTGCTTTTTCAATTAAACCGGCATAATAAGGGTAATTATAAGGCATCATGATAGAAGGAATACTATCAAACCCATCCACTAAAAGCCCATAGGGATGATTGCTCGATGGGTTAGCCGGGCCACGCACCGCGTTGACCCCTTGTCCCAATATTTTCGTGATGGTACTGATTATGCGTGTGGTTGACTAGCGCGCAAATACGTCCCACGGGTTTGCCGTCTTTGTAAGCCATAAACAATTTGCGCGTAGCATGCTGCCAAAAGGGGTTGTCTTCCCGTAACAGTTTGTGGGTATCTGCTTTGAGTTCCCCCACCCAATACGGATCGTTTTTATAAAGATCAAACGGAAAATTGATAAATTTTTTAAGGTCTTTTTGCGAGATTTCTTCAATACGTACCATAAACCCTCCTACTAAAAACCCCGCACCAGGCGGGGTTATAAACTATTTGATAATACCTAACGCACGGCCAGCCTTTGCAAAACTATCAATAATTTTTTGCACGTGTTTCTCTGTGTGCGTAGCCATTAAGGTAATACGTATAAGCGCATGGCCTGGCGGCACCGCGGGGCTTACTACCGGGTTAGCAAAAATGCCTAACTCGTGCAAGAAATAGGCGTGGTGCTGGTACCCAAGTCATAACCAAGGTCTTCCAATCCTTTTTTAAGTAAAGCGGTTAAGCGGAACAGATTATCCCTGCGAGATGTATCTTTAGAAATAATATCCACCGCTTTGGAAATCGAAGCAATGCAAGAAGGCGGCATAGAGGCCGAGAAAATTTGACTGCGCGCATTGTGACGCAAGTAGTGAATAATGTCTTCATCCCCCACGACAAACCCACCTACCGTAGCAAAAGTTTTGGAACAGGTACCTACAATCAGGTCCACTTCCCCGTTCTCTAGCCCATAATATTCACACGTGCCGCGCCCGGTTTTACCGATAATACCGGTGGCATGCGCATCATCCACAATAATGCGAGCCCCGTATTTTTTACCGATTTTTACAATTTCCGGAAGCGGACAAATATCCCCCTCCATGCTAAATACACCATCTACGATAATGAGTTTACCGGCTTCGGCAGGAAGCTTAGCAATTACACGTTCCAAATCAGCCATATCATTGTGTTTGAAACGGACCATTTCGCCGTCTGACAAGCGAACGCCGTCCAAAATACTGGCGTGATCGAGTTTATCCACGATAGCATAGTCCCCTTTTTTGAGTAATGAGGAAACTACGCCCAAATTCATTTGATAACCTGTAGCAAATAAAAGCCCGGCTTGTTTGCGTTTGAACTTAGCAATCTTTTTTTCCAATTCGTCGGCCAGCTTAGTGTTTCCGTTCAAAAGGCGGCTGCCTGCTACGCCTGTACCGTATTTCTCTACGGCCTGTAGAGCGGCCTTTTTCATTTCCGGATCGTTGGCCAACCCTAAATAGTTGTTGGACCCTGCCATGATATAGGTTTTTCCCTCCAAGACAACTTCGGGCCCCTGGGCAGATTCGATCGGTTGGAAATAACCATAAATACCCATTTTCATGGCTATCTTGGCATCTTTATAGTTCCTGCACTTTTCAAAAATATCAGACATATTTTCCTCGTGGACTAATCTTTCCTACTCACTTTTTTAATAATTCCGGTTGTGCTGCGCCCTTTAAGCAAGGCAAAACGCACCACTTTGCCGGCAAATTCGCGCCCGACTATTTCACTGGGCTTATAATCGCCGCCTTTGACCAATACATCCGGTCGAACGACTTTAATTAGATTGTATGGGGTATCTTCGTTGAAAATACATACGTAGGAAACACTTTCTAAAGCCGCCAGCACAAGCGCACGGTCAGCCTGTTTATTCACCGGACGAGTCGGCCCTTTTAGACGGCGGACAGATTCATCGCTATTTAAACCAACGACCAATTCGTCTCCTTTAGAACGGGAAAATTCAAGCACGCTCACATGCCCGGCATGCAAAATATCAAAGCAACCGTTGGTAAACACAATTTTTTTACCCTGTCGACGGTCTTTTTCCAAACGCACCTTGAGTGCACGCAGGCTGAGAATTTTATTTTTTGCTTTCATTTTCTTTCATCATCCGTTCAATTAAACCGGTATCTGTGTTCCCATTTTTAAAATCTTCGTTGGCTAAAATTTTTTGGTGAAACGGTATCGTCGTCTTCACGCCGTTAATGGTAAATTCTTGCAAGCACCGCTCGCTACGCTTTAATAATTTCTCGCGCGTGGGAGCCGTTACAATTAACTTGGCAATTAGGCTATCATAATAACTGGGAATCGTGTACCCGCTATACATGTGGCTATCTACACGCACGCCAAGCCCGCCGGCCGGGATCCACTCCGTAAGTGTACCGGGACAAGGCATAAAATTATGAGCGGAATCTTCAGCGTTAATACGGTGTTCAATAGCATGGCAATGCACCTTGGCTGCCTCGGCCTGAGTAAGCCGAAGGGGTTCCCCTTGGGCAATCTGGATCTGCATTTTTACTAAATCTTGCCCGCAAACAGCCTCCGTCACCGGATGCTCCACTTGTAGACGGGTATTGACTTCCATAAAATAAAATTCTTTATTGGGAGCCATCAAAAATTCGACGGTACCCAGCCCACGATAATTAGCCGCTTTGATTACTTTGATGGCTGCTTCCTGGAGCTTTTTGCGTGTTTGAGTATCCACAAACGGGGAAGGAGATTCTTCTACCAATTTTTGATGGCGCCGTTGCATGCTGCAATCACGTTCGGCAAAAGCTATCACGTTGCCGTAATTATCCGCCGCTATTTGCACTTCAATGTGACGCGGATTCAAAATGAGTTTTTCAAAATAGACCCGATCATCCCCAAAATTAGCCCGCGCTTCGCCTTGGGCAGTTTTCATCATGCGGTCCAGATCCTCTTCTCTAAAGCAGGCACGCATCCCTTTACCACCGCCACCTAACGTAGCCTTAATCATGATGGGAAACCCGATTTTTTTGGCCACCGCGTGATAATTTTGGCCTACAATGCCGTTGGATCCGGGGGTTATCGGCACACCAGCTTTAATAGCAATAGCACGCGCGGTAGATTTGACGCCCAGCATTTCGATGGCTTGGGCGGTAGGCCCAATAAACGCCATCCCGGCTTTGGTAATAGCATTAGCAAAATCGGCATTTTCAGACAGAAACCCATAGCCTGGGTGTACCGCATCCACGTGGCTCACTTTGGCCGCCGTAACCAACGCGTCTATGTTCAAATAGCTCATGGAGGACGGCGCGGCACCAATGCAAATAGCTTCATCGGCCATACGCACATGTAAACTGTTGCGGTCCGCTTCAGAATAAACCGCTACGGACTTGATATTCATTTCTTTAAGGGTGCGGATGATGCGAAGGGCAATCTCGCCGCGATTAGCAATTAAAACTTTATGAAAAGGGGTTATGTTTACATTTGCGGGCATACTTATTTCTCGATAAAAAATAGCGGCAGGCCAAACTCAACCACCGCGCCTTCTTGGGCGGTCACTTTGCGCAGTTTGCCTGATAACGGGGATACAATAGGATATTTCTTAGAAGCACTTTCTACCACACCCAATGCATCGCCTTCTTCTACCATTTGGCCTTCAGCAAGGGTAAGACTTTTGCCTTTGGCGGCCATGTGATAAATCCCTACTGCCGGCGAGGTAACTGCCGTAAGCGAGCAGGAAAATTGAGCAGGTTCGGGCAAGGCTTCTTGGGTTTTGATTTCAATACAGTTGCCGTCTTCTTCGTAGCAGAATTCGGCCAAATCGGTGGTTTTCATCCACTCAGTTACTTCACTAATGAGTTTTGTGTCCATAATGTCCTCACAAAAGATACGTATTTTATTTTAGCATTTTTGGAGCGGGGTGCACAAACTTCAACTAATTAATTTTGCCCCCTGGCTGGTGAACGGCTCTCTGTTTACACTATAAGTGTATGAAACACATAATACATATACTCAGGGTTGTTCTTATACTGGCCGTGTGTCAGTTACCCGCGCTAATTAGTACGCCTTTTGTGGACCCTAATATGGCGTGGTACCACACCCTGGCACACCCACCGCTCGTGCCGCCGGATGCGGTTTTTGGCATGATGTGGGGGATCCTATACATTCTGTTAGGGATTAGTGCCGTGTTGGTTTTTCACCGGGGAGTGGATGAAAGTAGGCAGTTTGCCGCGTGGCTGTTGGGGGTACAGCTACTGTTAAACGCGTGCTGGACGCCGGTCTTCTTTGGCATGCACAATATATCCTTGGCGCTAGCCGTAGTGGTACTTATGCTAGCCGAAGGGTTTTTTATGCACCGGGCGTTTGCCAAACAGAGCCGGTGGGCCGCTGTGTTGCTGTGGCCGTATTGGTTGTGGCTGATGTTTGCCACATACTTGACGGCCGGCTTTATGCTGCTCAACTAAAGGAGCATCAAGGGGAGGGAGCATATAAAAACCCCCGCGCAGTATGGGTGCGCGGGGGGTTTTAATACGGTAAAGACTTTTTATTTTCTCCAACGTTTGAACAGATCAATGCCCATCGCTACGGTTCTGTATACACCCGAATCCACAAACGTAGATGCTTTGTCCAACAAATCAAACGTGCTTTGTGTTTTGTCCACTTTCTCAGCGGTAGTAAGCACCAAATATTCCGCAGCTTCAGCGGTGCGCGTAATTTGCAAAATCGCACGGACGGCAAATACAACTAATACTACAAAAGCTATAACTGCCACTAACACACATACTTGATAAAAGTCCATAAGTTTTTCCCCCTCTCTTCGGTAAGTTGTTTCTTACATTGTAATCACTTTTTGCTTGTACGTCAAGGGCTAAACCTAAAAAATAAGTGAGAACCAGTTGGCAAGCGTTTTAAGGGCCTAGATCCATTTTTGGATTTGCTTATTTTTTATACCAAAAAATATAGGTCCTCAAAAAATTTGACACAGACGCGCTTATTAGTAATAATTATTATTAGCAGGCTGTTTGCAGTTTTTTTGAAAAACCGAAAAAACGCTTCTCCCCGACGGAAAACGCAGGCAATTACAAAAAGATTTGCAATTTTAGTTTGTTTTTGTTTTAATCTTTGTTACCGCGAACTTTTGCGGCATTTTTTGACTTAGGACACATGTTATGGAAAACACAGAAGTAATCACCCATATTGTAAAAAGAGACGGAAATACTGAACGTTTTGAACCCAAAAAAATTACTAACGCTATTACTAAAGCAGCCGAGGCCACCGGAGAATTTGATGCCGATACCGCTAAAAAATTAACCATCCGGGCCGTAAATATTATTCAACAACTTTATTCCGATACAGTCCCCCACGTAGAAAACGTGCAGGATATCGTAGAAGATGTGCTTTTAACCTCAAATTATCACAAAACAGCCAAAGCTTACATCCTCTACCGCGACCAACACGCCCGTATGCGTGAAATTTCGTCCAAATTCAACGTGGATTTGGTAGACCAGTATTTGCAGAAAATTGACTGGCAAGTCAACGAAAACAGCAATATGGGTTATTCTTTGCAAGGTTTAAACAACTATATTTCTTCGGAAATAAGCAAAGTATATTGGCTTAATAAAATCTACCCCGAAAATGTGCGCCGTATGCACAGCGAAGGTGATTTTCACCTGCACGATTTGGGGCTGCTCGGTGCCTACTGTGTCGGATGGGATTTGCAAGATCTCTTGTTAAGCGGTTTTACCGGAGTAACCGGCAAAGCCGAATCCAAACCGGCTAAACACTTCCGTACTGCCTTAGGCCAAGTGGTCAACTTTTTCTATACGTTGCAAGGCGAAAGCGCCGGGGCACAGGCGTTTAGCAACTTTGATACGCTACTTGCGCCGTTTATCTATTATGATAAACTCTCTTTTGAGGAAGTAAAACAAGCCCTGCAAGAATTCTTGTTCAACGTCAACGTGCCTACCCGCGTAGGTTTCCAAACTCCGTTTACCAACTTGACCATGGACCTGACCGTTCCTTCCTATTATAAGGATCAACCGGTCATCATCGGTGGCAAACTGCAGGATAAAACCTACGGCGAATTCCAAAATGAAATGGATATGCTCAACCGCGCTTTCTGCGAGGTAATGCTTGCCGGGGACGCTAAGGGCCGCGTGTTTACCTTCCCGATTCCCACTTATAACATTACCAAAGATTTTGATTGGTCTAACCCTAAGTTGGAACCGTTATGGGAAATGACCGCCAAATACGGTATTCCGTACTTTGCCAACTTTATCAATTCGGACATGAACCCCGAAGATGCCCGCTCCATGTGCTGCCGTTTGCGCATTGATAACCGCGAACTTAGAAAACGCGGCGGCGGGTTGTTTGGCTCGGCCCCTTTAACCGGCTCTATCGGCGTAGTGACGATTAACTTGCCACGTTTGGGATATTTGTCCAAAGATGAAGATGAATTCTTTGCCAATTTGAAAGACCGTATGGAAGTAGCCAAAACTAGCTTGGAGATTAAACGTAAAGTAATTGAGCGTTTTACCAAAGGGAACTTGTATCCGTATATGAGTTTCTATTTGCGCTCCATCCGCCAACGCTTTGGCGAATTCTGGAAAAACCACTTCTCTACGATTGGATTAGTTGGTTTGAACGAATGTTCGCTTAACTTAATCGGCGAAGATATCGGCACCGAAAAAGGTAGAAAATTTGCTGAAAAAACGCTTACGTTTATGCGCGAGACATTGGTTAAATTCCAAGAAGAAACCGGTAACAACTATAACTTGGAAGCCACCCCGGCCGAAGGTACTTCGTACCGCTTGGCGAAATTGGATAAGGAACGCTATCCCGCCATTATTTGCGCTAACGAATCGCTCTATAAAGAAGGGCATCAGCCGTTCTATACCAACTCGTCCCAGCTGCCCGTCAACTATACTGACGACGTGTTTGAAATGTTGGATTTGCAAAGTACCATCCAGTCCAAATACACCGGCGGAACGGTACAACATATCTTCACAGGCGAGCGCATTAAAGATTTAGAGGCTATGAAACGCTTTATTAAGACGGTGTGCGAACGATATACCTTACCGTATTTCTCGATTACGCCCACGTTTAGCGTATGCCCCAAATGCGGCTACATCCCTGGGGAACATTTTGAATGTCCCAAGTGTAAAGCCGAGCGTATGCAAGAATTACAACGTAAAATTGCCCTCTTGGAGGAGCAACTCTACAGCAAATAATTTGGCAAATTGCCATTGAATTACCGTAATGGGTTTTAAAAACCCATTACACAATTAAAAATATTTTCTCCGTAGGAGGGGACAACAAATGACAGCACAAGAAAGACAAGCCGTAGAAACCAAAATCTCTGATCTTAAGAAAGAAATGAACGAAGTACAAGGTTCTAAATGTGAAGTATACTCCCGCGTAGTGGGCTATTTGCGCCCGGTACAAAACTGGAATAAAGGCAAAAAAGAAGAGTTTGCCATGCGCAAAACCTTGAACGTAGAAGGCGGTTGCACCTGCGGTTGCGGATGCGCCAGCGATAACTAATTTTTCTCCCCTTCGCGGGCATAGACGTATGAAAATCGGCGGACTGGTCAAGTTTACCTTAATTGATTTTCCAGGCAGGCCGGCGGCTATTGTGTTCACACAAGGATGTAATTTCCGTTGCCGCTATTGCCATAACCCGGAACTAGTGTATCCGCATTTGTTTGAGCCGTCTATGCCCGAGGAAGAAGTGTGGACTTTTCTAAAACGCCGCCAGGGTACCCTGGAGGGCGTTGTTATTTCCGGGGGAGAACCTACCCTGCAAGAAGATTTAGTCCGTTTTATGGCTGATTTAAAAGCCCTGGGTTACAAAACAAAATTGGATACCAACGGTACACGCCCGGAAGTGCTACGGGAACTAATCGATAAGAAATTGGTAGATTATATTGCTATGGACCTAAAGGCCCCCTTTGAAAAGTATGCCGCCGTTACAGGGGTAGAGGCCAACTCGGCCGTGCTGCAGCAATCGATGGACCTAATCCGCCAAAGCGGCCTGGAGTATCAATTCCGCACCACCTATGACAAAGAAGTTCTAAACGATAACGATATAGCTATTTTAAATCAACTTACGGAAGGGAAAAATTATATTGTGCAAGAATGTTTACCGGTCGTACGGGAAAAAGATACCCTTAAAGTAATGCACGAAGAATTGTAGAATTTTAAGTCCATAAAAAACCCCATCTTTTTAAGATGGGGTTTTTTCATTCTTAGTTTTTCTCTATTTAATTTTATTGTAGAAGTCTTCCAATTCGAAGAAAGCTGTATAGTACCATTTCAACATAAGATTGCTCTTATTGTTCGTACGTTCTTGTTTAAGTTGCTCCGCAGTTCCATCATTACAATTTTCAATTTCAGTGGTAAGTTCTGCAATACGATGTTGATACATACTATCGTGCTCAATAATCGGTTGCAAATATTCCACCAACGCAACCCCGTTTACTTGGTATTTCACATATTCTTTGGCCAATGTGGCAGCTTCTTCTTCATTAGCATCACGCATGGGATCCGCTAACTTCGTTAGAATCACTTGGCAAATAGCATTGATGTCTTCATTAGCAAAGTTGGCAACTAGCTTCTCAAAGTCTAATTGGGCAGCGCTTTTAGCTACGACATTGCAATCTTCTTCCAGCGCAGCTTGAAAGGCATCCAATTTATCCGTTTCGGAAGCGAACTGACTAATATATCTAGTCATGTTCATTTGCATGTCACCTTTAAACGTAACCGGGCGATTAATTTCTTTTGCAAACTCTTTATAAACTTCACGATTGGCCATGTAAATATTTGCAATTGCTGAGATGGCAGGTAAAATCATCCTGAATTCAGACGCCTCATACGTAGAGGCCATTTCTTTATAACTCGATAATGCCTGTAACATTTCCGGAGTCTGACGCGCTGTATCCTTCAACTCTGCAGTAAAGACCTTGCGTTCCACAGCAGTCCAGCGAAGTTTTTTACCCGTCGTCTGAGAGGCAAATGCCCCCGTGGTTAGTGCTACTAAACATAATAAGACGCCTATTTTTTTCATTCTTATTTCTCCTTTGTAGTTATTTGGTACTGCCCTTCTACTATTAGTGTATCCTTTTATGTATAAATCAACCAGGGTCCTTGTACCTAGGTTTATTAGAATTAAGGCCTAGCTTTTAACTAGGCCCTTTTGATCAGTATTTAAATTGCCCCTTCTCGTAAACTATCTTTTTGGACCCATCTTTAAGAGTGACTGTTACTGTCTTGTCCTCCGTATTAATTAGGTCCCAATGCAAGGAAGAGTCATTAAAGCCCAACTTTTCTTTCATTTTTTTGTCTAACTTACTTTGCGGACCGGCAAATGTATCGGCATAACTGGCCCCTACTGCCACATGGCAATTGCCGTATTTCCCGCCAAAGTTTTCATCATACAAAATGTCTGCCATGAACTTGTTGATTTTGGAAAACCGGCGGTCCGTAAGCGAAAACTCCCCAATTTGACTGGCTCCTTTATCCATCGCCAACATTTTACGTACAAATTCGGCCCCTTCCTGGGCATCGGCTTTGACAACACGTCCGTTTTTAAATTCCAACTTGACGCCTTTGACATAATTGCCGTTGCGGTAGGAAGACAAATCGGCAAAATAAATTCCGCGCGTACCGCGCCAATCGGGCGAAGTGAAAATTTCAAATGACGGGATATTGCACCCGCCGCCTGCAATAAATTTACGTTTTTCGCCCAAAAGCACTTCAAAGTCCATATGTTTAGTTCCTACGTGAATTGTTTTAATGGGCATAGCGGAAAGCCACTTGCCAATTTCGTTAATTTGGCGAGTTACTTCTTCCCATTTCTTGACCGGGTCTTTTTCGTTTAAGAAACAAGCGCGCGCAATTTGATTGGCGTATTCCTTTACCGATAGCCCCGCTTTTTTGGCCAACTCTTGCGTGGGATAATTGCAAAGTGTCCAAGAAAAAAGTCCCTTTTGCTCACGCACGTCTAAAATTTCGCGAATGGGTTTGCGAGCCACCGCACTCTTGGCCAAGCGGGAGGGATCAATCTTTTTTAGATGTGTTAAATCTTGCGGAGCATGCAAAGCAATAAGGCCATTGATATTTCCCTGAATTTCCAACTCGCCCTGTGGCACATAAGCTAGTTGTTTATCATCGGCAATTTGGTAAAAATCGGTGGTAAAATCTTCCGGCGTGGTCCAGCGCAAGAGCACGTTGTAATGCTGCTCTAATAATTTTTTGTATACTGCTTTAGCTAATGGGGCAGCCGCCATATCGGTACGAAGTAGAACGCTATCATATTTCTTAAATGTACCATTGCGGCGGGCGGCCCGTAAGGCCCAAATCAGTACGTCGGCATATTTTTGAATTTGCAAATTGGTCAACATAAATATTTCCTCGATTGTCTCCTAAATGTTATAATACAAAATATGAGAGGTGTTTATGAAGAAAATTTTAATTACACTTACTGTTTTGTTGGCTAGTTTATCGACGTGGGCAGAGGTTTCCCCCCTGCCGGAAATTCAGTTCAATTTTATTTACAATACAGAACAAAAGCCTTTGATCAACCCAAACGCCAGCGAATTTATTGGATGCAAAGATCGCCTGTGTATTCAGACGGAGCCTTTAGGTACTTACGGCTCGCAGCGCATGGAATGTGGCCCGGGAACTTGCACCGCTACAGCTTACGAATTTGAACCGTTTGCACGGCTGATTATGTCGTTTGAAGACGGATCCACCCGCATTAGCAATATTTTTGCCCTGTCCAATGAACTTATTCACAAATTTAATGTTTATGTAAATCAGGACAACGTAACCGTAGAACCCATAGATACTCCGCCCACGGAATCCCTTTGGTCCCGTCCGCAAGCGTGGGGCGCACTGGCTTTGATTTTAGTATTGGAACTGTTATGTGCAGCCGCGTTTATCCTCTATACTAAAAAACGTTTTACCATCCTCTACGGGGTGGCCATTGCAAATGTGATTACGGCCGTTGTTACTTGGAGTTTCTTGGTACATTACGTAGCACAAAGCGCGCTGTGGTGGCTGTTTGGGGTAATACTCGAAGCCTTACTCATCCGCGCAATAAATCGCAAAGATATTTCCTTAAAAGAAGCAAGTATGCTAAGTATTATGACCAATGTAACCAGCTATACGCTGGGGATGATTATTTCTTTTGTGATAGCACAAATGTAAGAGAGAACTTTGATAAGAAAACCTCCCTGATGGGAGGTTTTTTATTAGAAAATCAAAAGTACAAGCGCCATCAACCCCATTCCGCCAACTACACCACTAATCACTTGATGCCCGTGCCCATAATCGTGCGCGGTGGGCAATAATTCATCCAACGCTAAATAGACCATAATCCCTGCAACAACAGCAAAAAGAATACCTAATACGGCCCCTTGCAACACAGCGTGCAAAATGAAGTATCCTACTACTGCCCCCACCGGTTCAGCCATCCCGCTGGCTGCGCTGGCCCAAAATGCTTTCTGACGGCTCCCCGTAGCGTGATAAATAGGTAATGCCACAGCAATTCCCTCGGGGATGTTGTGAATAGCCACGGCCAATGCTATTGAAAACCCCAACGTCACGCTATCCAATGCTGAGAAAAAGGTAGCCAATCCCTCCGGGAAATTGTGCAACACAAGTGCTAGGGCAGTAAATAAACCTGTTTGTTTTAATTTGGCAGATTGTTTTAGCGTTTCTTCTTTTACGTGCAAGGGTGGCAAACAACGATCCACGCCCCAGGCAATAGCTACCCCCACAAAGAAAAGTCCTACGGCCAACCAGGGGCCAAAGACATGACCATATAAACCGACTAATGTCTCTTGCGCGTGCGGTAAAATTTCCATAAAAGAAACATAAATCATTACCCCGGCCGAAAAACCTAACCCTACTGCCAAGGCTGATAGATTTTCTTTCTTAATAAAAAATGAACAGAGCCCGCCTACCGCGCTAGCCGCTCCAGCCAGGAAACTAAGCGTAAATGCCAGGAAAACAGAATTCATAGATTATTTAAGATTGCCTCTTCTTCTCTGCAGCCGGAGGAAGGGCATGTGTTTTTAAATGCGCATTGCGCACAATGCGCAGTATTGGGAGTGAAATCTCCCGCTTCTATTTGTTTGCCCACGTCCATAAAAATATTCAGAATTTTTTGCTCATCAAAAGCTTCAAACGGAGCACTTTGTGTTTGATTAAATGCTGTAAAATAGTAAGTTACTTTCCCTGTTTTCATGTTCCAAGCACGCTGTGCACCTAGGGCATAAATACCTAATTGTAACGAATCGGTCACCGGGATGGACAAGTCCATGTCCGTACCGGTTTTATAGTCAATGACTTCCCAAGACCCGTCCGGATGTTTATCTACACGATCAATTTTTCCGCGGAACGTCCAACCATCCTGCTCAAAAATAAATTCCCGTTCGGTACTGTCTACTGTCGTCTTGCGTTCATACTCTTTTTGGGCATAATCTTCCATCATTTTTTTGCCCTTTAAATACCATTCCATTTGTTCGCCGGCGCTACTATATCCGGCACCCAGCCAGCAATCATCATAGTAGGAAAGCAACTCTGCCGGATCATTACTGTTAGCATGATACGCTTCAAGCGTACGATGAATAGATACTCCCAATGAAGAAGCCGGCGTTAAGCCTTCCCGCTTTTCCTCTATATATTTGTATTTGTAAAGAAGCGGGCATTCTTTATAGGTTTTAATCTTTGAAAAATTTAATTCATGCACATCACTGTACATTTTTTTTCTCCGTTACGTGACGTAAAAAACGCACAAGCGTATCCCCATATTTTTCCGTACGAAATACTTCTAAACTTTCCGGGATAGCAAATTGCTCCGTCTTGTGAGTTTGAATTACCAAAATCCCGTTAGGAGCCAACAATTTAGCATCTG
Organism: Candidatus Avelusimicrobium bubulum; assembly: GCA_902798835.1. GTDB lineage: Bacteria > Elusimicrobiota > Elusimicrobia > Elusimicrobiales > Elusimicrobiaceae > Avelusimicrobium > Avelusimicrobium bubulum. The sequence goes on along the minus strand of CADBYN010000028.1, from coordinate 1,392 downwards.
CCACATTTTTCAAAGATGGCTCGGAGAAGGCCAACATTTTATTGTTAATATCCCGGTAAGGTGGCCCCATAAAAATAATATCATAACCGTCATTATCACTATACGCCAAGAGCCAATCAAGCGGTTTTAAAATATCTCCGCGCAATACTTTGGCACGTTCTTCAAACCCCAAGTGCACTAAATTGCGATGAATATTTTTAATGCACGCAGGTTCTTTCTCTACCATAACGGCTTTAAGCGCGCCACGCGAAAGCGCCTCCAACGACACATTACCCGTCCCGGCAAATAAATCTAAAAATTTAGCCCCAGGAATACGAGGGCGCAAAATATCAAATAAGGATTGTTTCATCCTGTCCGAAATCGGCTTGACCGGCAAATTCTTAGATACTGAAAATATACGCCGTCCACGGGCTGTTCCTGCAATAATACGCATAACTATATCCTCTAGAGTTGGGCAATTCCTTCTTTAAGCGCGTAACGCACTAACTCGGCCTGTTTATGAATACCCAGCTTGCGCATAATATTGTTACGGTGTACGTGTATTGTATTTAAAGACAGCGTAAAGTGCTGGGCAATTTGTTTACTGCTATATCCTTCGGCGATTAACTGAAGAATTTCTTTTTCTTTGTTGGTTAAATGTGCCCCCCGCTTTTTGGGCGTGTGTTTGCCCAAAAATCCTTGTACTAAAAATTTAGAAATTTTTCCGCCGAAATAAAATCGACCCGCGGCCACTTCGCGAATGGCCTCCACAAATTCTTCTGCACGTGATACCTTGACTACAAAACCTTTCGCTCCGGCTTTAAGTGCTTTTTCCACCGACACGCGGTCATCGTACATACTAAGCACTAACACTTTAGCCTTAGGATCCTGCTTAAGGAGTTTACCTATAGCTTCTATACCGTTGAGCACGGGCATGGAAATATCCACAATATATATGTCCGCGGGTGTTTTTTTAGCCAGTTTTATTAATTCCTCTCCGTTAGCAACTTCTCCGATTACTTTAAATTCTTTCCCGGCCGTTTCCAACATCATGCGAACGCCTTGGCGAACAAGCGCATGGTCATCGGCTAATATAATTTTAATTGTCATCAGTTATCCTCATATACCATACAAGGGCAAACGGCCGCGATACGCGTCCCTTTACCTAATTTACTCGAGATTGTCAGATGCCCCCCCAGTAAATTGACACTATTTTTCATAGCTAAAAGCCCCACATGATGCAGCGAATTCCCCTTGGAGCGAACAAACCCCTCTCCATTATCTTGGATCGTCAAAAATAATTGATCTTTTGCACGTTTAAGCGTGATATTTACTTGGGTAGCATGGGCATGCTTAACTACATTATTAAGTGCCTCTTGGACTGTACGATAAAGAAGGATCTTTACCCGGTCA